>NZ_JBOFMC010000289.1:0-5069 GCF_051658185.1 Shewanella sp. | reverse complement strand
CCGGCAGAGGCTAAGCAGTACAAGAAACAGCGCAGTCAGCAGCAACTTGCTAAGGTGAGCGAGACCTAAGTATTAGCCCTGTGTCTTAGCCACGTATGGCAATCCTCACGCTAAAAGGCCAGATAGTGTTCTGGCCTTTTTAGTTAACCTGTTTGTCCAGAAATTGACCTGCTCACACAGAAATCAACCTATTCGCCTAGCAGTTATCCATTCGTTCGGCAGTGACCCCCTTAGTGCATTAGCCGAGTTCTTCACCGCTCCATCATTGCCAATTGTGCCTGATTTGGGTGAATCGTCATGCTTTCGCTGCGCCGCTCATCACGATGGCAAGCTCCTCAAGATGGCAAGATTGTAACGATAGCATGCGGGCTTTTTGTGCGGTTGATTTACGCGCCCTTGGCTCATCCATCGGGGTGACATTCGCCGATAAATCAGCATCAAGAGGGCGCACGAATTTGGCTAAAGCTGGGATGATTGTTGATTTATGGGATCAAAATGCTTGCTATAACTTCTCAGCTCGCTAGAATGCCCGCTCGAATACCTTTAAGTAGAGGCGCGCTGCCTATGACTACTTGTGCGGAGGGTGATGCCGCAGATGTACAAGGAAAGGAGTCAGCGCCGAAGTTGCCAGGTCATCAAACCGGGCTGCTGGTTTTGTATCTAATAGGTGCAAGACTGCCATAGTCATCCACTATGGAGCGCTACCTGAAGGGGCTTAGGAGTATGACCTCCCCATAGGTTTTGTTTCTTTATCCTCTCGGTAGATCTCCACCCGTTTTCTTTAGGTGAAAAGAGATCATGGACATTAGTCATTTTTCCGACTCCGCTTGGTCGGTACTTCCCCCGTTATTGGCCGTCGCGTTGGCGATCATTACCCGCCGCGTTTTATTATCCCTTGGCGTAGGGATTGTGGCCGGTAGTTTGCTGCTCAATCAGTTTTCTCCCCTCGATTCCTTGCACTATATGCTCAATACCGTGCTGAAGATCTTTTGGGTCGATGGCGCGCTTAATCGCGATAACATCAACATGCTGCTGTTTATGTTGCTGCTTGGCGGACTGATCAGTTTGATGAGTGTTTCTGGTGCCACCCGCGCTTTCGCCGAATGGGCGGCCAAGCGGGCTAAAACCCGCCGCGGCGCCAAAGGGTTAACGGGCATCATGGTGTTTGCCTTTTTTATTGACGACTTTTTTCACAGTTTATCGGTGGGGGCGATTTGCCGCCCAGTGACCGACCGCTTTCAAATCTCCCGCGCTAAACTGGCTTATTTGCTGGATTCGACCGCAGCCCCCGTGTGCGTGTTAATGCCGATTTCCTCCTGGGGGGCTTATATTATCGCCCTCGTCGGCGGGATTATGGCGGCCCATGGCATGACGGACCAAAGCCCGATTGCCGCCTTCGTGGAGATGATCCCGATGAACCTGTATGCGGTGTTTACACTGCTGATGGTACTGGTGGTGATTGCTTTTCAGCTCGATATTGGTTCGATGCGCTGGCATGAAGAGCGCGCGCTGCAGGGCAAATTGTGGGATGACTCTAAGGGGCGGCCTATCGGGTTAGATATGGATAGCCCAGAAGATAGCAACGGCGGCATGATTGACATGGTGCTACCTATCCTCACCCTCACGCTCGCTACTGTTTACTTTATGATTGACTCCGGTGCCGCTGTGCTCAGCGAGCAAGGGCTGCCATTTAGCGTGCTCGGTTCCTTTGAAAACACCAATGTCGGCTCCTCGCTAGTATATGGCGCCCTGTGCAGTTTAGCGGTGTCGATCACCTTGGCGCTGCGCCTAAAGCTGGGCGCTAAAAACTGGATCAAGGCCGCACCCCAAGGCGTGATGGCGATGTTGCCAGCCATCAATATTCTATTATTTGCTTGGGCGATTGGTGCCGTGGTGCGGGATGTGGAAACCGGTAAATATCTGGCCTCCCTTGCCAATGGCAACTTGCCGATTGAGGTATTGCCCGCCGTGGTGTTTGTGCTTTCTTGCGCCATGGCGTTTGCCACAGGCACCAGTTGGGGCACCTTTGGTATTATGTTACCGCTTGCCGGAGACATGGCCGCGGCCAGTGATATCACCCTTATGCTACCTATGCTGGCGGCTGTATTGGCAGGTTCAGTGTTTGGCGATCACAGCTCGCCGATTTCCAGCACCAGTATTTTGTCGGCCACTGGCGCGGGTTGCCACCATATTGACCATGTGATGACCCAGCTACCCTACGCCCTTGGCATGGCCTTTGGCGCCGCGTTAGGCTATTTGGCAATGGGCATAATGCATTCAACCTTAGCGGGTGTATGCGTGAGCGCCCTGTGGTTTATCCTGTTTGTCGGTTATCACCTGCAAAGGGCTAAAGCGCGTCAAACGCTGGCGAATGCCTAAGCAAAGCGTGCCTAACAGGCTGAATGTCGTGGTTTGAATGTTGTGGTTTACATTAAAGTAGATTGCAGTTAAGTCGATTGAATTTGGCAGATTTAATTGAGCAGTTTTACATCAGTTTATTGCAGTAACAACTGAGCTAAGCCTTGGGGCATCTCCCAAGCTTAGCGCGCGTGATCAAGGTGACTCATGGCCTAAGTGAGTGACTCACGGATTAAGTTGGTGATAAAACACCGCTTAATCTCACGGATTCACACGGGTTCGTTCACACCGGCTAATTCACTTGGCCAATGGAACCTGCGCCGAGCAAACCTGACAAATAAAAAAGCCGAGTGATAATCACTCGGCTTTTTTTATGGGCCTTTTTAATCGACCTTAGGATTATTTAGTGAAGAACACTAACGTCCAAGGGACGACATAGGCTTGGATAACGGTGAGCACACCAATAAAAGTACAGAAGAATAAACTGTGCTTTAAGGTAAAGCGGAACAGATCCGATTCTTTACCCGCAAGTCCAGTGGCGGCGCAGGCAACGGCAATGGATTGAGGTGAAATCATTTTACCTGTCACCCCACCCGTGGTATTGGCTGCAACCAATAACTCTGGCGTTACGCCAATTTGGTTGGCAGTGTTGGCTTGCAGCGCGCCAAACAGGGCGTTGGATGAAGTATCGGAACCGGTTAAGAATACCCCCAACCAACCCAAGAAAGGCGAGAAGAAGGGGAATGCAACACCGGTACCTGCCAAGACTAAGGCTAAGGTAGACGACAGACCAGAATAGTTCGCCACAAACGCAAAGGCTAATACTAAGCCAATCGAGAGGATAGGGAACTTTAATTCAAGCAGGGTTTCTTTAAAGGATTTTAGCGCATTGGATACTGACATATTCAGTACCACAATTGAGATCATCGCCGCGATTAAAATCGCCGTACCGACAGCGCCCAATAAATTTAATTTATAGATGGCAGCATAAGGCGCAGCTTCAGCAACAATCGGTGCACTCTTGATCACTAAATTGTGCAGATAAGGGACTTCAATACTGATAGTGGCAAAGCTTAATGCCGTTTGCACACTTTTAAAACTCCACAGCGTTACAATCGCGGTGAGAATAATAAAGGGTGACCAAGCTTTAAAGATTTGACCATTAGAGAACGTCGATTTAGGTGTAATCGCGCGCTGTTTCATGCCCGCAAACGTGAAAATCTCTTTTGGTTGCCACACTTTTAAAAATAGCGTTAAACAAATTAAGCTGACGAGGGCCGAAGTGATATCCGGTAATTCTGGACCAATAAAGTTAGAGGTTAAGAATTGTGTTATCGCAAATGACACACCTGCCACTAACGTTGCAGGCCAAGTTTGTTTAATCCCGCGAATACCATCCATCATGGCAATTAACCAGAAGGGCACAATAATCGATAGGATTGGTAATTGGCGACCTGCTAATTGACCAATATGGAAGGGATCAAGTGATGAAACTTGTCCTGCCACAATAATTGGAATACCCATAGCACCAAACGCAACCGGTGCAGTATTGGCAATTAAGCAAAGGCCCGCAGCATATAATGGATTAAAGCCAAGGCCCACTAATAAGGCGGCAGTAATTGCCACAGGCGCGCCAAAACCTGCCGCCCCTTCAAGGAAGGCACCGAATGAAAAACCAACCAATAACATTTGTAAACGTTGATCTTCCGTCACCGAAATGACCGATGAGCGGATGACTTCAAATTGGCCAGTTTTAACGGTAATTTTGTATAAAAATACCGCGGTGATAATAATCCACGCAATTGGCCATAGGCCATAGCTAAACCCGTATGCAGCAGAGGCAAGAGCCATGCCTGCGGGCATTTTATAGGCAAAAATAGCCACTGCAAGGGCAATTAACAGGGTTAATGCACCAGCGATATGACCTTTAAGTTTTAATACGGTTAAAGCCAAGAAGAAAAATACAATCGGCAGCAAAGCAACCAGTGCAGTGAGCCACAAGCTACCAAGTGGTGTATAGGTTTGGATCCAAGTCATAGGGCGTTTCCAAATTGTTATAATGTAGGGTGTTAATTAACCGCATCTGGGATGCGGCGCAGTTAATACTAATGTTTAGTGATGTTCTAGTATGTTTTAATGTTACTATAAGTGATGTTAGTCACACAATAAAGTGTTTTGATTGGTTGTTAATTCATGCTGACTTAACAATTGAGCAATCTTGTCTGACGATATGAAGTGCTTAAGCTAAATTAGTCTTACATAATTTGCGTGCAGTTTTATTAGGATTATTTAATGTGATTTACTACTGTTTGATTTTTCTGCATGCTTAAGTGCTTTTAACTATCCATGTCGCATGAATTTAGGCATGGGGTTAATTGTGCATATTTACTCAGTACGATTAATTAGATTAATTATTAAACATATTAATGGCTAAAAAGTCAGCGGTATTAATTAGATTATTGTCCCCCTATGACTAACGAATATCTAGAAAAATGAAGACACTTTGCTAAATATTGTTAACACTGCAACGCTGTCTGATTTAAAGCGTGTTTCATTGATAGTTGCTTTAAAAACCCCAACAAGCTAATGGGTTGGGCTTTTTTTACTAAAAATCTGCTTTTTTTCAGCCAAATAGGTCAACTGAGTTAGTTATCATCCCTTTGCCACCTTAACTTACCCGTTTTTTAACGCTAAGTGACTTTTCGTCATTT
>NZ_JBOFMC010000288.1:0-2737 GCF_051658185.1 Shewanella sp. | reverse complement strand
GTACCCAAATCGATCGATAGATCATTAGAAAAAATGCCACGCAGCTTCTTGAACATGTAACTAGCCTGTATTCTGTGGAGTCAGAAGAAAAGAAAAATCAGCTAACTTTATCAATGCCACCCTGATTCCACAAGACCGTTGAGGTTAACAATCGCTAATGAAGTGATTTTTTTTCAAATGCGTTACCCAAAAGCACTCTTTAACCGAAAAAGCCCCTTTAAAGACGATTATTTCTCCAGCAAAAAACCTAAACACCTACATCTGTGCAACACCAAGTTCAGTAACGAGGCCTCATCACGCCCTTGCGTTGCGCCACAACATGGCGCAGTTTATCGCGCGCCTCGGGCAAAATTCGTCACAATAGATTACTAAAACTAATTAATAACTCTCACGCCAGTAGATAATTTTGTCATGGCCGCGGTAACGCCCAAAAAACGCACTCGCGCGGGGTTCGGCTAATTGCGCCGGCTGATTGCCATTCCAGTTCCAATACCATTCGAGCCACGCGGGCACATCCAGCGGCGCGGTCACTTGGCCACGATAGGGGGCGGCGCCACTGGCCAATGCTCGCCAGAGTAAATCAAATTGCCCCGCCTCAAACGTCGCGGCATGGCCGCTGCGACTGATGCTCTGCCCGGTGCTGAGCGCTGGAGCAAAATGATAGCCAAGGCCAACACTATCGACCTGCGAACCTAAGCTGTAGCTGACGGTGGTACAGCGATCATCCCGATTGAGTATCCAATTCGTGCCATTCCAATATTCCGCTCGGGTCGGCATGTTGAGGATCTCCGTCTCAGGGCCATAGGTGTTATCCATCACCACTCGGCCATGACGCAAGCTTTGAGTCGTGATTTTTTTGGCGGTGCAACTGGTGCAAACGCCCGTAGAGGCCGCATCCATATCGGCTGAGGCGACTGTGCTGTAAAGTCCATTCGGTCTTGAGTCGTTATCCATCAATTGCACACCAATATCGAGCAGTTCAAAGGGACCGTCCTGATACAGATTGGTGACAATATTTGGCGTCACTCGGCTCACGTTAGCGCGGTAAGCGCCATCGACCGTCGCCACGCCTTGGTTCCAACTATTCTTAGTCAACGGCAAGGCGCTTAAACGGCTCTGTAAATCGATACCGTTGTGATTGTTTTCTCCCACCAGTTTTGCCGTGGCAAGTGAAAACGGTGGGAAATAATTTTGCGTTACCGCGCCCGCAATATTGAGGGCCTTGACACTCATCGACATCGGGAAAGATTGATCCATATAGCTAAAGCTGCCGCAGGCGGGCAGGACGGACACATCCCCCACTAAAAACCGGTCGGGCACAAACCGGCCGATATTGGCCGAATACCCCAGCGGAATATTGAGGCTACTTGCCGCCCCTAAATAGTTGGGCGTCGCCTGCGCCGCAATTTGGAACACGCCAACTTCGCTAATGCTTTGATTACTGATGGTATTGAGATTATTAGCCTGCGCGGTGTGATTGTAGGATGCCACGCCTAGCGCGCCATGATGGCCACCGCTGGCGATACTGGGTGCGACAACACGGCTCGCAAGTTGCATTTGCGCATCGCTAAAGTTAGGTGTGGAGACGTTACCGATGCAAAAGTCCGTATCGCCGTCTTTTTCCCAAGCCATGGCTTGGACTGTCATGCCAAAATGTTGCCCCGCTTTACGATAGCTATTACAGCTCATATCTGCACTTGGGCAGCTGGCACTCGCCTCCACGGCTTTAACGCACAATCCCGCAGGCACGCTGACAAACTGATCGGCGCCGGTCATCACGAGATCTTGCTCGTTACCACGACCAATATATTGAGCATCAAGTTGTATTTTCCCGGCATCAGGGTAATTAACTGAAATGCTTGCTTGGCCATTCGTATCGAACAGCAGATTCACGGACGTAGGTGAGGTACTCGCGGTGCCGATGGCCACATTATTAATTGTGATGGCCTTAGGCGTGATAGGCGCGCTGGGGGCGTGATAACTACTCCAAAAATTCAGCGTCTTAGTCTGATTTTGGAAGCTTGGGACACACTGCTGCGTCACATCGGACTTTTTCACCGCCTTGACGAGCACCTCAGCCGGTTTATTGGCCCATTTATCAGGAACATCAAAAACAAAGCCGCTATCGGCAAAGGTCAATGAACAGTTGTTTTCACTCAAACCGCTATTGCCGATACGACACAAGGTCTTACTCAAGGGTTTAGTTGTCGGATTTGAACCTTTTACACCTAAGGTCACCATGCCAGGTGTATTTCGCCTTAATTGCAACTGAGTAGTACCATTGCTAAAGCTCACTTGATTTCCACCAATCCATACGCCTTGAGAGGTGGATTCAGGTAATAAGGTGGCAGTTAAAGGCGCGGTAAATAATTGACTACAACTTGCATTCGCACAGGCTCGAAGAGTCACCACCTGCGGATTACAAGTTAATCCTTGTCCCGTATGATCAAATTCGAAATGGTCAATTTGAGCGCCAATAGGGTTGGACTTCAACGCACATATTTGCACGTTATCAATTTCATGATTGTTATAGGAACCACCAGTTGACCCTGTGAGTGAGAGTAAGAAATTATTGGGAACTGCTGCTTGGCCGGGTTCAGCAAGCGCATTAAAAGCAGGGATCAGCGTGGCAAAACCAGTCCCCGTATTACGCTCAATCGTCACCATCGATTGACCCGATACTTTTGAATCAATGGTGATTTTATATCGATGCGCTGGCGACACATTGTTTTTATCA
>NZ_JBOFMC010000287.1:0-23250 GCF_051658185.1 Shewanella sp. | reverse complement strand
GTCATCGGCGTTAACTGACGTCATATCGGTTAACCAGATAAGCTCAAACTCTGTCGCGGTTATCTTAAGGCGCGAGCTTAGCTGTCGCTTTTAGTTGGGGAGTGTGGCTGACTCTCTATGTTGATTATAGGTGGTTGCGAGTGTCATCCGTTGCCACCATGTGGCGCTCACACCGGTTTACTCGTCTGTCCCCCTCATATATGTGCAGGGCGGCCAAAATGCACTTTGTCACGATGTACTCGAAAATGTACTCCAAAACGCACTTTGCCACGATGTACTTGTGCTGCATGCCTGGAACTTGTGCTGCATGCTTGCCGATGTTGCAGCATGTGAGGTCTATATGGCAGGTTTACGGCGGTAATGGCGGTTGGCGTTATAAACAAACATCGTGGAGTAGTTGCGCGGCCAGTTGTTGCAAGGTATCGGCCTGAGGGTGGGTATGGGCTAAGGTTCTTAAACCGTAAATGCCCATCATCAGATATTGGGCGCGTTGGCTGCTACTGCGCTCACCGCTGAGTTTATGTTGCGCTGCCGCGGCCTCAAATTGGGCGGTGAGCGCATGGTGCCACTGATGCAGATTGTGATTAATAATTGCTTGGATTTCATCATCTTGTTCAGCAATTTCATTTAAGGCTTTAGTCAGTAAGCAGGTTTGACTGCTATCACAGCTTAAACACTCAAGTACGATATGGTCCAAATAGGCTGTTAGATTGCCGAGAACATCGTCACTGTGGCCGAAAATCCCTTGGAATTGTTGATTACGATCGGATTGATATTGCTCGATTGCGGCAATCAGTAGCCCGCGCTTATTACTAAAGGCGCAGTACAGTGACCCTGGGTGCAGGCCTGTGGCTTGGGTAAGATCTTGCATGCTGGTTTTGCTGTATCCTTTACGCATAAAGGCCTCCATCGCCGCACGCAGTACCTGCTCTCTGTCGAATTCTGCATTTCGCATTAGATTAATTTCACTGTGGTATAAATAGGCCACGCTGATTTTAGCTTTATTTGAACAAACATTCAAAAATGTTCTTGAATGCTTGTTCAAGTAAAGCTATCTTGAATGCATATTCAACAATAGGATCAGGATCATGACCTCGCATACCACTACCGCTGCATTAGCAAATTTATTTGAACCTTATCAGCTCAATGACACGCTCACCCTCAACAATCGGATTATTATGGCGCCATTAACGCGCTGCATGGCTGATGCAGCGTTGGTGCCTACCGATGATATGGTGGCTTACTATGCCCGCCGTGCCGAGGCCGGGTTGATTATCTCCGAGGCGACGATTATTCGCCCGGATGCGCAAGGCTACCCAAATACTCCCGGCATTTTTACCCAAGCGCAAATTGCCGGTTGGCGTAAAGTGACCGATGCTGTGCATGCCAAAGGTGGCAAAATGTTTTTACAGTTATGGCATACAGGCCGAGTTGCTCATCCCCACTTTTTTGGCGGGGGTGAGGTGCTGGCTCCTTCTGCCCAACCGGTTGTCGGCTCAGTCCCCAGAATGCGTGAGTTAGTTTATGTTACGCCCAAAGCTGCAACCCTCGATGATATTCAAGGGCTGATCCATGATTATGCCAAGGCTGCGCAAAATGCCATGGAAGCGGGCTTTGATGGCGTAGAGATCCATGGGGCCAATGGTTATTTGATTGATGCCTTCTTGCACCATGATAGTAATCGTCGCACCGATGCCTACGGTGGCACGCCTGCGAATATGGCGCGTTTTGCCCTAGAGGTGGTTGATGCCGTGGTGGCTAAAATTGGTAAAGACAGAACGGGATTACGCCTCTCCCCCGGAGCCTATTTTAATATGGCTCCCGATAGCCGTGACCGTGAGGTATTTGACTATTTATTGCCCGAGCTTGAGACTCGTGATCTTGCCTATGTCCATATCGGGATTTTTGATGACAGCATGGAGTTTGATTATTTAGGCGGACGGGTGTCGAGTTATGTGCGTGGCCATTATGGCCAGACCTTGGTCGGCGTTGGCAGTTATACTGCGCCAATGGCAAGCGCAGCGATTGCGGCTAATCAGTTTGATTTAATTGCTATTGGGCGTCCGTTTATTGCTAATCCAGATTATATTGCGCGCCTGCGCTCGGGGGCTGAGTTGGTGCCCTATCGCGATGATATGCTGGCAACCTTAGTCTAACGGTTGCCCTCGTTAGATTTCGTTTACGGTTGAATGTGTCTATTGCCGCCCTCAAGCACCGATGATAGGTGGTTGAGGGCGGCATATTGGCGTTGGTTGGCTGCCATTGTGGTCGTAGGTGTTTATGTTAAGCGTGCGTGTTTTATGTTGACTCGCGTTATGTAAGCCACGGTGGGCGCTGCAGGTTATTCCGATTTGCCACGCTTACGTAACCGGTTAAGTTGCTCCTCGGCAATCCCAAAAATACTGTCCTTGGGATAGGGGAGGTGGGCCTGGTTGGCGACTTGGCAACCAGGGTCTTTTTCCAGCAATAAGGCCATGGCTTGGCTGACGTGGGTGATGGCCCAAATGTGAAATTGCCCCTGTTCGACGGCCTCGACAATGTCTTTTCTTAACATTAAGTGATGAATATTGGCCGCAGGAATAATCACCCCTTGGCTCGGTAATCGTCCTTTGATGTTGCACACATCAAAAAATCCTTCAATTTTTTCATTCACGCCACCTATGGGTTGAGCTTCACCAAATTGGTTCATCGACCCGGTGATGGCGATATCTTGCCTGATCGGCAATTGACTTATCGCGGAGATAATGGCGCAGCATTCGGCCATCGAGGCGCTGTCGCCGTCGACGCCAGCGTAGGATTGTTCAAAGGTGAGGTAGGTCATCAATGGCATGGTGGCATATTTACCGAGCATCGATGCTAAGTAAGCCGTGAGGATGAGTACGCCCTTGGAGTGAATGCGCCCGCCCAGTTTGACTCTATGCTCAATGTCTAACACTTCACCTTTACCAAAGGCGGTGGTTGCGGTGATCCGGTTAGGGATCCCAAATTGATGATCCGACGTTGCAATTACAGATAACGCATTGATTTGCCCTACCACTTTATCTTGGGTGGTGATTAAGGTGGTGCCATTAATAAAGCTTTCCATCATATGCTTCTGTAAGCGCGACACCCGCTGTACCTGATTATGCAGTGCCTGCTCAACATCAATGACGCGGATCCTATCGCTGGCGGCCGCTTTGGCGCAGTAGTTAGATTCCCGCAGCAGATTGGCAATATTGGCCGAATGCAGGGAGAGTTTTTGCTGATCCTCAGCTTCGCGGGAGCTGTATTCAATAATCCTAGCGATGGCATCTCGCTCGCAATGCTGCATCTGGTTATCATGCACTATGCTGGCGATAAAGCGGGCATAGTGAGCCTCTGACACATCAGTGCGATCCATCACATCTTCAAAATCAGCAGTAACCCTGAATAATTCACTAAAATCAGGATCATAATGCTGCAACAGTTGATAGGTTTCATGATCGCCAAAGAGGATGATTTTAACATCTAATGGAATAGGCTCAGGGGCTAATGAAATGGTGCCAGATAAGGACACCTCTCGCTCGAGGGAGCTTAAATCTAAGGCTCTGGAGCGCAGTGCGCGTTTTAGCCCATCCCAGACATAGGGGCGCTCCAGCACTTTAACCGCATCCATTAACAAGACACCGCCGTTAGCTTTGTGCAGGCTGCCCGAGCGGATCAGGGAAAAGTCGGTAAACACTGTGCCTCTGAAGGTTGCGCTTTCGATGTAGCCAAAAAGGCTATGATAGCTCGGGCTTTCTTCAACAATAACCGGGAAGCTTTGTGCCCCTTGGGCTACCAGCAGATTGATTTGATAACGGCGGGGCATTTTTTTTTCGAGCGAGGCATAGGCAAGGGCCAATTGCTCTTCGCTCTCTTCTAAAAAGATATCTAAGTTGTCGATGATATCGGCCTGCATGCCGCTCAAAAATGCGCGCACTTCGGGTTGGGATTTGTATTTGTCCTTCAATGGTTTGAAAAAGTGGATCAACACATCTTTGGCCACTTGTTCATCGTGTTGCTGCTGAGTATCGCTAAATTCTTCTTCCCATTCAGTATTTTGGCGGATGATCCCGCGCAGTTTGACTTCGAGGCCATTGATATGACTTTCAAACTGGCTGCGCTCAGCTTCGCTCAAGGCGTTAAAGGATTGTTCGTCGTGGGGCTCATCGCCTTTCAGGGCCACCATTTGGTAATCCCCTTGCAGTGTTAAACTAAGGCTAATGCCCTTTTGCTTGGCCTCTTCAGCTAATTCGCTTAAGGCCGTTTGCTGCTTTTGCGCTAACTGACTTTTGAGTTTGTCGGCTCTGGCATAATACATTTCGTTATCGAAGGCCATGGGCAGGGCTTTGACTAACTTAAGCATGAGTTTTTCAATGGCTTTTTTAAACTCAAGCCCAGTGCCGGCGGCAAGTTTGAGTACCTTAGGGCTGCGGCTGTCGTCAAAGTTCACGACATAGCACCAATCGTACAAGCGGTGATAACTGGGCTCATGGCGACTGAGATAACGCAGCATCATAGTACGTTTGCCTAGGCCATTTTGACCGATAGCATAAATGTTATATCCCTTGTCTTTGATGCCCATGGCAAATTCCACCGCTTGCTGCGCACGTTCTTGGCCAACGATATCGTTAAGTGGGGTCAGATCGGCGGTCGATTGGCAGTTCGGCGCTAAGGCGGCCAGTGTTGATTGACGATACAACTGCTTAGGTGTTAATAACATGGCGGGGTGTTGGCTGATGAGGCAAGCATGTTCGGCGGGCATAAGTATCCTTGTTAAGCCTTAATATTATTATTCTAGACAATAAGATAGCATTATTGTCAATGGAAGCGCTGTTAATACACATTGCTGTCAATGTAAGTGCTGTCAATAGTGGTGCTGTCAATATCCGCGCGGTAACGTGGCGCTCGCTCATTATCCATAAGGTTAATGTTTGTCGTTAGAGAGGCAATGGCGATCAACACTGCATATCAATGCTGTCGGTAGGGTGGGCAATCTAGTTCCATGGCGCTCGGTCTGCTAACATTGGCGCCATTATGGTTTGCGGTGATTATCCATGTCTTCTGATGCGTGCTCTTGGGGTTCCTTGTGTTTACATGCCCACTTATTAAATAACTTAGCTCAATTGGGCTATCAGCAGCCCACGCCTATCCAAATTCAGGCCATTCCGGCCATATTGGCCAAACGGGATATGCTCGCTGGCGCTCAAACCGGTACCGGTAAAACGGCCGCCTTTGCCTTACCTATCTTACATCGGTTGATGTCTCAGCCCTTTGATAAGGGAGCTTTTAGAGCGATTGGCGCCTTAGTGTTAGTGCCTACTCGCGAGCTTGCGCTGCAAGTACAGCAAAGCTTTGTCAACTATGCCCAAGATACCGATATCCGTATCGGTGTGGCCTATGGCGGCGTAAGCATTGCGGCGCAGGTTGAAGTATTTAACGCTGGGATTGATGTGCTAATCGCCACGCCAGGGCGCTTACTCGATCACTTGCGCCAAGGGGCGTTAACGCTTAATCAATTACAGACATTAGTGTTTGATGAAGCCGACCGCATGCTCGATATGGGCTTTATGGATGAGATTCAGGCCATACTGAAGCAAGTACCCGCGAATCGGCAAACGCTGCTATTTTCTGCCACCTTGGATGACCGCATATTCAATTTAAGCAAAAGCCTATTACGTGAACCTCAATGCATTGAGGTGGCCAAGCGTAACACCACAGCCTCCCAGGTCGAGCAGCGTTTATATGCGATAGATAGTGATCGTAAAGTTGAGTTTGTTTGTCATCTGGTTCGCACGCTAAATTGGCAGCCAGTGTTGATTTTTAGCCGCACGAAACAAGGTGTCGATAGGTTGGTGCAGCAACTCAATCAGCAGCACATTGCGACGCAGGCGTTTCACGGCGATTTGTCCCAAGGCGCGCGTGAACAGGTATTGCAGGCATTTAAGTCTGGGCAAATTCAGGTGCTGGTGGCGACCGATGTTGCCGCTCGAGGGCTTGATATTGCAGAATTAAATTATGTCATTAACTTTGAACTGCCGTTTATTGCTGAAGATTATATTCATCGCATTGGTCGTACTGGCCGAGCCGGTAACGCGGGGCTGGCTGTCACCTTATTTAGCCCAGAAGATGCGTTGTTACTCGAAGAGGTTGAAACTGTGCTTGATAAGCGTTTGGCGCAGCAATGGTATCCCGGTTTTGAACCTGATTTGGATAAATTGCCGCCAGAGCCAAGACGTCATAGCAAAGCTGCACAAAAACAGCGCGCTAAAAGGCGTGCCCATGGTGGGCGTAAATGAACGCGTCGCACCGTGTTGCTTTTATGTATTGAGTTGTTTTAAAAAAACGTACAAAAGTTTGATCTTTTTATCATTATGGTCCGTAATGGGCATCAGGGTGATACAAGGAGTCTGCGAATGTACAAGTTCAATCCACTGCGAATTCAGATTGGGATCAGCGCTTGCCTATTGGGCCAAAAGGTTCGTTTTGACGGTGGGCATAAACATTCTCCCTATTGTACCCAAGAGATTGGCGCGTTTTTTGATTACGTGCCCATTTGTCCTGAGATAGCCATCGGCATGGGCGCACCGCGTAAAAGTATCAGGCTGGTGCGCGACGGTGAAACCATTTTGGTGCAGAGCGGCGACGGTAGCCTCGATGTTACCGCTAAACTGGCCCAATACAGTGACGCTAAAGTACAAGAGCTTGATTTTCTTGGCGGCTATGTGCTGTGCGCAAAATCTCCCACCTGCGGCATGGAGCGGGTGACCGAGTATAAAATAGGCACTAACAATGGCACGAAATCCGGGATAGGGGTGTTTGCCCGCAAGTTGATGGAGCGTTATCCGCTGTTGCCCATTGAAGAGGAAGGGCGCTTACACGATTTAGTGCTCAGGGAGAACTTTTTTACACGGGTTTACGCCTATCACGATTGGCAGCAAATGAAACATGAAGGGCTCACCAAGCATAAGTTAGTTAAATTTCACTCTCGTTATAAATACCTGTTAATGGCTCATAGTCCGCAGTGGTATCGGCAATTAGGGCCGATTGTCGCCAATATTGAGGATCTTGATGTGGCGGCGAGCCGTTATTTTGAAGGGTTTATGACGGCCCTTAAAATCAATGCCACCCGTAAAAATCACACCAGTACGTTGCAGCATATTCAAGGCTATTTCAAAAAGCATCTGAGTAAAGCGCAAAAGCTAGAGCTATCTGAAAGCATTATGAAATATCGCCAAGGATTATTGCCATTGCTGGTGCCTATTACCCTGATAAACCATTATTTACGGGAATTTCCTACGCCCTATATTGAAGATCAGGTGTACCTTAATCCTCATCCCGAGGAGTTGAAGCTACGCTATGCCTACTAGCGAGGTTGTCTCGTATTGGCTATGTCTACTGCTGGCGATATTCAATATGAGCGATGTCCACCAATTGCCTGCCAGTTGTTGGTAACGATTGACGGCAGTTTTATTACTATCTTAATAAATATCATGAAGATAGTGATAAGCAGGCATGTACTCAATCACCTTGGCGCTAAACCGAGACCACGATGATGCAAAGTCAGAACGCCGTATTATCCTCTAAGATGCCCACTGCTACAGCCACGCCGGATGCACAGGTCTTGATGTGGTTTCGCCAAGATTTGCGCCTTGAGGATAATCAAGCCTTAACGGCGAGCTGTGAGTGGGCGCGAACCCACCTTGCAAGGCTAAAGGCGATATATATTGCCACTCCTGCCCAGTGGGCATTGCATGATGTCGCCCCCATTCAGCTCGATTTTATTGAGCGCCATCTTAATTTGCTCGCAACATCCTTGGCGGCTTTAGGGATTGAATTGGAGGTTATCCAGTTAGATAGCTTCGATGAGGTTGCCCATTTTCTCAAGGACTATTGCCAAAGCCAGCGCGTGGGGGCGGTGTTTGCTGGGGCGGAGCCTGAGATAAACGAGCGCAGGCGTGACCAAGCCTGTATTCAGGCCGGAGTGCCGCTGCAGTTAATTGAGGAGCATTGTCTGCTTGCTCCGGGCACAGTGCTTAATCAATCCGGTGAGATGTATCGTGTCTTTACCCCGTTTAGCCGCAAGTGGCGAGCGCTGGCCGCGGAGCGTGCCATCTCCCCCCTTGGCGTGCCAAGCCCGGTGAGCCATATCGCCGTTGACCCCGCTCCCATTCATTTGCCCCGGGTAACGACAGTCTCTAGCGAGTTATGGCCGGCGGGGGAAGGCGCTGCACAGCGCTTACTGACCGAGTTTGTTGCACAAAAAGTGCATCGCTATAAGCAAAATAGAGATTTCCCCGCCATCGATGGCACCAGTAGCCTCTCGCCCTATTTAGCTATTGGGGTCGTGAGTGCCCGCCAATGCGTTGCTGCCTTATTGCATCGTTTTCCTGAGGCGATAGTGGATGACACTAGCCCCGGGCGGACTTGGCTAAATGAGCTTATTTGGCGTGAATTTTATCGGCACTTATTGGTGGCTTTCCCGGCGTTATCTAAAAATCATAACTTTAATTCTCAGGCTAAGCATATCCGTTGGCGCAATGATCCTGCTGAGTTTCGCGCTTGGTGCGAAGGGCGCACGGGGTATCCGCTCATCGATGCCGCGATGCGACAACTCAAGCAAACAGGTTGGATGCACAATCGCCTGCGGATGGTAGTGGCCAGTTTTCTCACCAAGCATTTATTGATCGATTGGCGTTGGGGGGAGCGTTATTTTCGACAACATTTGTTAGATGGCGACTTGGCGGCCAATAACGGCGGCTGGCAATGGGCGGCAGGATGCGGTTGTGATGCCCAGCCTTATTTTCGCATTTTTAATCCGATGAGCCAGAGTGAAAAGTTTGATCCAGATGGCCGTTTTATCCGTAAGTTCTTACCAGAGCTGGCAGCTTGGGACAATCAACAATTGCATCACCCCAGTGTTAGGTCCTGCGATGACCTGTTTGACACGCAAGCCCTTGCTTATCCTTGTGCGATAGTGGACCACCGCGCCGCAAGGGCTAGAGCATTAACTGTGTTAGCGGTACTCAAGAAAGCCAAAGTTGGATAAGCGTTGTTTAGGAGCGAGAACATGATGGCAAGCAAGGGGGCGATGGCGTCGGCCAATAGCAAGGTAGTGGATGAGTTTATCAGACTCTATCAGGCGTTAAATAAGGATAACTTACCGCGTTTGGCCGAGGTTTATGCCGATAATATTGTGTTTGTCGATCCGCTTCATCGCATCGAAGGCTTGCAGGCTTTGACCCGGTATTTTGGCAAGCTTTATGAAAATATTAAGCATATTGAATTTGATATCAAAGAAATTCACCAAACTGACACTCAAGCCGCGCTCTATTGGCAAATGCACTATGCCCATCCTAAGTTAAATCAAGGGGCACTCATTAGGGTTGATGGGATGAGCCAGCTAAAATTTAGCCACAAAATTGAGTTCCACCGGGATTACTTTGATATCGGGCAAATGCTTTATGAACAGTTGCCCTGTATGGGGCCGCTCATCCGCGCAGTGAAAGTGAGGGTGGCCAAATGATGCCCTTAACGCCATCACAAACGGTGCTCATTACGGGGGCAAGTTCAGGGATCGGGCTTGAGCTTGCCCAAGATTATTTGCGTGAAGGCTGGCAGGTGATTGCCTGCGGCCGAGATGAGCATAAGTTAAGCGCCCTTGGCGCCGATGTGCTCAGCGGCGCAATGCTCCTTGCCTTTGATGTGGGCCAACGCCATGAGGTGCACCAAGCTGCGGCTAAGGTGGCTGAGTACTTAACTAAGGAACAGTGCCAGCTTAATCTGGCGATTTTTAACGCGGGCAATTGTGAATATATTGATGCGGCTAAAGCGTTTGATGACGTGTTGTTTGAGCGGGTTATTCATACCAATTTAGTGGCGATGGGCTACTGCCTCGGGGCATTTTTACCCTTAATGTCAAAGGGGGCGCGCTTAGGGTTAATGAGTTCTAGCGCCATCTATTTACCCTTTCCCCGGGCTGAAGCCTATGGCGCGTCCAAGGCGGGAGTGCAGTATTTAGCGGCGAGTTTAGCGCTGGATCTTGTTCATGATGAGATTGGCGTGAGCGTTATCTGCCCAGGATTTGTGGCAACGCCGCTTACCGCTAAAAACGATTTTGCGATGCCCATGCAAGTGGATGTAAAGACAGCCTCGCGGGAAATCCGCCTTGGGCTCCAACGCGGCCAGCGGGAAATCCATTTCCCAAAGCGTTTTACTTATCTTTTAAAACTGCTGTCGTTTTTGCCTGCAGCGCTCTGGCAGCGCCTGATGACCCCTAATAAGACCAAGCCGCAAAAGGATGTAAGTCAATGAAGAATATTGCAATTGTAGGTACTGGTATTTCGGGATTGACCTGCGCTCATCTCTTAAGTCAGGCCCATAAGGTCACGGTGTTTGAGGCCAATGACTATATTGGGGGGCACACCGCCACGGTTGATGTACAGCATGCGGGCCAAACCTACGCCATCGATACTGGCTTTATTGTGTTTAATGATAGAACCTACCCGCGCTTTGAGCGGCTATTGGCGCGGCTCAAGGTCAATATCCTGCCGACCGAAATGAGTTTTAGCGTGCACCACGCGCTGACTGGCCTTGAGTATAATGGCCACCATTTTGCGAGTTTATTTGCCCAAAAGCGTAATCTTTTTAGTCTGCGTTTTTGGCGGTTTTTAAATGAAATTTTGCGGTTTAATAAAGCCTGCAAGCTTATCTATCAATTGGATAATTACCCCGAAGGTAATTTAGGGGATTTCCTTGATAAGCAGCAATTTTCGCCATTTTTTGCCGAGCATTATATTTTGCCAATGGGGGCGGCAATTTGGTCCTCTAGCATTGCAGATATGCGCGCCTTTTCATTACGGTTTTTTATTCAGTTTTTTGAACATCATGGCCTATTAAATGTCAGCGACAGACCCCAGTGGTATGTGCTCGAGGGTGGTTCGCGCAGTTATCTGCCGGAGTTAATTGCGCCCTTTAAGGATAATATCCACCTAAACTCCCCAGTCAGTGGCATCGAACGTTTAGCACAAGGGGTTAAGCTACTGGTAAAAGGGCAGTGGTTGGACTTTGATGAGGTAATCCTCGCCTGCCATAGCGATCAAGCACTTAAGATGCTGACTGATCCTACGCCTGCCGAACGCGCCATTTTAGGGGACTTGCAGTACCAAGATAACGATGTGGTGCTGCACACCGATACCCGTATCCTCCCTAAGCGCCAAGCCGCTTGGGCGAGCTGGAATTACCGTTTAGATGGTGATCTTAAACGTCCCGCATCGGTAACCTACAATATGAATATTTTGCAGCAACTGCCCGCAAGTGCGCCCACCTTTTGCGTGACGTTAAATCAATCAGAGTTGCTTGATGAAGCAAAGATTATTCGCCGTTTTAAGTATGCTCACCCTGTGTTTAACGAGGCAAGCCTTAAGGCGCAAAGTCGCCGCCGGGAGATAAGTGGACACTCCCATACCCATTATGCTGGCGCGTATTGGTACAACGGCTTCCATGAGGATGGGGTGCGCAGCGCGCTCGATGTCTGTGAGCACTTTGGAATAAGGCTATGACACCACTTAACAGCGGTATCTATTATGGCAGTGTATATCATTGCCGTTTTACGCCTATTAAACATAGCTTTAGCTATAACATGGCGCTGATAGCCATCGATTTAGATGAAGTCGATGAGCTGAGTCGTATGGGGCGAATTTTTGCAAGCCAGCGCTGGGCATTACTACGATTTAATCCGCGGGATTACCTTACTACTTTTACTCGCCAAGGTGCTAAGGCAACAAAAGCGCCTATCAGCGATCCAAGTGTTGCGGCCCTTAAGCGTAGAGTGCTTAAACAAATCGCTGAGTTGGGGGCCGGCACCCCATGTGATCGGGTGCTGTTTGTTGGCCAAATCCGCCATTTTGGGTGGTATTTTAGCCCAGTGAATTTTTACTTTTGTTATAAAAATCAAAAGCCTCTATATATGCTGGCCGAGGTCAGTAATACTCCTTGGAATGAGCGTCATTGCTATTTAGTGGATTTAACCGCCCAAGCACCGTCGGACAAGGTATTTCATGTTTCTCCCTTTATGGATTTGAATATGCGTTATCTATGGCGGGTTTCACCGCCCAGTGACAGTTTAAGAATTTCCATTGAAAACAATCGATTGCCAATAGTTATTGACGATTCAGCTCGGTCGGAAAGTGCTAAGAGCACTGACATTGCTAAGCGCGCTCGCCTGCATGACGCGGCCGCAATAACCGCCACGGCGAGTGCCGATGACATTGCCCGCCCCTTAGTGCATACCAAGGGACAAACACTTTTTAATGCCACCCTGACGATGCAGCGCCAAGCCGTTAGCGCGACGAATCTTCGTACCTTGTTGCTGCGCTGCCCTTTTATGACACTTAAGATTGTCCTTGGGATCTATTGGCAAGCGCTCCTTCTCTTTGTTAAACGTGTGCCTTTTGTGCCCCATCCCGCTCAAATGGAGAAATAAGATGGAAAATACGGTTTCGCCAAGTGCGCTCACAACAGAAAGCCTCCCCGACGGTTTGGCGCGAAAAGTCCTGCTACAGGCGCTAAACACTTTGCCCCAGGGCTGTTTAACCATAGTGGAGCGGGATAAAAGTTATCGTTTTGGTGATAACCATCAGGACCTGCATGCCACTTTAGTCGTTCATCATCCACGGTTTTATCGGCAAGTGCTGCTTTCGGGGTCGATTGGTGCGGGGGAGGCTTTTATTCAGGGAGATTGGACGAGCCCAGATTTGACCAAAGTGGTGCAGATTTTTGCCCGCAACTTAGCCTTGCTCGATAGGATTGAGGCCAAATTATCATGGTTAACCGGGGCGATTAATCGCTTTAAGCATGTGCTTAATCGTAATTCAGCGACTGGCTCAAAGCGGAATATTCTCGCCCACTATGATTTAGGCAATGCCATGTATGCGCAATTTCTTGATAAAGAAATGCTCTATTCCAGTGGGCTGTATCCCAATGAGGAGACTGATTTAGAAGAAGCGCAGCAGATAAAGCTTAAAACCATTTGCGATAGGCTCGATTTACACCCCGGACAAACGTTATTGGAAATTGGTACCGGCTGGGGGGCACTTGCGATTTATGCCGCCAAGCATTATGGCGTCAGCGTGACCACGACCACCATCTCCGATGCGCAATACGCCTACGCCAAGGCCCGGGTGGAGCGCGAGGGGCTGAGCCAAACTGTCACCTTACTAACCCAAGATTACCGAGAGCTTAGCGGCGAATACGATAGGGTCGTGTCGATTGAAATGATTGAGGCGGTCGGCCATGAATATTTGCCCGTTTTTTTTAAAAAATTGGCGTCATTATTAAAACCTAACGGGCGCATGTTGCTGCAGGCGATAACCATTGCCGATCAACGTTATGATAGTTATCGAAAAAGTGTTGATTTTATTCAGCGTTATATTTTCCCTGGGGGCTGCTTACCCTCGGTGAGCCAAATGGTGACCCATCTTGCCGAACGCACGGATCTGGTGGTTTGGTCTATCAATGATATGGGGCTCGATTACGCCAAAACCTTAAGGGATTGGCAGGCTAATTTTGATGCCGCCTTCGATGAGATCCAAGCTTTAGGCTATGGCGAGGATTTTATTCGCATGTGGAAATTTTATTTAAGTTACTGCGAAGGCGGCTTTTTAGAGCGTACTACCAGTACTGTGCATTTGGTTGCGGTCAGACCCGGTTATCGTCTGCCCAGCGTCCAAGGACAATGAGATGCTGTGGCCGCAGATGAGGTCAACATGAGGGCTGTGCCGGGGCGCGCCTCCTTTAACCAAGGCGCGGGATGGATTATTTACAATGCCCTGAGTTTTCAGTTGGTATGGTGGGTTAGCGTGCTGTGGCTTAATCAAGGATTGCTACTCACCGTGCCGTTGTTGCTGCTGCATTTTGTACTCCTCGCGTGGTTAGCAACGTCTCACCCGGCTTTGAAAAATGGCAACGTGTGCGACCGAGAGGGTGAGATACACAGTGGCAAAGAGTCTGTAATGACTCATGGCAGCGCGCCGGAGTGCTGGCAATATCACGCCAAGGCGGATAGCCGATTAATGCTCAACGTGGCTGGGTTAGGGATCGCGATTGATATCGGCCTCATGGCCCTTGGGGTCTTTGAGTTTTCCGCCTTTCCTTGGTGGCTGTGCTGCTTGTGGTTGCACTTTGCCTTGAGTCTCAATCACAGTTTGGCTTTTATGGGCGCTTTGCCCTTGGGAGTTCAAGCATTGTTTGGCGGTATTTTTGGGGCGCTTAGTTATGTGTCTGGAGCGCAGTTTAATGCGGTAACTTTACCCTATGGCACGCTACACTCAGGGATCATTCTGTTTTTTATTTGGCTTATTTTACTGCCTGTTGCGCTGCAACTTGCTAAGCCCTATGGCCGCTATCGAGTGAAATCGCGCATTTTGGGTTGATAGCGTTTTCATCCTTGAGTCTAAAGCTCTTGGGAGTTACATCTGAGTTGAGGGTAGGAGGATCCTATGCCATCTTATTGCCAATATGTTGTCCATGCCTTAACACCACCGCGGTTATTCACGAACTTTTTGTGTGCAGCGCTGGGTGCCGTCCTATTATGGCTGGTACCGCTCGGGCCATTGGCGGCCAACAGCCTAGCGAGCCAAACTGCCCCCTTTGGTGCAACGCCAAGGAGCGACGCCGCAGCCTTTATCGAAGTCGGCCGCGGAGAAATGGATTGGTTATGGTTTAGTTTGTACAAAGCGCGCTTGATGACGCTAAACGGGCGTTATCAGCCGGGGCAATATCCTCTGATCTTAGATATTGAATATTATCGCGATATTGCTGCAAAGGATTTACTCAGTGCTACCCAAGATCAGTGGCAGCACCTACATTTTCCAGAGCAGGATATCCGCCGCTGGCTTGGTCTACTGACCGCGGTATGGCCCGATGTTAAATCCGGTGATCATTTAAGCTTTAACATTATCGATGGGCAGACCAGCCAATTTTTCTTTAATCAACAGCCCCTAACCCAAATTGAGGATCCTAATTTTGCCGAGGCCTTTTTGGCCATTTGGTTGTCACCCCACACCAGTCGCCCTGATTTGCGGGCGCAGTTACTCGGAGAAAAATCATGCGATTGTTAAGTTGGACTGCGCTCAAAAATAGCGCCTTAAGCCTCCTGCTGCTCCTAGGATTAAGCAGTTGTACGACGGTCGAGGTGGCGGATTACCAAGATACACAGCCTGCATTAGTGTTAGAGCGTTTTTTTAATGGCCCTCTGACGGCCGCCGGTATGGTTCAAGATATCAGTGGCAAAGTGGTCCGTAAATTTAATGTCACTATGGAGGCCCACTGGCAGGGTAATGAAGGTGTGATTAACGAATGGTTTGTGTATGACGATGGTGAAACCCAGACGCGCGTATGGAAAATCAAAGCATTAGGTAATGGGCGATATTCGGGAACGGCGGGGGACATTCTGGGCGTCGCTCAAGGGGAAGCTCGCGGCAGTGCCCTGCGGTGGCGCTACGACATGCTGCTGCCAGTAGAGGGTGAGGAATATCAAGTTCATTTTGACGACTGGATGTTTCTCGTGAATGATAAAACGATTATTAATCAAAGTGATATTATTAAATTTGGCATCACAGTCGCTAAGGTGACCCTCGTTATTCAAAAAAATGCGTCATTAAAAAAACAAGCCATTTAACACCGCTCGCGCCATCAGCGTGCCAGCCTAAGCTGGCTGACTCCGCTCGATGAGTCTTGATGAGTGAGTCGGCTAAGTCAGCCGGTTGCACAAACTCAAGCAATCCTACGCCCTATGATGGGAGTCATTCAGTGCGGCACTGCTGCAGAACAGTGTCTTATCGCAACCTTGGCTCATACAGCCTTAAGGTTGCGCGTGTGGGCGGTTATCTCGCTTGGCGGCGATTATCGGTGACTTTTTTATCGTAATACTCAAAAGGAAAGAGGTTTCGGATCCTTTGCTGCAGCGTACCACTGACATTGGCTGAAATGTGTAAGCGGACATCGGCTAATTTCTCAGCCTTGATGGTGCAACTCAGCTTTTCAGCTTTGGCAAGCTGACGGCATTCACGCTCAAAGCGTTCAGGGATTTTGCCTTTGTGATGGGTCATTCGACCATCGTTAAAGTGCATTTCAAAAATGGTGAGTCCTTTTTTATTACTAAAAATAAGCTTGTAAATCAAAAACAAACCTATCATAACGACGATGAGTTTACCGATATTGGCTGTCATAACACCTCCTGTCTTATGCTCAAACAAATTTTGCAGCGATAGGATAAAGATACTCTGCTCTAAAGGGGATGAATAGTGAGTCAGTACACAAAATTGACTTGGCGATCAAATGAGGTTCATCTTTTGAACAACACGATAAACTAAAGGCGAGTGACTTAGCGCAGCCTTGGGGATGGGTTTTTAGCACAGGTGAGAGTTTAGCGCTGCAAACAACAGCCGAAATGCCATTCGGCCGTTGTTATCGATACGCTTGTTCAGGGTTATTGACGTTGGCTAAACAATTCAGCGTAAGGGATATCCCAATAGGGCGGGTTGCCGATATGATCTTTGATGAATTCGATAAACGCACTGACCTTAGGGGCAAGATGTTTACGGCGGGGATACACGGCTTGTAATGGTAGGTGATGGGTTAATTGCCAGTCCTTTAATAACGGTACCAGTGTGCCCTTGGTAATTTCATCTTCCATTAGGTAACTGGCTAAGTAGACGATACCAAGACCACTAATGGCCGCCGATTTTAGGGCAGGGGCATTATCGACCCTGAAATTCCCTGATACACCAATCTCACAATAATCATCGCCCTTGCGAAATTGCCACATACTGTGTTCATGCCACTCACCTTGGTATACCAAGCAATTATGCTCAACTAACTGTTCAGGGCGGCTCGGTTCACCGTGTTTGGCAATATAATCGGGTGACGCCACTAATAAAAATTGGCTTTTCATGAGGGGTCTGGCGACCATGCCTAATGGCAATTGTTCAGACATCGTCAGTAGTAAATCTAAGCCCTCACTGACCACATCGACTTTATGATCAAGTAAACTGACTTGCAGTTCTAATTCCGGGTGCTTTGCCATAAACGAGGGTAAGGCAGGGATGATATGCATGGCACCCACAGATTGGGATATACCAACCTTTAGTACACCACGGGTGGCATCGTTTAAATTATGGACACTGGCAATGGCTTGTTCTGCATCACGAAGTAGCTCTTCCCCTTGCAGGTAGAGTAAATGTCCGGCTTCAGTCAGACTTAAGCTTCGAGTAGTACGTTGAATTAATTGGACACCAAGTCTATGTTCAAGATCCGCCACCTGCGTACTGACCTTAGATTTAGAAATCCCAAGCTTTCTTGCGGCGGAACTAAAACTACCGGCTCTAGCCACATGAGTAAAAATCGCAATAGGTTCTAACAGTTCTAACATTGAAAGTTGCCTTAAGCAGTTTACGACAATGATATAAAATCTCGGTTTTCGCTTGGGCGTAAACATTGTTGGTATAAACCGCGTTCATATCAACATTGCTCAGCAATCAAGCGGAATGATTATCTTGCAATAAGATGAGCTATTGCAGATATTTAGACCGAAAACCCCGCTGAAGTAGAGTATGTTAACTGATGTCAATGATCAGTTTTTATTATGGCGGGCAGTATACCAAATATTCGTCTTCAGAATGTAACATTCCGAACTAAATTCCATACTAAATCCTCGGCAGTATTACTGCTGTTGTAACCAACCTTATGTAGGCAACCTTTATTACCAACCTTTGTCACCAACCGAGGTGATATTGCCTAGCGGTTAGGTGGTCATTCTGAGTACGATAAGGGGAGGTAAAGCTAAACTGCCTGCAATAACCGCTTGCAGGCATAGCGTTAGGGCGCAGTTTGAACGCCTTCTTACAGTACGCACAAACTGCGCCTAGCAGGATGAGGGGGGCTTAAGTCGTTATTTTTGATGGTTATGATTATGGTTATGGTTATTCTCGCGCGGCATTGAGCGTGTGCGACGTTAAGGTGTAGGGCGCTAACGCTGGCACTTGTTGGCGAAGGCGCAGCTCAAGCGCTCGGAGCGTGTTAAATCTGCCACATAGCTCTTGGGCTTTAACTTCTAGCGTCTTAGACTGGGCTTCAAGATCTTGCTCTATCACTTGGCTGACGGTTGCCATTTTTTCCGAAAAGCCCTGCATTTTTGTGTCAAAGTTCTCGCTATCTTCAAGGACCATTTGTTCGCCGATATTCATGATTATGGTGCCGATGGCCTGTTGCATTAATTCTTCGACTTGTTGCTCGAATTCTTGATTAAAGGTGTTTTGTATCGACGCTGCGGTTGCGCCTAAGTAAAACTGATCCCCTTGTTGGTAAGCAAGGTTCCCCATGTGGTTTTTTAGGCCTGCCATTTGCTCATCAAATTGCTTGCTGGCTTTATCGCCCAGCAGCGGGGTCACCACGTGGCTGAGGGTTTGGAAGGCCAGAGATACAGCATCATCTACTAATTCAATCGCTTGGGGGACTTGAGTGGTTATCTCGTTAGCGTATTGGCGTACTAAGTCTTGCTGCTGTGAGCTTAAGTTGACGGGCTGGCCTTCGATGTAGAGCTGATCGTTTTCGATGCGATATTGCTCTTGGCCTTTGTCGCTAAATACGACCTCTTGGGGGGCTACGCGAACATCATAATTTAATGAAACTTCACAACTGTCGGCGCGCGCTAGCGCCGCCAGGGGCAAACTTGAGGCGGCTAAAAGCAGCACAGCGGTTATGCTCATCATCGGTTTTTTCATTGGCATTGGGTCCATCCTTTAGTTTACGTATTGAAAATATCACCACTAAATGATGGATAAGCATCAGCTATGCCAAATTTTTAATATATTGATTTTATAGGTTAAGGTTCTTTTAAATCCTGGCAGGCGCTGGCTATAGCTAGGTGTAGGTGGTTAAACTCACGGTTTTTTAGCCGAAAGCCGCAGGTGAAAAATAACCTTAAAAAATGGAGCGTCCTAGGCGTTGACTTAAGCGCTCAAGCATCGCTGTGCCGGCTAAGGAGTTTCCTTGGGCGTCAAGTTCGGGTGACCATACACAAATAGACAATTCGCCGGGGATCACGGCAATAATGCCACCCCCCACGCCACTTTTACCCGGCATGCCCACTCGGTAGGCAAATTCACCCGCGCCATCATACAAGCCTGAGGTGGCCAATAGGGCGTTGAGTTGCCGAGTTTGCACCTTAGAAATGAGTTGGGTTCCATCGAGGGTTTTGCCTCGATTTGCTAAATATAACATTGCCTTAGATAAGTCTGCGCAGTTCATTTTAAGGGCGCAGTAATGGAAATAGGTGCGCAGCACAGTATCGACGCCCCCTTGGAAATTGCCAAAGGACTTCATTAAGTAGGCGATGGCCGCATTGCGGGCACTGTGTTGATATTCGGACTCGGCCACTTGCTTATCAAAACCAATTTTATCGTTTTGGCTCAGTTGCCTTACGAGCTCGAGCATGCGGTGTTTAGGGGCTCCTAAACGGCTCTGTAATAAATCGGCGATGATTAATGCGCCTGCATTGATAAAGGGATTGCGGGGCTTGCCGCGCTCTAACTCAACTTGGACTAAAGAATTGAATGAATGGCCAGAGGGCTCTTTGCCTACGCGGCTCCAGATCTCGGTTTCTTCATATAATGTTAACGCTAAGGTTAGGCTAAAGACTTTGGAAATACTCTGGATAGAAAAGGGCTCAAGATAATCTCCTGCACCTAAGGTTTCACCCTCAATGGTGGTGACGGCAATGGCTAATTTATGTGGGTTAACATTTGCCAGCGCGGGGATATAATTGGCCACTTTGCCTTGGCCGAGCAAGGGTCGAACTTTGTCGACCACTTCCTCAAGTAATGCCAATGGCGGCATTAACTCCACCAAATGTCGTACAGTTCGCTCACGTCGAGCTGAGTAATTTTTTGCTCCGCCCAGAATGCTTTCACTGCTGCGATATCTTCCTCGGTGCATTTACCAATGCTTTGGGTCGCAATAATGCCTTCCCATTCGATATGGCCGCCACCATGGAAACCAAGTTTACGGGCTTCAATCACTTCATCGATAAATTTATCAACGATGGTGTCAATCTCAGCTTCAGAGACAGTAGGGTCGAAAGTCCAAGTGATATCAAAACCTAACTCTTGGAATTCATCGACGCGCATTTTTTTACGTAAACGACGGCTACGATTCGTTGCCATTGTGATTTTCCCCGTTGTGTTAAAAAACTTAAAATGGATAGCGTGAATAGGTTGCGTTAAGCGATACGCTCAAACATCAGATCCCATACGCCGTGGCCTAATCTATGGCCTCTGGCCTCAAACTTGGTTAGAGGGCGATGATCAGGGCGCGGCACCACAGTGCCATCGGCTGACTGATTTTTATAACCGGGTGCGGCAGTCATCACCTCAAGCATATGCTCACTGTATTCTTCCCAGTCGGTTGCCATGTGGAACACCCCGCCAATTTTGAGCTTACGGCGGATAAGTTCTGCAAATTCCGCTTGCACAATACGGCGTTTATGGTGGCGTTTTTTATGCCAAGGATCGGGGAAAAACAATTGCACTCTGGCTAGCGAGCCATCGGCAATCGCATGTTCTAGCACTTCCATGGCATCGTGATGATACACACGTAAATTGGTTACGCCCGCAATCGCAGCATCACTTAAACATGAACCGACACCGGGTTTATGTACTTCAATACCGATAAAATTTTGCTCGGGTGCCGCGTTAGCCATTTGCACTAATGAGGCGCCCATGCCAAAGCCAATTTCCAGCACTGTTTCGGCATCACGGCCAAAAACGTCGTTAAGAATGAGTGGCGTAGGGCTGTAATCTAAGCCCATCGTTGGCCATTGGCTTTCAATCGCCTGGGCTTGGCCTTTAGTTAGGCGACCTTCTCTCAGGACAAAGCTTCTGATCTTACGCAGATACTTGCCTTCTTCATTAAATTCAGCGGTAGTGACTTCGCTCATTTTTGCCTCGTCTCGTGGACAGCACCATCATAAAAAGAAGGGCATTATCCAAAGTTCAACATACAGTGCAAGCACTAATGGAAATGAAGTATATCAAGATTATTTGCTAGCGCGAATCACGCAATGGTTTTAAGTACTGTAACGCCTCGATTAATTGCTTTTTTACGCTTGTTTAAGCCCGCGGCACTCGCTACACTGCGCCGATGAAATCGACAACCTCCTTCGCTACCCGTATCGTTGCTTGGTACGACTCTCACGGTCGTAAAACTCTCCCTTGGCAGCAGGATAAAACCCCATATCGAGTATGGGTTTCTGAGATCATGCTGCAGCAAACTCAGGTGGCGACTGTTATCCCTTATTATCTTCAATTTATGGCGCGCTTCCCCGATGTGTTAGCGCTCGCGAATGCGCCAGAGGATGAGGTATTACATTATTGGACCGGGCTTGGCTATTACGCGAGAGCGCGCAATTTACACAAAGCGGCCAAGATGATCCGCGATGATTATCAGGGGAGCTTTCCACTCAATTTTGCACAAGTGCTGGCGCTGCCGGGCATTGGCCGCTCGACGGCGGGCGCGATATTGTCATTAGCACTTGGACAGCATCACTCGATTCTCGACGGTAATGTCAAACGGGTGTTAGCAAGGCATGGTGCGATTGCTGGTTGGCCAGGACAAAAAAGCGTTGAAGAGCAGCTTTGGTTGTTGACGGATGCCGTAACGCCCGAGCAGGAAATCCAGAAATATAATCAGGCTATGATGGATATCGGCGCCAGTATCTGCACCCGCAGTAAACCTAACTGTGCCGCCTGCCCTGTAGCCCTTGATTGCAAGGCGCAGCTTATGGGCCGCCAAAGCGAGTTTCCGGGTAAAAAACCTAAAAAAACCATCCCCACCAAAGCCGCGTGGCTGTTAGTGCTACAGCAGGATAATCAGGTTTTTTTAGCGAAACGTCCGCCCGCGGGTATTTGGGGAGGGCTTTGGTGTTTTCCTGAATTTGCAACTCAAGCTGAACTTAACACTTATATTGAAAACAATGGCTTTGATGCTAAGCAACTCGAATGGTTAACCGGCTTTAGACATACTTTTAGCCACTTTCATTTAGATATTCAGCCCATGTTGCTTAATTTAACTCATGCTGTGGGTCGGCATGAGCGCGTGGGCGGTATTATGGAACAACATCAGGCTCTCTGGTATAACATCAATTATCCTTCCAAAGTGGGGCTCGCTGCCGCAACCGAGCGCGTGCTAGCCAATTTGGGTTCCCCCGTACAATCTGCAGTCAGTAAGGAATAATCATGGCGCGTACAGTCAATTGTGTCTATTTACATAAACAAGCCGACGGTCTCGATTTTCAACTTTATCCAGGTGATTTAGGTAAGCGCATTTTTGATAGCATCAGCAAAGAAGCTTGGGGCCTATGGCAAAAAAAGCAAACCATGCTGATCAATGAGAAAAAGCTTAACATGATGAAGCTGGATGACCGTCAATTTTTAGAAGAGCAAATGACGTCTTTCCTATTTGAAGGTAAAGACGTTGAAATTGAAGGCTATGTACCAGAAAAAGACCAAGATTAATGTGAGTATCTGGTATCGCAGCAACAAGCCAACGCGCCCAGTGGCGTTTTGGCTTGAGTGACCGCAGATAGTTGAGTAACAGACCGTATATATCTCAGAGATTGTAGATTTCTGGCTGACCGTGGTTAGCATTGAGTGCCCATATTGATACCCATCACTGCAATCTTGGTTTACTTGGCCACTCATAATCCTTCTTTAATTTTCGAATTACCCCCGCCTAAATCTCCTATTGCTGTTAATTCAAGAGTGCTGTTAATACAAAAGTGCGCCTAAGAGCCTTTACCTATCAACAGAGATAAGCTCACGCCATCGGTGCTTGCGAGTATTGAAACTGACATATTCAGCGCAACATATGGTTTAATCGCCCCCTTCAGTAGGCTTAGGATGCCGAGAGTAGACAAAAAATGCGCAAGCTGTGCATTAAAGCGCCGAACGAATCGGTTGGCAGGAAAAAGCGCTTGCAGCACCGCGTTGACCTCGTTAATATGGCCCCACTTCGAACGAGGTCGTGTTGATGACCAAGCTAAACATAGTTGAATCGAAGTAGTTAACTAACGCTTAGTTTAGTTGCCCGAATAGCTCAGTCGGTAGAGCAGAGGATTGAAAATCCTCGTGTCCCTGGTTCGATTCCGGGTTCGGGCACCACTATTAAGGTAATGAGTTTTAACCATTTGTTACC
>NZ_JBOFMC010000286.1:0-5440 GCF_051658185.1 Shewanella sp. | reverse complement strand
GACGAAAAGGCTCAGCGCCAATACGCTTAACCGCCACGCCATCGGCAAATAACCCAACTTGAGAGAGTGTAACCGGTTCGCCCGCGACCATCGCCGCCTGCAAACAGGCGGCATCTTCAGGCTCCACGCCGACAATTTTGACCTGCGGCATCACGGCCTTGTAATAGGCCGCTATCCCGGCAATAAGGCCACCGCCGCCCACAGGCACAAACACCACCTCGAGATCGCGCTGCTGCTGCAACATCTCTTGGGCAATGGTGCCTTGGCCGGCAATCACGGCTTCATCATCGAAGGGCGCGATATACACTCGGCCATCGTCTCTGGCCATTGCCATCGCAAAACCATTGGCTTGATCAAAGGCTTGGCCATGCAATACCACATTGCCGCCCAAACGGCGCACCGCATCGACTTTAATATCGGGGGTGGTTTCTGGCATCACGATCACCGCATCCACGCCACGACTTGCCGCCGACATCGCCACCCCTTGGGCATGGTTGCCCGCCGAGGCGCACACCACGCCGCGCCGGCACTCCTCTTGGCTTAACTGGGCAATCCGGTTATAGGCGCCGCGCAATTTAAAGGAGTGTACAGGCTGCATATCTTCACGCTTTAAAAAGACCTGACACCCTAAGCGCGCCGAGAGCTTATTCATACTGGAAAGCGGCGTGACCTTCGCGATGTCATACACCGAGGACAGCAGAATTTTTTGCAGATAGCGCTGGGCGAGCTGAAAATGATCGGCATCCATCTGCGGCGATGGCACTAAGGGCGGCTCATGCTGTAGCGGGGATCCTTGTTGTAACTGGGGCCCTTGCTGTAACAGTGACGCCGTCAATCGCTCGGCAGTTAACATAATCACTCCTCCAGTTTACTGCGATCGCGCACCGCGCCCTTGTCGGCACTGGTGGCGAGCAGGGCATAGGCTTTGAGCGCCATAGACACAAACCGCTCGCGACCAAGCGGTTTCCACGCCTGCGGACCACGCGCTAGCATGGCTTCACGGCGCGCGGCCAATTCGGCATCGCTCACGGCAAGTTTGATACTGCGAGCGGGAATATCAATCTCGATAGGATCGCCATTTTCAATCAAGGCAATCGTGCCGCCCGCTGCCGCCTCGGGGGACACATGGCCAATTGATAAGCCTGAGGTGCCACCCGAGAAACGGCCGTCGGTAATGAGCGCACAGGCCTTACCTAAGCCGCGGGATTTTAAGTAACTGGTGGGGTACAACATTTCCTGCATCCCCGGGCCACCTTTTGGCCCTTCGTAGCGGATGACGACCACATCCCCCGCCACCACTTCACCGCTCAAAATGCCCGCCACGGCGTCATCTTGACTCTCATATACCCGAGCCGAGCCGCTAAAGCGCAGATTTGCCTCATCCACCCCTGCGGTTTTAACGATACAACCATTTTCCGCCAGGTTACCCGCAAGCACTGCTAAGCCACCCTCTTGGCTAAAGGCAAACTCGCGACTGCGGATACACCCTCCTTGGCGATCGGTATCCAGTGACGGCCAGCGGCAATCTTGACTAAAGGCTTTGGTCGTCGGGATCCCCGCCGGGCCCGCCCTAAAAAAGTGTTTCACTTTTTCATCTTGAGTCTGCATCACATCGTATTTGGCCAATACGGACTTGAGATCCTCGCCCGCTGCCGCGGCAACGTGGGCCACATCGGTATGCAACAGCCCGGCGCGGTCAAGCTCACCTAAAATCCCCATCACCCCGCCAGCACGGTGCACATCTTCCATGTGATACAAAGACGTGGAGGGCGCCACCTTACACAAATGGGGGACGCGCCGTGACATTCTATCAATATCCGCCATGGTAAAATCGACCTCGGCCTCCTGGGCGGCAGCCAATAAATGCAACACGGTATTGGATGAACCGCCCATGGCGATATCTAGCGCCATCGCGTTTTCAAAGGCTTTAAAATTCGCGATGTTACGGGGCAGCGCCGTTTCATCCCCCGCACCATAGTAACGCTCCGTCAGCGCCATCACCCGCCGCCCAGCCTCTAAAAACAGCTCGCGGCGATCGCTGTGGGTCGCGAGCATGGAGCCGTTACCCGGCAAAGATAAACCGAGGGCTTCCGTTAAACAATTCATCGAGTTGGCGGTAAACATACCGGAGCAGGAGCCGCAGGTTGGGCAAGCGCTGCGCTCAATTTTGGCACTATCTTCATCGCTCACACTCGAGTCGGCCGCGGCCACCATGGCATCGACCAAGTCGAGCTTGATGAGTTTATCCGACAGCTTAGTTTTACCCGCCTCCATTGGCCCGCCGGAGACAAACACCACCGGAATATTGAGGCGTAGCGCCGCCATTAACATCCCCGGGGTGATTTTGTCGCAATTAGAGATACAGACTAATGCATCGGCGCAGTGAGCATTGACCATGTACTCCACGCTGTCGGCAATCAGTTCCCGCGAGGGCAAACTGTAGAGCATGCCACCGTGCCCCATGGCGATACCATCGTCGACGGCGATAGTGTTAAATTCTTTAGCGATACCGCCCGCCTCTTCGATGGCGCTCGCCACCAGCGCGCCCATATCTTTTAAGTGCACATGGCCGGGCACAAACTGGGTAAAAGAGTTGGCAATTGCAATAATCGGCTTACCAAAATCATTGTCTTTCACCCCGGTCGCGCGCCAGAGCGCACGGGCGCCGGCCATATTGCGCCCTTCGGTCGTGGTTGCTGAACGTAACTTAACTGCACCTAACGTTGGCATTGGCTATATCCTTTATCTCGATTCGAAAAGCATCGCTTGGTCAGCGACATTGCCCAAAAGCCGCCCTTGACGGGTTGCTATGCTCATCCACATGGCAAGCCGCTTGGGTAAAAGGGCTTGCTCCTAACTTACAACTAAACCTAACGGACAACTAAAGCGCATGCGCTTCACACCTGCGGTAAAATCTAAGCCGTGGCTGGGCGTTATTCTTCCCCCTCGGCGCACGCAGCAGATTAGGCTTAGGCGCTTGCCGTTTGCGGCAAACTTATTGGTAACAATACCTTACATTGGGTTACATCGATTAGTTTATTCAGCTGCTGACTTAACAATTCGATGGCCCGCTCGCTATCGACCTCCATATCGAGTGACAGACTGGCGTCATCATTCATCCGCATTTGCATCTGCCTGACCTTAAATCCCCGATGGCGTGTCACGCGCAGCACCCGCTCAAGCACTTCGGGGCGATGTTGAACCGTTAATTCCAGAGAGTGGATCATGTTTGTTTCTCCATTTCGTCCATCATATCGCTGTTTGATGCCCCTGGAGGCACCAGCGGCCAAACGTTAAATGCATCATCTATCGCCACGTGTAGCAAATACGGGCCTCGGGCCGCCAACATCTCGCTAAGGGCTTGCTCCACTTCATCGGCAGAAAAAATGGTGCGACCGGGGATCTCAAAGGCCGAGGCCAGCAGCACAAAATCGGGGTTATCGGATAAATCCGTTTCGCTGTAGCGCGCCTCAAAAAACAGCTGCTGCCATTGCTTGACCATGCCGAGCTTTTGATTGTCAATCAGCAGGATTTTCACTGGCAATTTACGGCGCTTAATGGTGGTCAGCTCCTGCACATTCATCATAAACGAGCCATCTCCGGACACTGCCACCACGGTCGCATCGGGGCGGGCAAGCTGAGCACCGATGGCAGCGGGCAAACCAAAGCCCATAGTGCCAAGGCCAGCGCTCGACAGATGATCCTCGGGGCGACGAAACCACATATGTTGCGCCACCCACATTTGGTGCTGGCCCACATCGCAGCAGACGACGTTATCCTCGGGTAATTTATTAGCCAAGCGGCGCAACATTGCAGGCACATAAATCAAGCTGCCGGGGTGTTGATAATCCCACTGATGTTTACGCGCTAAGTGCTCAACCTCCACCAACCAAGGAGTAATGTGCATCGACATCCCGAGAGCAGGGAGGATCTGACGCAAATCCCCCGCGATGGCCACATCCGGGCGGCGCAATTTGCCAAGCTCAGCGGCATCGATATCTAAATGGATGACTTTGGCCTTATTGGCAAAGGTGGTTAAGCGCCCCGTGACTCGGTCGTCAAACCGAGCCCCGACCACGATCAATAAATCACATTCCTGCACCGCAAGATTAGCCGCCTTGCCGCCATGCATGCCTAACATGCCCAAATAACCGGGCGTGCCATGGGCGATGCTACCAAGGCCCTTTAAGGTCGCGACCGAGGGAATGCCAGTGAGCTGAATAAACTCCCGCAATTGATCGACCGCCCCCGCCATCCCTACACCGCCGCCCACATACAACATAGGTTGCTTCGCTTGCGCCAATAGCACACGGGCAGCGTCGATATCACTCATCTCAGCCTGCGGTTCATTGGTGACGGCCAGCAGTGGGGTACGGTACTCGAGGTGAGCGATTTGGATATCCTTAGGAATATCTACGAGTACAGGGCCGGGCCGTCCTGAAGCGGCGATCTCGAAGGCTTGGTACAAGGTGGGGATGAGATCGTTTACGTCTGTCACCATAAAACTGTGTTTCGTGCAGCTCAGGGACATCCCTAACACATCAATCTCTTGAAAGGCATCGGTGCCGATAACGGCGGTAGACACTTGTCCGGTGATGGCCACGATGGGCACAGAATCTAATAAAGCATCGGCTAGGGCGGTGATAAGATTGGTAGCCCCCGGCCCTGAGGTGGCAAAGCATACCCCAGTTTTACCGCTGGCTCTGGCGTATCCCACCGCGGCAAAGGCTGCGCCCTGCTCGTGACGGCTAAGAATATGCTCGACAGAGCCAGCGTAGAGTGCGTCGTAGATCGGCATAATCGCGCCACCAGGATAGCCAAAAACCGTGGTAACACCATGTGCTGCAAGCACTTTTATCACCGCATCGGCGCCTCTTATCGTCTGCCCTGCTTCCATATTCTCTCTACCTCATTCCTTACTGGCCGAATATCGGCACTCTGGTTTATGACTGCAATGGTTTGTGAATGCAATAGTTCGCGATTGCAATGGTTTACGATTCTACTGTCTCTGGCTCTTGGCCTGATGCTGAGGCGCTAGGCCTCAATTTATGCGTTCTATTTTCTGGGCTGCCCTCTTGAGCCTAGGCCCTAAAACGACAAACCCCCCGGTCCTTGCGGAGCGGGGGGTTCTTTCGAAACTTTTAACCTTTTAGGTCTCAGTTCGCCACGCGCCGCCCCCGCCGTGATGGAATAATCACAACGTTAATAATCACGAGAATGAGCTTGGCAGCTTGGTTAAACATCAATATGAGTTCCTAATCGGTGTTTCTAAAATATGGCGATTGCTGAAATCACGCTGTCGCGAGTGGGACGTTGCGCGTGCTATTAGCTTTACCATAAAGCGACAACCAAACACAATAACAATTCAGGTTTATTAAAAAAATTCAGCTTCCCTGCCGAGACAATGCAAAACAACAACGTAAAACGTTATTTGGCGCGC
>NZ_JBOFMC010000285.1:0-14806 GCF_051658185.1 Shewanella sp. | reverse complement strand
GGTGGTTTCAATGCCAAAACCTGCAAGCAGATGGTTGCACAGATCCCGCGTGGGCTCATAAACACTATCGACCATTAATAAGTGATCACCCGCCTTTAAAAACGACAGCAGCGCCGCGCTTATCGCCGCCGCGCCCGAGGGATACAGGGCTGTGCCTTCGCCACCTTCCAGTTCGGCAATGGCGGCCTGAAAGGCAAAGTGGGTCGGGGTACCACGCCTGCCATAAAACATCTCGCCCTCGGTTTTGTGTTTGGCAGCGTGGCGCATATCGGCCAGAGTCTCAAACACGATAGTTGATGCGCGAAACACCGGAGGGTTGATCACGCCTTTCGTCCATTTTTTGTCTCGACCTAAGCTAACAATTTGGGTGGCGAGTTGATGTTTATCTGTCATTGGGGATTACCTTGGCATCTAGGGTAAGCAACGGTCAGTCGGCAAGTCTCTGAGATTGCTAATTTATTGTAATAACGGTCATCTTAACATCTCTTTGGCAAAATGGCAGAGGCGCCAATGATGAGTTTGTTTCATTGGTAGCCATGGACGTGCGGATCTCGTTCTTGACGGCTTTGGGCGGTGAGATATACTCGCGATATTGCACAAATGTAAAAAATGTAAAACAAAAATGGTGGCTGCCGCCGTCAGGCCTGAGCCACGTTTTGCAATGCCGTCATTATCTTGAATATTGCAAGTACCTTAAGGAATGCCTATGTCAATTGCGCGCTGCGCCTCCTATTACAATGCCACCATAAATCAAGAGTCTGATTATCCTGAACTTGACAGTGAGTTACGGGTCGATGTGGCGATCATTGGCGGCGGTTTTACGGGGGTTGCGACGGCCCTCGAGTTAGCCGAAAAAGGCTATCAAGTGGCCTTGATTGAAGCCAATAAAATTGCCTGGGGCGCCACTGGGCGTAATGGTGGCCAGGTGACGGGAAGTTTATCCGGCGATGCGGCCATGACTAAGCAGCTCAGGCGTGTCATAGGCCAAGAGGCGGAGGATTATGTGTGGCATCTACGCTGGCGAGGCCACGATATTATTAAAAATCGGGTGGCTAAGTACGGCATCGATTGCGATTTAAAATTTGGGCATATTCAAACTGCTTATCGGCCCCAACACCTGCAAGATTTGGCTGCTATGCATGATGAGGCGCAGCGACGGGGCATGGGGCATTTTATGACCTTGGTCTCGGCCGAGGACATGCCCGCCTATTTAGGCTCTCCTCTCTATCATGGTGGATTGGTGAATCGGCGCAATATGCATCTGCATTCGGTCAATTTGTGCCTTGGCGAAGCCCGCGCGGCGGCAGGACTCGGCGCATTAATCTTTGAACATTCCCCCGTCCTGGATATTGAGGAGGGGGATGTGGCGACGGTTGTCACCGCTAAGGGAAAAGTTCGCGCCAATAGCGTGCTCATCGCAGGCAATGCTTATCATAAATTGGCGCGCCCGGCGTTGAGGGGCATGTTATTTCCGGCATCTTTAGGTAATTGTGCTACTGCGGTGTTGCCTGATGAGTTAGCCAAGCAGATCAACCCGCAGGATCTGGCCGTGTACGATTGTCGCTTTGTGCTCGACTATTATCGGTTAACTGCTGATAAACGATTGATGTTTGGAGGCGGTACGAATTACAGTGGGCGTGATCCTAAAAATGTGGCGGCGGAGCTTAGGCCCGCTATCGAGCGCACCTTTCCTCAATTAAAGGGGGTGGACATTGAGTTTGCTTGGGCTGGCCTTGCGGGCATTGTCATCAATCGTATTCCGCAGCTGGGTAAAGTGTCGCCTAATGTCTTTTATTGCCAAGGCTATTCAGGCCATGGTGTTGCCACATCTCATATCATGGCCGAGATCATGGCCAAGGCGATTGATGGGCAATTGCGGGAGTTTGATTTGTTTGCAGCAATGCGCCATATCCGTATTCCCTTAAATGAATGGTTTGGCAATCAAGCATTAGCGTTAGGGATGCTGTATTACACCTTAAGAGAAAATTGGCGCTAGTGGCCGGATGTGGCCTTTGGGGTAACCCCCATGGGCGGATTGCAACCGACAAAAATGCCGCAACGAAGTTGCGGCATTTTTTAACGGCTCAAGACATTATTGCGAAGCGGTGACTTAGCAATATCCGGAGTGGAATTAACATTCGACGATGTTAACAGCAAGGCCACCTTTGGCGGTTTCTTTATATTTACTGCGCATATCCTTACCGGTATCCATCATGGTTTTGATCACTTTGTCGAGTGATACCTTGTGGTTACCATCACCACGCAGGGCCATACGCGAGGCGTTGATGGCTTTGATTGCGCCCATGGCATTGCGTTCAATACAGGGCACTTGTACTAACCCGCCGACGGGATCGCACGTCAAACCTAGGTTATGCTCCATGCCAATTTCGGCTGCGTTTTCAACATGTTCAACTGTACCACCCATGATCTCGGTCAACGCGCCAGCAGCCATAGAGCAGGCTACGCCGACTTCACCTTGGCAACCCACTTCAGCCCCAGAAATGGAGGCGTTTTTCTTGTAGAGAATACCAATGGCAGCAGCGGTGAGCAGATAGCGCGCACAAATGTCAATATCCACATCTTGCACAAAGGTGTGGTAGTAACATAAAACGGCGGGAATAATCCCTGCCGCACCGTTGGTGGGCGCAGTGACAACGCGATCGCCAGCGGCATTTTGTTCATTGACCGAGAGGGCAAATAAATCGACCCAATCCATCGCCGTTAATGGATCCACATTATTGCGGCCTTCAGCCTGTAAACGGCGGTAGAGTGCCGGAGCACGGCGTCGCAGTTTCAAGCCGCCGGGTAAAATCCCTTCTTTTTGGTAGCCCCGTTCGATACAGGTCTTCATGGTTTGCCAAATGTTCCACAGCTTAGCTTTAACATCGGCTTCACTGGCAAGGCTAAGTTCATTTGCCATCATCAGTGAGGAAATGCTCAGGCCGTGCTCACCGCATAATTGGAGTAATTGTGCACTGCTGTTGAAATCAAAGGGAGCGGATTTGATTGGCGATGCTGGCGAGGCATTGCCTTGATTTATTTCATCTTCATCTAAGATAAAGCCGCCGCCAACAGAATAATAGGTACGTTCATAAATGCATTTGTCTTTGCTGTAAGCATAGAGCGTCATGGCATTGGCATGGGCTGGCAGGCTTTTGCGTCTATGGTAAATGATGCCGTTTTCACGGGTGAACTTAACGACTTTGCCTGTGCTCAAGGTTAAGGTTTCACTCTTAGACACATGCTCGAGAATGCCATCGATAGTATCGGTATCCACGGTTTCAGGATCTTCGCCCATCAGACCTAAAATCACCGCTTTGCCAGTACCGTGTCCTTTACCTGTTTGACCGAGAGAGCCAAATAACTCGGAGCGCAATTCATCTAATTGCGATAGCAGATTGGCATCAGCCAGATGCTGCATAAAGATTTTGCCCGCTTTCATCGGGCCAACAGTGTGTGAGCTAGATGGGCCGATGCCGATCTTGAACATATCAAATACGCTAATCATGATTGAAGTCCTGTTGTGTTTTGCTGTTTATTCTAGTCTACGTTAGCCATATTGCGCGCTGTATCTTAGCAAGCAGACTAGCGTTGTTGGCGTAAACTCTGGCAAACTGCAGGCTGTTTTCAAGGGAAAACGGCTTGTATGATACCTTGTTAAGTAGTATCCCATAAATTAGTGGGATAATTATCATTAGTTTTTTTTATTCAAAAACTTTCGGATAAGTTGAGCTAACAGCGTCCTATGGTTGGTGCGCGACAGCGGGTGATGTTCGCACTATGAATAGGCCTGTAACGGTGAACAGCCCGATATTTTGGTATTTTGTGTGATACAACTATCCTTTAGTGCTTGTGGTAATTTTTGAAGTATAGATGAATAATTTTAGGGAGAAATATGAGTTATTTAATGTTGGACTTGCTCTCGGTGGATGTCAGTGAGGCGGAAGCTCAAATGCTGCGTCATCCGCAGGTGGGGGGCTTAATTCTCTTTTCCCGCAATTTTAGCAGTCGTTCGCAGCTTATCGCGTTGGTGCAACAGATCCGCGCCATCCGCCCAGACATCCTTATTGCTGTTGATCATGAAGGCGGCAGAGTGCAGCGGTTTCGAGAGGGGTTTACCTTGATCCCTGCCATGGGGGATATTTTACCCGCGGCCAAAGGCGACATGATCTTGGCCAAACGTTGGGCCTGTGAGCTGGGTTTTTTAATGGCAATAGAGTTATTGGCCTGTGATATAGACTTAAGCTTTGCCCCTGTGCTCGATCTGAATGGTATTAGCCAAGTGATTGGCAAACGCAGTTTTAGTGCTGATCCGCATGAGGTTGTCGCGCTGGCCGATTCATTTATCGACGGGATGGCACAGGCGGGGATGGCCGCCGTCGGCAAACATTTTCCTGGTCATGGCAGCGTTGCGGCGGATTCCCATATTGCTAAACCAGTCGATGACCGTGAAGCTCAGGCAATATTTAACCACGATATGTTGCCGTTTAAGCAGCTTATTGCAAACGGTCGCCTTGCGGGCATCATGCCTGCTCATGTGGTTTATCCAAAGGTGGATCCTCATCCGGCAGGTTTTTCAAGTTATTGGTTGCAGCAAGTGTTACGCGAGCAATTAGGCTTTACAGGTGTCATTTTCTCCGATGATTTAGGCATGAAAGGCGCATCCTTTGCGGGCGATTATGTAGCGCGGGCGCAAGCGGCCTTGGATGCTGGCTGCGATATGATTTTACTGTGCAATGATAATCCTGGTGTCATGACCTTATTAACCTCATTTGTCTGGCCGACGAGTGCGCCTAAGTTTCCCGCTAATTTGCTCAAGCCGAATGCCGCGCAAACGGCAGTCGCCCTTGAAGATTCGGCCCGTTGGGAAAAGGCAAAACAGTTAGCCGAGCAAATTTGTTTAGCCCAACAGACAAAGATTTGATGTAGTGCAGGCGCTGATGTCATACACTTTTGCTAGCACAGTGCTGTTGTTAGAGAAGCGCTGTTGCTAGACAAGCGCTATGGCGAGGGTAGTGCTATCCGTCTAAAAACTGTTCTCACACATTGTGAAAAGGCCCTGATATGATTTTCTATCTTCACGGATTTGATGCAACCAGCCCTGGTAATCATGAGAAAATGCGTCAGTTGCAGTTTATTGATCCTGATGTACGGCTGTTAAGTTACAGCACTCTTCATCCAAAACATGATATGCAGCAATTACTTAAAGAGGTCGCTAAGCAAATGCAGTTTTGTGACGATCCTGCCCCCTTGATGGTTGGTGTTGGGCTCGGTGCTTACTGGGCTGAGCGGATAGGATTTTTAAATGGTTTAAAGTCGGTGTTGATTAACCCAAATCTTCATCCCGAGGATACGATGCAAGGCAAGATAGATCGGCCTGAAGAATATGCTGATATTGCCAATAAATGCGTGGCTGAATTTAGGAAAAAAAACAGCCAAAGGGCAATGTGTATTTTGTCGCTGCAGGATGAGGTGCTAGATAACCAAGCCAATGCCAGAGAGTTAAGCGCTTATTATCCAATAGAGTGGGAGCCCAAACAGCCCCATAAATTTCCGCAGTTAGCCACTTATTTACCTAAAATCAAAGCGTTTAAACTGGCTTAAATCAATGCAATACGTTGGCATACTGCCAACGTATTGCTGAATGTGCCTCATGGTTTAAGATTGGCAGAGGCTTTTCCTTGCAGAGGCTCTAAGTGGGCCTTTGCAAGTAGCAGTGAAGTGCCTTGTCTGGCTTAGTCATCATTATGATCAGAAATCGCTTTCGCGACACCGATCACCGCAGCTCCCACCGCAATACCTCTTAAAATATCGCCAGAATCGTTATTGTCCTTGTCGAATCTATCGTATCTATCGTATCGGTCGTTTCTATCGTATCTGTCGTATTTGTCTTCACGGATTTCTCGGCGAATTTCGCGGCGGGCTTCAGTGCGCTCGCGATTGACTTCTCTATAGCCTTCACGTATTTCCCTTCTGGCGCACTCCTTCGTTTTGCAGCGTAACACTTCACGGCGAGCCTCGAGTTTTTCCCTGCTGACCTCGCGGGCGCCTTCGCGCACTTCTTTTCTGATCTCATAGCGCCCAGCTTGCACTGGGGGGGCTATCGACATCCCGAGTAAACTTATCCCAAAGAGGGGGAGTAGTAGCAATTTCATCACTATTCTCCTTTACGGAAAGATGCTATGCGAGCTTCATACTTCTCGAGGACGGTTTTACATTCTTCGATGTTAAGCTCAACACTGCTGCCATAACCGAAGGCTGCAGTAAATAAGAAGGCGCGGTCAATCCCAAATAGCCGAGTGATTTTGGCATTGACATCCATCGCCTCACGCTCTAATTGGGTGGATTGCGCTTTGTCTACACAACCGAGCGCTAAACCTGTGAGGTAACCAAATTTTTTGAATCCTTCATCAATTTTTTCTTCCGCTTGTATTTCAGCATTGGCAGCGGTGTCATTGCTGACATGGGTGTCGGCATAGACTGCACTGGCTAATACCGACATTAACATTACCGCGGGTAATATGAGTTTGCGTGTATTCATCTCATTGTCCTTACAAGTCTATTAAGTGATGGGGATTGTGCGACTGAAAGTTAAGCGATGGCCCAGCGTAACGCGATGGGGGTGAGCGTTGTAGACTGCAGCGGTGAGCATAGTTCAAAAAAAACCATCATGCCAATCAGCTTAGCGCACTGGTGAGTTAACCTGCTTGGGTTAATCGCTATATCAACAAGGCGTTAGATTGATAATCGAGGTCCGCCGCATCAGGGCGATGCCTAACATTTGATGAGGGACATGAGCGCATCTCGGTGCTTAACGTGTCAGGTGGGTTGCTCGAGCTTTAGGACTGGTTGTGTTAAACCCGCTTGTCTGATAAATGCTATACAAGCGGGTGGGGGGAGCAGCATGAGTTGGCAATGATTTTTGCCAACTCAGTGCTAGGCAATCTTGATAAGTGCTTAGAAGTTGGCAGTGCGTGGTGCCCGTGGGAAGGGGATCACATCACGAATATTGGATACGCCAGTGACGTAAGACACTAAACGCTCAAAGCCAAGACCGAAACCTGCGTGTGGCACAGTGCCATAGCGGCGCATATCGCGGTACCACCAGTAATCTTCTTTGTTCAGATCCATTTCGGCTAAACGCATATCCAGCACGTCTAAACGCTCTTCACGTTGTGAACCACCGATGATCTCACCAATGCCTGGGGCCAATACGTCCATTGCCGCGACGGTTTTGCCATCATCGTTAAGGCGCATGTAGAAGGCTTTGATATCTTTTGGATAGTTTTTCACCACCACAGGAGCTTTAAAGTGTTCTTCTGCAAGATAACGTTCGTGCTCAGAAGATAAGTCGATACCCCAAGACACTGGGAACTCGAAGGTTTTGCCACAGTTTTGTAAAATGGTCACCGCATCGGTGTAATCCACTTGGGCAAAATCGCTGGACACGAAAGATTGCAAACGCTCGATTACCGTTTTATCAACGTGTTGGGCGAAGAAGGTTAAATCGTCCATCCGCTCAGTCAAGACGGCATTAAACGCATATTTGAGCATAGCTTCCGCTAAGCCGGCGATATCGTTTAAGGTGGCGAACGCGACTTCAGGCTCAACCATCCAGAATTCTGCTAAATGGCGGCTGGTGTTGGAGTTTTCAGCGCGGAATGTCGGGCCAAACGTGTACACTTTTGACAGCGCACAGGCGTAGGTTTCGGCGTTTAACTGGCCCGATACGGTCAGGAAAGCTTCTTTACCGAAGAAATCTTTATCGTAGTCGACCTTACCTTCGCTGGTGCGTGGCAGGTTTTCCATGTCTAAGGTTGATACACGGAACATTTCGCCTGCGCCTTCACAGTCAGAGGCGGTGATCAGTGGTGTTGATACCCAAATAAAGCCTTCTTCGTGGTAAAAACGGTGAATGGCTTGGGATAAACAGTTACGCACGCGGGCAACGGCACCGATAATGTTGGTGCGGGGGCGTAAATGCGCTAATTCACGTAAATGTTCAATGGAATGACGCTTAGCGGCCATGGGGTATGTGTCAGGATCATCTACCCAACCGGTTACCTCAAGCGCGGTGACTTGTAGTTCAAAGGCTTGGCCAGCACCGGGGGATTCAACGATATTACCGGTCATGATCACCGAGCAACCGGTTGTCAGCTTTAACACTTCGTTGTCGTAATTATCTAAGCTATTTGGCACGACACCTTGAATAGGATTAAAGCAGGAACCGTCATAGACAGCCAAAAAAGAGATCCCGGCTTTAGAATCTCGACGGGTTCTTACCCAGCCACGAACGGTGACCTCAGAACCTACGGCGTGCTCACCTTTAAATACAGAAGCGACAGATGCAATGCTCATTGTTGCTTAGTTCTCCAACGAAACGTTTTATATGAAAATTTTGGGGGTTTATATTACCTTGCTGGTGACTTTTCTCAAGCTGAAAAAGGTATCCTGAGGCCATTATTGCTAATATTTAACAATATACCGGGTGAAATTAAGGGGTCGATATGAGGAAAGTTAACATTTTTCAATTTATCCTCGCGACGTTATCCATTTTAGGCTGGGCTTTGGCCGTGTATGCCTTGTTGGTTTTTGGTGAAGCGCGGCCAGAGCGGCAAATAGGCAGTTTTTTTTCCAAAGGGATGGTGTTACGCACTTTTTGGGATCCACAGGAAACCCAATTACTGGAGTATTTGATTTGGACTTGTGCGGGGATAAGTCTGTTAAGCCTTGCGGTTAATTATTACGTGGCGCACCACAGTAAATTGGGATATTGGTTTAATATTCCCTTGTTGCTGCTAACTTCCATTGCTGCGGGGTTATATATTCGCTTGGTTATTTTGGGCTAATCCTTCCATCGGCGTCGCCACTGCGCGGTTGAGCACTAAAGCTTGAACGTTGATCGTTGCCACTAAATGCTGGCCGTTGGCGTTAAATGCCGACACAGGTGATCGAGCATCGCTGCGGTTGCGCCCCAAATCAGTCGCTGCTCATAGTGAATAAAGTGCACCGGGTAATAGCGTCCTTGGCGCAAAAAGTGGTTCCGATAGCGATGCTGAGGTTCCATCACATAACTTAAGGGGAGGGTAAAACATTCCGCGACTTCGCCGGGATCCAGTATTAAGTCAAAGGGGTGTTTGATCAGGCCCACGACGGGAGTAATGTCGAATCCGGTAAAGGTGTGATGAGCCGGAAACGTGCCGAGGACCTCAACATTGTGTCGCATTAACCCAATTTCTTCCTCGGCTTCCCTAAGGGCGGTTCCGATAGCGTTGGGATCGCTTGCCTCAATTTTGCCACCCGGAAAACTAATTTGCCCTGGATGGGCGCGCAGGTGCTGGGGTCTTTGGGTCAAAATAACCTGCAGTTCGCCATTGAGTTGGTGAAGGCCAATCAGCACCGCGGCCTTGCGAAGGCTGGGGTGAGGTCGTGCTGCACTCTCCACCTTGGCAAGGGGCTGTAAATTAAATCTGAGTCTAAATTCCGCCACATCCATAGGAACATCACTCTATTTTTTTGGCCAAAACCGCGAGGCGTTACCTCGATGCTTTAGTGCCCAGTAAGGGTAAAATACGGCTGATTTTATCAAGGCTCTCTTGATATTCGCTGTCCACCTGTGAGTCTGCCACAATGCCGCCTCCCGCGCTGCAGTAAAGTTTACCCTGCTCGGCGATTAAGGTGCGGATGGTAATGCTGGTATCCATTTGCCCATCTTGACTTATGTAACCGATGGCGCCGCAGTAGAGGCTTCTACGAGACGGCTCTAATTCTTCAATAATGGCCATTGCGCGGATTTTGGGGGCGCCGGTTATGGAGCCGCCGGGGAAGGCGGCGCGCAGTAGATCACTGGCGCTGTATTTGGCATCGAGCGTGGCGGTCACCGTGCTGACTAAATGGTGCACAGCAGGGAAGCTTTCTACCTCAAACAAATGCGGCACCCGCACTGAGCCGGGGGCGGCGACTTTGCCAATATCGTTACGCAGTAAATCGACAATCATGACATTTTCGGCGCGATCTTTGGGGGATTGTGCAAGGGAGATTGCCGCCTTGGCATCCAGTGTCGGATCGCTTAGGCGGGCTAAGGTGCCCTTAATCGGTTTGGTTTGGATCTGAGCGCCGCGCAGCTGAATAAAGCGCTCGGGCGAGATCGATAAAATGGCATGCTGCGGCAAACGAATAAAGGCAGAGAAGGGCGCCTGATTAGCCTCGCGCAGTTGGCAGTAAGCGGTCCATTCATCCCCTTGATAATCGGCATCAAACCGTTGAGTTAAATTAATTTGATAGCAATCACCGCTGTGTAAGTAGGCTTGAATGGCTGCAAATTTGTGCTGGTAATCGCATTTACTCTGCTGGGCGCGCCAATCACTGACCAAGGTAAAGGGGGCACTGTGGGGCTGCGTGCGCAGTTTGGTTTCAATGACCTTTAGGGTGGCATTCAGTGCGGCTTCGCCTAAATAGTGCACCAGATGCCAACGGCTGCTGGCGTAGTCAAAAATCAGTGCCCAGTCATAAAAGCCAATATTCATCTCGGGCAGATTAATATCATGCTTAGCGATCGTGGGGAGTGTTTCGATGCGCCGGCCTAAATCGTAACTAAAACATCCCATTGCGCCGCCGCTAAAGGGGAAATGGCAGGCTAATGCTTCAGGATACCAATGTTTGTTTACTTGTTTGAGTAAGCAGAAGGGATCGTCATGTACATCCAGCGGCTCTGGTAAGCTGAGTTCAGTCTTGAGCAGCTTAATCTCACTCTTTGTCCCTTGAGTGACTAAGGTCGCAATGGGACTGGCGCAAATGATGTCAAATTTTGCATCCTGATGGGGGGCGTTGGCCGAGTCGAGTAAGATTGACCATGGCTCATTGGCAAAATATGTAAACAGTTCTGTGGTGCTGAATGTCCAGTCAAGTTGGCGTGATGCAAGCTGTGTTGACGCCCTAATTGCCATCGATTAACCCTATTTAAAATGTGATGTAGCCCAAAAAGAGGGGAAAGAGTATCATATTGGTTCTGAAGGATTAACAAAAAAACAAGAATGGCCACCTAGGCCGCTGGAGCGCTCCTACTATGTCATCTCACGATTACACCTCTGAAAACCCAATTATTAAACAAGCCGACTTTATTGAAAGTGTGGCCGATGCCCTGCAATACATCTCCTACTATCATCCAAAGGATTTTATTGATGCCATGAGCCAAGCCTATGCGCGCGAGCAAAGTGCTGCGGCCAAGGATGCCATCGCACAAATCCTGATCAACTCACGCATGTCAGCCGAAGGCAAACGTCCACTGTGCCAAGATACCGGGATTGTGACCACGTTTGTCAAAGTGGGCATGGGGGTGAAGTGGGACAAAACCGATATGACCATTCAAGAAATGGTTGATGAAGGGGTGCGCCGCGCCTATACCAATTCTGATAACCCGCTGCGGGCATCGATTGTGGCAGATCCTGCCGGTAGCCGTAAAAATACCAAAGATAACACCCCGTCAGTGGTGCATATCGATATGGTGCCGGGCAACCACATTGAGGTCGCGATTGCCGCCAAGGGCGGCGGCAGTGAAAACAAAGCCAAGATGGTGATGTTAAACCCATCGGATGACATTGCCGCTTGGGTTGAAAAAACGCTGCCGACCATGGGCGCAGGCTGGTGTCCACCGGGGATGCTTGGTATTGGCATCGGTGGCACCGCTGAAAAGGCGGCGGTGTTAGCCAAAGAAGCTTTAATGGAAAGTGTGGATATCCATGAGTTAATGGCGCGCGGCGCGCAAACCACCGAAGAAAAATTGCGGTTAGATATTTTTGAGCGGGCCAACAACTTAGGGATAGGTGCCCAAGGCCTTGGCGGTTTAACCACAGTGTTAGATGTCAAAATCAAATCGGCCCCGACCCATGCCGCCTCCAAACCTGTGGTAATGATCCCGAACTGCGCGGCCACGCGCCATGTGCATTTCCATTTAGATGGCAGTGGTCCTGCGCAACTCGTGCCGCCGTCATTAACCGATTGGCCAGAAATTACCCGCGAAGTGGGCAGTGATGTGCGCCGCGTGAACTTAGATACAGTGACTCAAGCGGATATCGAGCAGTGGCAAAGCGGCGACACCCTGCTGCTGAGCGGTAAAATGCTCACCGGTCGCGATGCGGCCCACAAACGTATCCAAAGCCTGATTGAAAGTGGCGAAGGTTTGCCTGAGGGTGTCGATTTTACCGGTAAGTTTATTTATTACGTCGGTCCGGTCGATCCGGTGCGTGATGAAGTGGTTGGGCCAGCAGGCCCGACCACGGCAACGCGGATGGATAAGTTTACTGACTTGATGCTCGATAAGACCGGTCTGATGGGGATGATTGGTAAAGCCGAGCGTGGCCCGGCTACTGTTGAATCCATCCAAAAACATAAAGCGGTCTATTTGATGGCCGTCGGTGGCGCCGCGTACTTAGTGTCTAAGGCCATTAAAAAATCTCGGGTAGTGGCCTTTGCCGATCTTGGTATGGAGGCCATTTACGAGTTTGAGGTTGAGGATATGCCCGTCACGGTTGCAGTGGACTCAAAGGGCGTTAATGCCCATGAAACCGGCCCCGCGATGTGGAAAATCAATATCGCAGAGGCCAAAGGTAAAGCCTAAGCCCTAGGATCCCTGTTTTAAGGGATATGGCCGCACTGACAAATTGTCACAAAAAAATCCGCTCAGGTGTGGCCTTTTGGCTTGCTTGAGCGTTTTTGTTTCGCTAGTGTGGCAAACTCATTTAAAAACAACGAACACTTATCTTATAAACGATGAATGGGTGTCTTGATGCGACGATAGGGGATGTGTATTCCCAGTTCGTTGATAAGCCTCGAACATTTATGACAAAAGATGGACATAACAATGAAAATAGCGCCTCTTCTATTGGCTCTGAGCAGTGCCGGTTTAGCCTACTCAAGCTATGCAACCGCATCCACGCCCTTTACGGTGCAGCAATTAATTAACCTCAATAAAATGCATTCGACCACAGTGTCCCACGATGGCACTAAGTTGGTGTATGGCCTTAAAACCGTTAATGACAAAGGCGAGAGTCACTCCGAGTTATATTTGTTAGATCTGACCCAGGCCAATGCCAAACCCTTACAACTGACCGCCGCCGCAGGCACTGAGCATGATGTCAGCTTTGCCAAGGATGATAGCGCGATTTATTTCCTCGCCAATCGTAGCGGTACAAGTCAACTGTATAAATTGTCTTTAAGCGGCGGCGAAGCGGTTCAAGTTTCTGATTTACCATTAAATATTGATGGATATAAACTGGCAAATGATGGCAAACAAATCGTACTGAGCATGCGAGTATTCCCTGAATGCGCCGATTTGGGCTGTTCAAAGGACAAATTTGCCCAAGAGGCTGCGCGTAAATCCACCGGACGTGAGTATCAACAATTAATGGTCCGGCATTGGGATACCTGGGAAGATCATGCCCGTAACCATTTGTTTGTCGGCGCTCTCACCGGAGAGAAACTGACTCGCGTTGTGGATATCACCCAAGGATTAGACACCGAAACTCCGCCAAAACCTTTTAGTGGCATGGAGGAGGTGACCTTCACCCCCGACGGCAAACATGTGGTATACAGCGCCAAGGCACCGAGTAAAGATCAGGCTTGGACCACCAACTACGATTTATGGCAAGTGCCAGTGACGGGTGGCAGTGCCGTGAATTTAACCCAAGACAACCTCGCCTGGGATGCGCAGCCGACATTTTCGAGCGATGGCCGCTATATGGCCTATTTAGCGATGACGAAACCCGGTTTTGAGGCCGACCGTTATCGCATTATGTTGCGCGATGTGAGTACGGGTCAATCCAAGGAAGTGGCACCACTGTGGGACAGAAGCCCAAGCTCACTGATGTTTGGCCCGGATAACCGCACGTTATATGTCACCGCGCAGGATATGGGGCAGGTATCAATCTTCAAAGTGAATACCCAGTTTGGCGATGTGGAGTCAATTTACAGTGATGGCACCAACAGCTTAATTGCGGTGACGCAAGATCAACTGATTTTTGATAACAAAACCTTAGTCGAACCTGGCGATCTCTATCGCATCAACACCGACGGTCAGGCATTAAAACGCTTAACGGCGGTTAACCAAGCCAAATTGGCCGAGATAAAATTTGGTGAATTCCAGCAATTTAGTTTTAAAGGCTGGAATAACGAAGATGTGTACGGTTATTGGATCAAGCCGGCTAATTATCAAGAGGGTAAAAAGTATCCCATCGCTTACCTCGTGCACGGTGGGCCGCAGGGTTCCTTTGGTAACGCCTTTAGTTTCCGTTGGAATGCGCAGTTATGGGCGGGCGCGGGTTACGGTGTGGTCATGGTCGATTTCCACGGCTCTACCGGTTATGGCCAAGCCTTTACTGACTCCATTACCCAAGACTGGGGTGGTAAGCCATTAGAAGATCTACAAAAAGGTCTAGCGGCGGTGAGTCAGCAACAAAAATGGCTCGATCCACAAAATGCCTGTGCTTTAGGAGGGTCCTACGGCGGCTACATGATGAACTGGATCCAAGGCAATTGGAACGATGGCTTTAAATGCCTAGTGAACCACGCCGGGTTATTCGATATGCGCTCGATGTATTATGTGACCGAAGAGGTGTGGTTCCCTGAGCATGAATTTGGTGGTACTTATCAGGATAACAAAGCGTTATATGAGAAGTTCAACCCAGTTAACTATGTGGAAAACTGGAAAACGCCGATGCTGGTGATCCACGGTGAGAAGGATTTTCGCGTGCCCTATGATCAAGGTTTAGCGGCCTTTAGCTTTATGCAGCGTAAGGGCATTCCATCGGAG
>NZ_JBOFMC010000284.1:0-4466 GCF_051658185.1 Shewanella sp. | reverse complement strand
TTAATGGATGTGAGGGCGCCGATTGAATTCCTGCGCGGCGCCTTTCCCAATGCCACCAATCTACCGCTGATGAACGACAGCGAGCGGGAGCGAGTGGGCACCTGCTATAAACAGCAAGGTCAGCAAGCGGCCATTGCCTTGGGCCATTCCCTTGTGCAGGGCCCGATTAAACAGCAACGGCTGGAAGCATGGTTAGACTATTTCAAGGCGCAGCCTGAGGCGAACCTTTATTGCTTTCGTGGTGGCCTGCGCTCGCAGCTCACCCAGCAATGGCTCAAAGATGCGGGCCTTGATGTCGCCTACATTGAGGGCGGCTACAAGGCCATGCGCCAGTATTTAATTGGTGTGATAGAGACGGCGCCAAGCCACCGCCCCCTACTCAGCTTGAGTGGCATGACCGGCTGCGGCAAAACCGATTTTCTACAACAGCGGCCTGAGGCGGTAGATCTTGAGGGCATCGCCCATCACCGCGGCTCGAGTTTTGGTAAACAAATCGACCCCCAGCCAACCCAAATCAACTTTGAGAATCAATTGGCTATCGCATTGCTGCGCCATCAAGAGCGCCATGCTCGTTGGCTATTGCTCGAAGATGAGAGCTATCTTATTGGCCGCTCGGCGCTGCCACTCCCCTTTTACAACGCCATGCAAGCGGCTGATATCTTAGTACTAGAAGAAGATGACGACCGGCGGCTCGAGCGCTTACTCGATGAATATGTGCACAAAATGCATCGTGGGTTTACTGAACGTCTGGGAGTGGAGGCCGGCTTTACAGCCTTTAGCCACTATCTCCTCAACAGCCTAACGAGCATTCGTAAACGTCTCGGCGGTAAGCAATACCAAGCATTACAAGAGATGATGCAACAGGCGCTCACGCAGCAGCGCAATCAAAATCAAACGTCACAACATCTGTTGTGGATTGAGCGATTACTGCGGGAGTATTACGACCCTATGTACCAATACCAGCTGCAGAAAAAATCCGCGCGGATCCTCTTTAAGGGCAGCCATAGCGCCATGCACGAATGGCTAGACCATAGCGCGCCAAGCTCATCCCCGCGGGGCTGATAAACTCGCCTGTGGCGCGGTTAACGTCGCAGGCGCATTTAACGTCACAGTCACTCTAGGCACTCGCCGACGCAGCACTTGATAAACACTGGGCAAGTCCCCCATGCCATCAAGCGTCATGGCGAGCAGCGGCACCGACTCCTTAGTAAGAAGACTGGCGATATCTGGGCTGACGCGGCTAAGCTCTGCCTCTGGCGCCGTGTGGCCATTGATAAAGAGGCACACTAACTCGCCATTGACGAGCGCCTGCCGGATCACCTCTGCCTCTGTGCATGAGCTATCGGCGCCAGAATCGGCTGCGCACGCCTCCTCATCCTGCGTGCCCAAGCCAAGCAGGAGCCGCCCACGCTGACCTAACTCCGCGTTAAGTCGAGGTGTTTCACCCAGCACGTTAGCTTGCACCACACGGATTGGCCGGGCGGCGATCCCCATGATGATCAGTGCGGCTATCGGGTCTAACTGACGAAGATGACTGGGATGGCCTAAATGGCTTGGAAGGCTCAAATTATCGCTTGGATAGCTTGAACTATCGCTTAAATAGCTTGAACTATCGCAGCATGCAGGGCTCACATACTGACAAACCAGCAGAGCGGCGCCCTCCCGCGGGAGATTGTCGCGTCCAACCACCCTAACGCGGTACCACAGGTGGCTCACAAGGTAACTGATCAATCTTTGGGTAAATTCAGGCACCCGTGCGTAAATGTACCAGGCAACAAGCACGTTCATCCCCGCGAGCAGTAAAAAGAGCTGAGGAATACTCCATTGGGCCAGCGACAGCAGCAGGATAGACAATAACGCCGCAGTCACCATAAACAACGCATTCATAATGTTATTTGCCGCAATCGCCTGAGCGCACTCCCCTTGACGTGACCGCGACTGAATAAACGCATACAAGGGCACAATAAAAAGCCCACCACTCACGCCAACCATAAAAAAGTCCAGCATCACGCGATAATGCTGCGCTTGGGCAATAAAGCTCGCCAAGCCATAAACCGCACTGACACTGGCAGCCGGCGGGGTCGCCCAATACAAATCCATGCCAAATAAGGTTAAACCCAGCACCCCAAATGGCACTAAACCGAGCTCAACATGGCCAAAAGAGCAGCGCTCACACAGGAACGAGCCGGCGGCAATACCGATCGAAAATAATGCGAGTAGCAAAGACACCACGGTCGCATCCGAGTGCAAATGCAATTTCGCAAAATTAGGCAGCTGAGTGAGGTAGGTCGCCCCTAAAAACCAAAACCAACTGATCGCCACAATCGCCATCCAGATAGATGGCGTCTGGCGGGCTTGGTTAAGGCTCGCCCAAGTGCCCGAAAGCGGGCGAAAGGGGATGATTTGAACTGGCCCCGGTGCAGGCAATGCCGGAATGACGCAGCTCGATAAATAACTCACAAGGGCAAGTGACGCCACGGTCACCGCAGCCCAAAGGGAGCCATGAGGGGCAGACATGAGCAGCCCAGCGCCGAGTGTCCCGGTCAAAATGGCAATAAAGGTCCCAAGCTCAACCCAAGCATTGCCCGTGACTAACTCATCTTCCTTCAGCGCTTGGGGCAGGAGCGAATATTTCACTGGGCCAAAATAGGCAGATTGGCTGCCGGTTAAAAACAGCATTAATAACATCATCATATAGCTCTGGGTGACGATCGCGATGGCCGCGCTGAACATAATAATGACTTCAAGCAACTTTAACCGGCGGATAAGTTTTGCCTTATCCATGTTATCGGCGATGCGACCCGCATGGGCTGAAAACAGCAAGAACGGCAAAATAAATAAGCCTGCCGCTAAATTCACAAACACATCGACACTGATGGGCAATTCGACCTGACTAAAGGTCACTAACAACAGCAACACATTTTTGTAGATATTGTCATTGAGCGCCCCAAGGCACTGAGTCACAAAATACGGCAAAAACCGTCTTGTTAGCAGCATGATTTCTCCATCCGATGCTCCCTCTCCCACCTGCGAACCCAGCGGCATAGCCGCGCACCTAGGTTAAGTGCGCACCATTACGCTGGCTGATACTGCATCACTATCCTATCGGCACCCGCACCAAAATAATCGGCCTCCAAGGTGGTGGCGACAAATCCTAACTGGCGATACAAGGCTTGCGCCGGATTATTGGGGTCAACCGTGAGGTATAAGCGCCGCACGGTGGGCGGGAGCTGTGCTAAACACTGCATCAGCAACCCGCGGCCGAGACCTTGACCCCGTTTAGCCGCGCTCACCGCCACCGATAAAATCCACATACACTCGGGAGAGCCGCTCTGGGCGCAGAGCAAATAACCGTGCACAGCCGCAGCATTAGCCGCCAACGCAGTGTTAGCCACCGTAGCGTTAGCCGCCTCGTCCTTAGCCTCGCGACGGTTCGCATCCACGGCAACCCAAAAATGCGCGGGCCAACAATCAAAAGCTTGCCGAAAAAAGAAATCAGGATAGCTGTGCTCGCCAAAGATCTCCCGCTCAAGTTCATACACCGCAGACAGCTCTGACTTAAGCACCGGACGAATGTGTGTCATGGTGGGATTATTCTCCAATTAAGATCTTATCCCAGGCTAAATTGGGGGCGCCGACGACGATAAAATTGGGGTTCTCTAAAGTGTCGCGCTCGTTGTAAGTCAGCGGCTGCAGCTCAATATCCATCAGTTGACCACCGGCTTCTTCGACAATAATTTGCGCCGCGCCCGTATCCCACTCCCCCGTTGGGCCCACGCGCACATAGCAATCGGCCCGCCCTTCGGCAACAAGACAACTCTTTAAGGCCGCGCCGCCCATCACCACCAACTCACAATGATTAGGATGATGAAAGAGCGTCAGCACTGATTGAGGATCCTGCCGGCGACTGACGGCCAAGCGCAGCGACACCTGCTCACGGTGCAAAATCGGCCGGCTGCAAATCCGCACCTCCTGCTTATCTGTGCGCTTATAAGCCCCTAATCCCGCAATGGCGTAATAACAGACCTGCGTCATCGGCGCGTACACCACGCCCATCACCGGCCGATTATGTTCCACCAGCGCAATAATCACCGAAAAATCACCACTGCCGGCAATAAACTCACTGGTGCCATCGAGGGGATCGACTAACCAATAACGTTGCCACGTCTGGCGCGTTGCCAAGGGGATGTCGGCGGCTTCCTCAGACAAAATGGGGATATCAGGCGTTAAGGCGCTTAAGCGCTCGCAAATCAGCCGGTGGGCCGTCAAATCCGCCGTGGTCACCGGGGTGTTGTCAGACTTTAATTCCCGCTCAAAACTGCCTTTTAGGTAAATGTCGCGGATCGCGATGCCCGCATCCGTAGCGATGCTGATCACCGCATCGATCAATTCTTCTGGCTTCATAACCACTCCAAGCGCAACGGATTGCGAATGTGTTATTAGTGCACCCCTTCCTCACGGAAACC
>NZ_JBOFMC010000283.1:0-12788 GCF_051658185.1 Shewanella sp. | reverse complement strand
CTATCTAGCCCCAAACATTTGGCCCCTTAACGGGGGTTCTCTCCGGGCGACTCGTGTCATCCTTCAGCCATTGCATCAATCCCTTATCCCACCCCTAGACTCATTCGGTACCGATAAAAGCGTTGAGTGATGTAAGCTCACTTTCTCACTTTCTCACTTTCTCACTTTCTCACTTTCTCACTTTCTCACTTGGTCTAGGTTGTATGATGGGATTAAGCCATGGCGTTTGGCTGGCGTGCTCATCGAGCGTTATGATGATCCAGTGGCTTATCGTGCGCGTTTGCCGCCGCGGCGGTATACTCGATAGGGTTAATCTGAGGGTGTTATCAAATGGAGGGACGAACGCATGGTGATATTAGCGAAAACCAAGGCAGGGATCATGAGGCTAACCTGTGGTTGGCTATTGGCAGGTGCCGTTATCGGTGTGTGTCCAGTACAGGCTGCCGATAAACCGCGATTAACTTTAGAACAAAAAGCCGATAAGGCGCGCATCGACTCCCAGCGTTTAGAACAAGCGCAATTAGAGAAAGCGCGTCAAGCAGCAAAAGCCAGCGCGGCGCGAGAAGAGCGCATCATGCAGCGCGCATCGACCTCCGAATGGGAGGCGAAGCAAAAACAAAAGGCGCAAGATCAATTTGATGAAAGAGAAACGCGCGAGCAGCGCTATTTGCGTGAGGCCAAGGAGGCCGCTGCCAAAGAGCGCCAAATCCCCATTTCGCAATGAGGCAGTGGCGCATTCGTTAATTGGCCAAGGTGTTATACTCCATCATCTGCAGCGATCCCGTTAATAATTTATCCCTCGAGGAGCGGTGTTGAATATTTGTCCTTTATGTCGCGGCGCTGAAATGACGCTGTATTATCAAGATAAAAAACGCGATTACCATCAGTGCCAAACCTGCTTTTTGGTGAGTGTGCCAAAGGAGTTTTACCTGGACGCGGCGGCGGAAAAGGCCGAATACGATAAGCATGAAAATGATCCAGAAGATCTCGGTTATCAGCGGTTTTTGAGTCGTACCCTCGATCCCTTGCTGGCCCGCTTGTCGAGTGGCGCGCAGGGGTTGGACTTTGGTTGCGGTGCGGGCAAAGCCTTAAGTGTGATGGCCAGCGCCCGCGGCTACTCAGTCGTCAATTACGATTTGTATTACGCCAATCAGCCCGAATTACTCACCCGGCAATACGATTTTATTACGCTGACAGAGGTGATCGAGCATGTGAGTGACGCCCACGCTTTGCTCGGGCAGCTCGATCAGTTACTGAAAGCCGAAGGGATTTTGGCGGTTATGACGAAACGTGTGCAAAATCCAACGGCCTTTGCGACCTGGCACTATAAAAACGATCCCACACACATCAATTTTTACTCCGAGGCAACCTTTGCTTGGCTTGCCCAGCATTATGGTTGGCGGCTTGAGCTGATTGATAAGGATGTGGTGTTTTTACATAAGACCGACCATCAAGTCCGCTGATGCTGCGTAGGGGGATGATGAAGTAGACTACTTTGCATAAGAGCCATCCCCCTAAGCGAATAGCGCATAACTCCTACCTATCAAGTCAATAACGCTGCCCTCATTGATTATCCTGTCATGGTCACTTGTATTTTCAGCTAAGGCTGCCTATAAAAAAGTAGCGCTACAAATTGCAACATGTGTTAACTGAATCGTGGTTGACCTATGGGCAGCAAGGGTGGCTGCTATCGAACGACAATAAAATGGTTATAGGAGCACTTCATGCGAGCGATTGAGACATCTTTAACAGCGATGCTGACGTTGGCCTTAGTTTCAGGGGCCCATGCTGCCGAGCAAGAGCGTTACATTGTAAAATTTAAGGCGGGCAAAGGCCCGAGTGAAATGGGGCAGCTTAAGGCTCAGGGGGGCAAGCTGGCCCTCGAACTGGCTAATCACGATGCCGCCGCATTTTTATTGCCAGCTCAGGCACTCAAAGGGCTTGCGAATAATCCTAACGTTGAATATGTGGAGCTCGATGCTAAACGCTATCCACTGTCACAAACCGTACCTTATGGTATTCCGATGGTGCAGGCAAATTTAGTGAGCGATAGTAAAGCCAGTAATACCACGGTCTGTATTATTGATTCTGGGTATGATTTGAACCATGAGGACCTCGCTAATAATCACGTTACCGGCACAAATGATAGCGGTACTGGTAATTGGTATACCGATGAGAATCACCACGGCACCCATGTTGCAGGCACGATTGCAGCCCTGAACAACGGCACTGGGGTCGTGGGGGTGAATCCTAATGGTAATTTGAATTTACATATTATTAAGGTATTTAATGCCGATGGTTGGGGATATTCATCAAGCTTAGTGGCGGCGCTAGATAAGTGTGAGGCCGCAGGCGCTAAGGTGATCAACATGAGTCTCGGTGGCGCGCTCAAGAGCCGCACCGAAGATTCGGCCTTTGCTGCGGCTGAGGGGCGTGGCGTCCTGTCGATTGCTGCAGCCGGAAACGATGGTAACACTCGCCACTCTTATCCTGCTTCCTATAACTCTGTGGTGTCGGTTGCCGCGATTGATAGCAATAAAGTGGTTGCCAGTTTTTCCCAAAAAACCAGTCAAGTGGAGTTAGCGGGCCCCGGCGTAGGTGTGCTATCTAGCGTGCCGATGGGAACTGCGCTGGTTGCGAGCACGGCTGTGGATGCCAGAGCATACGAGTCGATTGGTTTGGCAGGCTCCCCTACTGGTACCGCCTCGGGAACCCTGGCCGATTGCGGCACCGGGGAGTCGACTTGTAACGCGAATGGTCAGATCTGCCTTATTCAGCGGGGTGTGATCTCCTTTGCTGAAAAAGTTCAGGCCTGCGAGCGCGGCGGCGGTGTGGCGGCCATTTTATATAACAACGTTGCCGGACCGTTAAATGGCACCCTTGGTGACGTGCAAACGAGTATTCCTTCGGTGGGGGTGAGTGATACGGATGGGCAGGCCATGTTGGGGCAATTAGGTACGCTCGCCAGTGTCAGTATCGGTGAAGGGAATTATGCATACTTCGATGGTACGTCCATGGCGACGCCACATGTGGCAGGTGTGGCCGCCTTAGTTTGGAGTCATTACCCGCAATGTAGCAACCTGCAAATTCGTGCGGCGCTGCGAACCACTGCACAAGATTTAGGGGTTGCCGGACGGGATGATGCCTATGGTTATGGATTGGTACAAGCAAAGGCGGCGGTTGATTATCTTGCCGCGAATGGCTGTGGCGGTGCTGGTGGTGGCGGGGGAGGCTGCAAAGGACGCAATTGTAAGTAGTGTACCTTGTTGTAGCCCTGTGTCGCTTAACTGATTTGTCGCTAACAGCGTCAGTGGCTAAAACGATCAAGAATGGTCGTGGGTAGTTGTTCAGCGTGCTTGGTGAGGTATGGCTGTACGGGTCTTGCTGAGGTAGTGCAAACTGCGCCTGTTAGCCGCTCTGATTTGCCAGTACAAGAGTTGATTTGTTGGTACAAGCGAATTTAGATAAAGCTAAGAGAGCTGATAGTGAATATTAAAAATGCCGCTCAATGATTGGGCGGCATTTTTATTTTGAGGCTAAGACTCGCTGTTTAAGACGACTGAGCACAGATGCTCATATTCGCACGAGCAGGAATTAGTTAGGAGCTGCAGTCTTTTGCTGGCTGTAATCAAGCTTCTCGTGTTTTTGCCCCATCGCTTCGGCCACTTCAGGCGGCATATAGTTTTCATCATGCTTTGCCAGTACTTCGGTGGCTGCCAATTTGCCATCTTCGCCTAATACCCCTTGAGCAACAATCCCTTGACCTTCACGGAAGAGATCAGGCAGCAGATCGTCATAGGTGACAACGATTTCGCCTCCTAAGGAGTCATGTACCGCAAATTCCACGTGCAGGCTGTCGGGATCGCGCACCATAGAACCAACGGTCACCATGCCACCTACACGAATGCGCTGGCCAATCTCAGGCTTGACGCCGGTATCGGTTTTGCCATTCACGATTTCTGATGGTGTATAGAACAGGTTAAGGTTGGAGTTCAGGGCATACAATAGCAGCGAGGCAATCGCGGCAACGCCACCGATTAATGCTACCGCCAGTGCTAGTCTTTTTTTGCGTCTTGAGTTCACGATTTGGTACTCCTAGTTTCTTTGAGGCGTTCTTCTCGATTCATTTTCTTTGCTATTTCAATCAATACTTTACGCTTTTTACGTGCACTGGTAATGATGAGTACGGACAAGCAAAAGAATGTCACACCATAGGAGAGCCACACAAAGAACGCGTAGCCGCCCATATTTAAAAAATCACTGATTGAATCGAATTGCATTATTTGACCTCCTCAGCCTTGGCAAGTTCACGCACCCAAGGGCGCATGCCGTTTCTTGCTAAAATCTCTGCTCTAAATCTCACAATGGTGATGGCACCAATCATGAGGCCAAAACCAAAAATATTGATTAACAGTGGGTACAGCATGTCGGATGACATGGTCGATTTTTCAGTGATACGTATGGTTGATGGTTGATGTAAAGAGCTCCACCATTCCACTGAGTATTTGATAATTGGAATATTAATTACCCCAACGATCGCCAAGATCCCTGCAGCCCGCGCCGCTAACACTTTGTCTTCAAAGGAGGCGTACAGTGAAATCACCCCTAGGTATAGAAACAGCAACACTAACTCCGAGGTGAGGCGTGCATCCCATACCCACCAAGTTCCCCACATAGGTTTACCCCATGCGGCACCGGTAAACAGTGCAATAAAGGTGATCACCGCGCCAATCGGTGCGATAGAGGCCGCTGCCCAATCGGCTAACTTTAATTGCCAAACAAGGCCGATAAAGGCGGCAATGGCCATCCCCATGTAGGCTGCCATTGACATCGATGCGGCAGGCACATGAATGAAAATAATTCGATAGCTATCACCTTGTTGGTAATCGGTAGGTGCGAAGAGCAGTCCCCAAGTCGTTCCGACGGCGAGAAACAGACCGGCTAAGATAGCAAACCAGGGGAATAGTGTGCCTGATAATTTATACGCGCGTTCAGGATCCGCGTAAGGATGTAACCATTTCCACATTTTAGTTAGTACTCACTCGCAGAGATGCACCAATTGCAAAAGGTGCCAAGGTTAACGAACCGACCAACATGGCACCAATTATCGCCAGTTGACCATCATAGGGTAAATTCATTCCCGCGGCATCTATCGCACTCGTGGCGAAAATGAGCACTGGGATATAGAGCGGAAGAATAAGTAAGCTGAGCAGTACTCCACCCTTACGCAGTCCAACGGTTAAGGCCACGCCGATAGCACCGAGCAACGATAGCACGGGTGTCCCTAAGGCTAAGGTGGCGATGAGGGCGCCATAACTATTGCTTTCGAGATTGAGCAATACGGCTAACAGTGGCGCAATGATAATCAGCGGCACACCCGTGAGTATCCAATGGGCTAATACTTTTGCTAATACCAGTATGGATAGTGGCTGTGGGCTGAGTAGCATTTGCTCTAAACTGCCATCGCTGAAGTCGGCTTTAAATAGCCGCTCAAGTGACAGCATGGATGCTAATAATGCTGCTACCCAAATAATACCGGGAGCAACCCGAGCTAACATCTGTGGCTCAGGGCCTATTCCGAGTGGAAATAGAGTGACAACCATGACAAAAAATAGCAATGGATTAAAAATATCACCGCGGTGACGAACGGCTATTTTAAGATCTCGCTGCAGCAAGGTAAAAAAAGCCTGAGTAAAGCTGATGCCTCTTTTCATTAATGCACACCTTATACGAAGCGATAATCGAGACGAATTTTACGAAGCCTATCATCTGTGATAATGCCCATATCTTGGTGAGTGGTAAGGATCACGCAGCCACCCCTATTCGCATGTTGGATGAATAATTCTTCCAATTCTTCTACGCCTTTTTTATCAATAGCAGTAAAAGGTTCATCGAGGATCCAAATTCGACAATTATTATGCCAGAGTCTGGCTAACGCCGTGCGGCGATGTTGGCCGGCGGATAAATGCCCCGCAAGCGCCTCTTCAAATCCGGTAAGATTGACTTTGGCCAAAATTGAAGGGACATCAAAATCATCATAGCCACTGATCCTTAAATTGAAATTAAGGTTCTCTTCGGCGGTTAATTCACATTTTACGCCCGCTAAGTGGCCTAAATACAACAGATCTTCATTGTATTCATCTCGACAGCGGTTGATATCTTCATCGAGATAGAAAGTCTGCCCCGCGTAGGGACGTGAAAGCCCCGCTAAAATACGCAGCAGACTGGTTTTTCCGGCGCCATTGGGGCCTTCAATCTGCACAATATCACCCGCATTAATGGCAAAGCTTAATTCATCAAACAGAATGCGTTCTTCGCGGATGCATGTCAGCTTGCTCGCCGATACCAGTGTATTTACTGAATTTATATTTGTCACTGAACCCTCTATCTCAAGCCGGAAGGAAACACAAGTGATTCTAACACAAACATTATTGGTGTTTTACACTTGCTTGATAATAGATGTCAGCAATTTGATATGGTTCCAATAACGGCAATAATTATCGAACTTTTACGATCTTCTAATATTGACCGATTTTACCTTCTTGTTTTTGGAGTGGAATTTTTTGTGAGATTTTTATCACAAAATGATGAGATTTATTGAAGTTTGTAGTAATCTGGCGTCGCTAGAATGAGTCCGCCCTCAAGGGTGGCGCCGAGCTTTGAACGTATTTGCATTAGGAACATTTAACATGAAAAAACTCTTAGCAATGACCGCTGTCGCTGCTTTAACAATGATGTCTGCCAATGTATCAGCGCAAGACGCTGAAGCGATTTACAACAAGGCATGTACCGTATGCCATAGCATGGGTGTTGCAGGTGCTCCTAAATCTCACAATACTGCGGACTGGGAACCCCGTTTAGCTAAAGGTATGGATAACTTGTTGAAAAGTGTGAAAACAGGTTTAAATGCTATGCCACCAGGTGGCATGTGCACAGACTGTACTGATGAAGATTACAAAGCTGCTATTGGATTCATGTCAAAAGCGAAGTAAGTTTTACGGCTAACAATTAGCGTTACATCATTCTATTACTTATCAATCCCTCGGTTACAAACCGGGGGATTTTTTATTTTCGCGATGCCGTCTACGCTGGCGAGGACGCTTTTGCTCGCGCTACCTTATGGTACTTCATAATTTGATGCTGATGCTGATGCTGATGCTGATGCTGATAGCGATATGCATATCGGCAGAACTGGTGTGGCATTGCGGCTGTCATTGGCGGCCCGTGCGGGGCTCACTCAATCAGTGGCGGAGTCGATGGCGTAAGTAGGCGGTTGGTGGAGCGGCCCATGCCACAATCCATCAGGGTTGTGGCATGGTGAGTCTGCTTATTGTACTTGAGTATCAAGCATGAGCGTTGCGCTTTCACCCACGGCAACACTGGTTACTTTACCTTGAATATCACCGGGTTGAGGTTTGATATCGCCATGTTTGGATAATACTGCAATCACTTCCACATGAGATGCCTGGCTCAGTTTCATATCGCTGCCCATACCGGTGCTGTCATCTAACGTGACGGTCACTGGGAATGATTTGGCACTGACCTTGGTTGCTGCTAATGGTATTTTAGGACCTTGAGTCGCTCGAGCAAACACGAAGATAGTATCGTCAGCAGAGACTTTGGCGGCGAGCTCTGGTGAAATTGAGATTTGAATGCTTACTGACTTGTTCGTGGCCTTGGCTGATTTATGGACATCATCATTGGGCATGCCAGAGGTTTCGGCCTTTAAGCGTAAATTGGCGGTTTCGATCGCTTCCATCAGCGCGGCACGATCGACATCGGTGCGGTCGCTATCAAGAATGGTTTGCCATGCGCCAATCGCCTTTTGGTAATTTGCGGTAAAGAAGGAATCCATACCCACTAAGAGCAAAGTTGAAGCATCCTGTGGATCCATACCTAAGGATTCATCCACGACCGCTTGCACTTCCGGTGTCATCCGCTGACCCGCTTTATAGTACATGGCGGTGGCTTTAGGTCCCAGTAGTTCGGCGTGTTTACCCACTAATTGCATCACTTTATCGAATGCTGCAATGGCTTTGTCGAATTGGTTTGCCGAGATATACGCATGACCTAAACTGAACCATGCTTGGCTGTTTTCAGGTTCCGCTTGCACTTGTGCTTCCATCATTTGCACTCGTTGCGACATCATTTGTGCGGTATCCATGCCCGCGTGAGGGTTGGCAGCTTGTTGCGGATCGCTCAGGTTTTCGAATGCACCGAGCTGCTGGTAGAAATACCCTGAAATGGCTAGCACACACACTGACATCACTGAGGGCCAAAGAATGGATTTTGGCTTAATGTTATTGACCAGTGAATCATCACCTGCTTGCTTTATGTCTTGCAGGAGACTGATTTCTAGTTCTTTTTTCAATGCGTCAAATTCAGCTTGATCGAGCAGCTCTTCGCTAAGCTCTTTTTCAAGTGTCGCAAGACGTTCATTAAACAACTCGAGGTTGGTTTGTTTGCGAACGCCGGCTTCTTCAGTGCGTAACAACTTTTGCTGTCTGAAATGTGGGATCCAAATCAGCATCAGGCTGACTAACACAACAAGCGCAATAAAAATCCAAAATGTCGTCATTGTTTCTATATTCACTTTAGTTTGCAGAAAGCGGCGCGGTGTTACCGCCGGCGGAATGAAAGCAAGATTATACGTAAAGATGCATCATTGAACAGTAATATAAAAATTTTCATTATGCCGAAAACCGAGAGTTGGGCACTGGTTCACAAATTGATTTTTAATGTCTGTATTGGATGAAACTTAACGGAAGTTGCCTTGTCAGATGCAGAACTATCGTCTTAAGTTGCTTTATTTCATCCAAAATTGAGAATGAGACAAGTCACCCAGTTTTGCGCGAAAGAGGCAGACAGGAACAATAGCAAATACTAAAATGAGCAAAATTTCGTGCGTTCGCGCGATTAGCATGTTGTGCGTTGGTATAGAGCTATCTAAATCAACATATTATTAGAGACTGAGGAAAACCCATGATCCCAGAACTTGGACACTTTTCGTTGATAATAGGGGTGGCGTTTGCCTTCCTGTTAGCCAGCGTGCCCCTAATCGGGGTTGCCCGCAAAGATCAATACCTTGTGCGGTATGCTTGGCCATTAGCTTACGGAATGTTCTTCTTTATCAGTTTATCCGTTGTATCGCTTGGTTATAGTTTTGCTGTCGATGATTTTTCGGTCGCTTATGTCGCTCATCATTCTAATTCCCAGTTACCTATTTTCTTTAAGATTGCCGCGGTCTGGGGTGGGCATGAAGGTTCATTACTCTTCTGGGTATTCTCCTTATCTGCATGGGCTGCCGCTGTTGCACTTTTTAGTAAAGGATTAGAAGAGGTCTTCACTGCGCGAGTGTTAGCGGTGTTAGCCATGATTTTAATCGGTTTTAGCTTATTTATGCTATTAACCTCCAGCCCGTTTGAGCGTTTATTCCCGATGCCTGCTGAAGGCCGTGACTTAAACCCAATGCTGCAGGATGTGGGCTTAATCTTCCATCCACCTATGCTGTATTTAGGCTATGTTGGTTTCTCGGTGAGCTTTGCCTTTGCTATTGCAGCGCTGCTAAGCGGTCGTTTGGACTCTGCTTGGGCGCGTTGGTCACGTCCTTGGACACTGGCGGCTTGGGTGTTTCTAACTGGCGGTATCGCTTTGGGCTCTTGGTGGGCTTATTACGAGTTAGGCTGGGGCGGTTGGTGGTTCTGGGATCCCGTTGAAAACGCCTCTTTTATGCCTTGGCTAATTGGTACAGCGTTGGTGCATTCATTAATTGTGACAGAAAAGCGTGGGGCATTCCGTAACTGGACGGTATTGTTGTCTATCTTCGCCTTCTCACTCAGTTTACTCGGTACCTTTATTGTTCGTTCAGGTGTATTAACCTCTGTGCACTCATTTGCTGCGGACCCAAGCCGCGGTATGTTTATTCTACTTTTATTGGGCTTGGCGATCGGTGGTTCCTTGACGCTGTTTGCATTCCGAGCCAGCGAAATGAGCAGTCCTGCGCGTTTCGAATTGAAATCTAAAGAGACGATGCTGCTGGTGTGTAACGTGTTACTCACGGTTGCCGCAGGTACAGTATTGCTGGGTACTTTATATCCATTGCTGATCGATGCATTGGGTATGGGTAAGATTTCTGTCGGCCCACCATACTTTAACGCCGTGTTTGTCCCGATCGTATTAGTGCTGTTTGTCTTTATGGGTGTGGGTCCCATTATCCGTTGGAAAAAATCCAAAGAAGGCGAATTAAAGCGTCAGTTATTAGTGCCTGCAGTGGTTTCTGTCCTTGTTGGTCTAGTGACGCCGTTTGTGGTTGATGGTGTCTTCAACGTTTGGGTGGCCTTAGGGATTACGACTGCGGTATGGATCGTTATTGCTACTGCAAGAGCGGCTTATAATATCGTGAAGCCAAAAGACGGTGATATCAGCATTGCCCGCATGGGACGCAGCCAGTTGGGGATGATCCTCGCTCACCTGGGTATTGCTGTTTCAGTCATCGGCGCAACGATGGTCTCTAACTACTCCGTTGAGAAAAGTGTCCGCATGGGACCTGGGATTAGCCAAGAACTCGCGGGTTACACCTTTAAGTACCTCGAAACTAAAAACGTTGTCGGACCAAACTACACCGCTCAACAAGGCCAGATTGAGGTTTATAAAGGGGATACATTGATCACCTTACTGAAGCCTGATCGTCGTCAATACAATGTTCGCACAATGGACATGACTGAAGCTGGCATCGATTGGGGTCTGTTCCGCGATCTTTATGTGACGATGGGCGATCCTATCAGCCGTACTGAGTTTGCGGTACGTTTGAACTATAAACCCTTTGTGCGTTGGTTATGGTTCGGCTCGATTTTTATGATGATCGGTGGTTTCTTTGCTGCATCGGATAAGCGTTATCGTGCAAAAGCTACAGTAGCGGCTGAGCCTCAAACTGAAAAGGCTAAGTTAGCAACCGCTCAATAGTTGAGGAATCTATGAAGAAGTTGGTTTTGTTTATCCCCTTGGTATTGTTTTTAACCATGGGAGTGTTTTTGTACAAAGGGTTGTTTTTGAATCCGCAAAAGCTGGATTCAGCACTAGAAGGAAAGCCGATCCCGGCTTTCCAGCTAGAACGCTTAGAAACGCCAGGTGAATTCATCACGAATGAACAGCTAAAAGGACAGGTTGCCCTATTGAACGTATGGGCGACCTGGTGCCCATCATGTAAATATGAGCATCCATTCCTCAATATGCTGGCGCGTAAGAAGGTTCTACCTATTTATGGTATTAACTATCGTGATGAGCGCGCGCCAGCCATCGCTGAGCTGCGCCGTCAGGGCGACCCATATACACTCAATATTTTTGATAAAGATGGACGCTTAGGGCTCGATTTGGGTGTGTACGGTGCACCAGAGAGCTTTATTGTTGATCACAAAGGGATTATTCGTTTCCGTTACGCTGGTCCTATCGATCAGAATGTCTGGAGTGAAACCTTGTACCCGATGATCCAACAACTACAGGCTGAAGCTGCAAAGGATAATGTATCGTGAGAATTATACTGAGTTTAGTCACTGGTTTAGTGCTGCTATTGGGTGTGGTAACCAGCTCAATGGCGACACCTGTCGACACGTATGAGTTTAAATCGCCAGAAAACCAAAAGCGCGGACTCGAATTGGCGCATTCGTTACGTTGTCCTCAGTGTCAAAATCAAAATTTAATTGATTCTAACTCACCGGTTGCCAGCGATTTGCGCCTCGAAGTCTTTAAAATGGTCGATCAAGGGATGGACGATCAGGCCATTATCGAGTTCATGACCAGTCGTTATGGTGACTTCGTGTTATACAAGCCAAGAATGGAGGCGAAAACCTACATTCTTTGGCTGGGCCCCATAGGTTTGCTATTAATCGGTTTGATTATTGGCTTTATTTTTATCCGCAAGCAACGGATTGCCGGCAATCACTCTTTGGAGATTAGCGCCGAGGATCAACAAGCACTGGATAGCCTACTTAAGCGTAATCAAAAATGAAGTACAGCTTAGCCGCTATCGTGTTGCTGTCGTGTCTGTTGCCAGCCTTAATGGGGAAGGCCAATGCGTACCCCGGCATGCAGCAGACAACACAGCCAATAACATCTACCGTTGACCTTATTAATGTATTACCTCAAACCTACCCGATAGAGCCTATCCCTTTTAATGATGTCGATGGCAAGGCCATCGACTTCAGCCAATATAAAGGTAAGGTGGTTATGGTCAACTTCTGGGCGACCTGGTGTCCACCCTGTGTAAGAGAGTTACCAGCAATAGAGCGCTTGGCGACAAAGTTTAAAGCGGAAGAGTTTGCACTATTACCTGTCTCTATCGATGCCGATGGCAAACAACAGGTGCAGCCCTTTTTAACTTCATTAGGTATGGGCAACTTTAACTCTTACTATGATCCTACGCAAAAGCTAGGACAGGTGTTTCCACTGGATACCATTCCGGCAACCTTTATACTCGATCAAAATGGTCAGCTGATCGCATTTGTACGCTCATTTGTCGATTGGGATGATGCAAAAGCGGTATCGCTGATCCAAGGTTTTATCGATAAAGGTGCGCAAAAGCTCGATTAAGCAGCAGATTGAGTGCAAATAGAACGCCATTGTAGAAAAGATCGCCATGCGATCTTTTTTCTTTTAAAAAGCCCTTGCACAAAAAGTTCAGCTGCCTATAATGCGCATCCACTGACACGGCAGGCAGCGAAACGCAGTTAGCCAGTGGCAGTCATCGGTGAGTAACCTACTAGATTACTGATTGATGAGCGTGAAGAAAGTTT
>NZ_JBOFMC010000282.1:0-9071 GCF_051658185.1 Shewanella sp. | reverse complement strand
TCTTTGGGATTGTCGTGTTTTTGTGCAGGTTGAACCGCAGGTGCCTCTGGTTTTGGGGGAGTTAAAAGAGGGGGCGCTGGAATCGCAGGCTTAGGCGCAGCATCGGCGGGGGCCATCTGATCACGCTCGCCGACGATGGGCAAAATCGCCTCGGGGATTTCAATCTCTTTACTTTTACGCTCAAGCTCCTCTAGCACTGGCTCAGACATAGTGCCGGTCACGCGAAAACGGATTTCAGAAATCACCTCAATCACTGGTTCGAGCACCTTCGTCAGCGCAAAGGCCCCAAGGCCGAGAGTCCAAGCACTCGTGCTCAGCAGCACCACGGTTGGCACACTTGATGCCAGTTGGGGGACAAAGCGAATATCGTACTGTAAGCTCTCGCTGGTGAGATCGGTAAACCCGCGCACTTTAATGTTGCCGGCAATGGCGTCCATTTCCGTGTCGGTGGTTTTCACTACGCCATGATCAATCTGCAGATTGCCCGCAAAGCGGTTAAAGTACAGCCCTTGACCAAACACATCGCTAAAATCGAGGGAGAGTTTGCGCACCAGCGAATCTAAACTGAACAATGAAAAAATCCGCGTGCCCTTGTCGCTCACCTGCGACAAATGCCCCTTGCCTAAGTCAAATGTTACCGCGCCATTTAATGTCTCAAGCGCAAAGCTATAGGGCGCCCCCTGCCACGAGAGCGCGGCATTCATCGTTAACGGCGCCTGATTAAGCCCCGGATCGATCCCCAGTTGCGAGCTTAAATGATTGAATTGATTAGCAGTGAGTGTGACATTTAGCTCGGTTTTATTTTGTCCATCCTGCTTATGCCACATCCCCTCCCCCTGCACGCTAACATTGGGTGAGTTTAAGGATAAGCTTTGGATTTGATACCCCGCCGCATGGGGCCTTGCCTGCAGCTGCAACTTGCCAAAAGGCTTATCGAAAAAGCGAAAATCCTCCACATTCACCACCAAGGGCGGCCAATCGGGCAGTAGCGACTCGCCATTGAGCTTCGCCTCTTCGTCGGGCAGCACCGCGCTTGCAGGTGTTACTGCACTCGCGGGGTTTTCTGTACTGGCTGGTGTTTCAGCATGAGCTGGTGTTTCCCCGGTCAGATACCAGCGACTCGCCGCCACCTTAAGCCCTTGGCTGCGCCAATTGGGATAAACATCAATCGTCCCGTCAAATTCTTTGGCGCTGGCAACCACCTGCCAACCCGAAGGAGCAGCCTTGGCGCTCATCTTCAGCCCGGTGAGGTTCTGCCCCAGTAAATCGATGTTGCCGATGTTGGCATCTATCCCCGTTAAAGGCGGAAACCACGCAGAGCGGCTATGGTCGACTAAAATCCCGGTTTTGGGCGGCGCGCTCTGCCCCATCAACTCATTGAGCAGTGGCAACCACGGGGCGAACTGGACGCGGCCAAGCTCCAGTTGAATATGGCCCATTGGGTCTTGGCGAGTCTGAGCTCGTTGGTCAGCGCTACGGGCCTCATCGGCAGTCAATCCCCGCCCCAGCACCAGCTCATAATGCTGAAAACCTTGGCCATCATCCGGCGCCAAGGTACCGATAAACTCGGCTTGATTATCCAGTTTTACCCTTAAGGTGCTGCCCTGCTCATCTCCCACTAACTCAGCCAATAATGGCCTTGGCTCACCTAAGGGTTTGGCAAAGATCCCCGGCAGCGTTAATGAGGTGCCCTGCAGATCGGCGTTGGCCTGCGCCGTCAGTTGATAACCTTGGTCTGTAAACAGGATATTTAACGCCCCATTCCAATCCAATTTGCCCTGATAAAAACCACTCAAAGGATTGTGCAACACTTGAGGTAACCGATTGAGATCCCATCGACTCTTAAGCTTCAAATCGAGATTAAGCCCACTGGCAACTGGCGCAGTGGTAAAGCTAAGATCGACCCCCTGCTCAAAGATCTTGGCCTTAAGTCCCTTGGCCTCGAGCGCTTCATTAACAAAAGCGACCGTCCCCGTCACGCCGCTAAGGGCAATACCGGGCTTGGCAAGATAAATGGGGGTATTCTCAAAACCAATATCACCTTGGATGATTTCAGCTTCCCCCTCATACAGAGGGATACTCAAATCAAGACGCCCCGTCACCGGCCCTTTAACCTGCACCAACTGAAGGATGCTCCCCACACTTTGCGCAAGGGGGGAAGCCTGCAACACCGCCGTGGCTGCTGCGCCTTGGGTAGCAAGCTCAGCTTGGATGTTGACTAAGGAACGCTCGCCCAACTCAGGGATAAACACATGGGCACCGTCGGCGGCGACGTCCAGCAATTTGCCCTGCCGCACCCAAATATCCATGCGGGCATCCTCAAACAGGGCATCTAGGGACAATTCGGTCACCGCTGGCCAATCTGGCTGAAATAGATATTCGGCGTTTTGCAAACTAAAGGCAGCTTGAAACATGCCGCTATGGTCATCGAAGGGGAAGTTGGCTAACGGCCCCTGCCACAGCACTTGGCCATTATCGCTATGCCCGGCCTTAATCGCGCTATCAAGATACTGCGCTAACGCCTCGCCCATCGCCTGCACCGGGAAGTACTTATCGGCATTGGCGGCATTTTTGACCTGCACATTGGCCGCAAGCGACAGGATGGGCTCGGCGCTAACATCGAGGGCGATGGCGGCATCAAGCGCCAAATCGTTGTTATCTAAAGCAAGATGCGCTAAGCGGAGCGTGAGATCCTCCGCCGTAAATTGTCCGTTAAACGCCTGCCCCGTAAAGCTGAGCGGGGCAGTAAATGCATCACCAAAATCTAAGGTGTATTGCTGCGCGGGCACCGCAAACGCTAAGGTGTTGTCCTGCCAATTAAGCTGCAAATCGAGCGGGCTGATCTGCGGGATCCCAGCGTATTGTTGCCAGTTGAGCTGCTTGACTGCCGCAGCCGCGCGCAGTGGTTGCTGCGGCCCCTGATACAAGCGGATGGGGCCCACAGTTCCCTTAACCGCAAGCTGCTGCCACAGCTCAAGCTCTGCGGCATTCACCCCGGGGACTAAAGGCAACAAGGGGAAAACGCTGGCCAAATCGAGTTGACCGACATAAGCAAATAGCGCGTCATCCTGCTGCTTTGCCGCGAATTGCAAGGTCGGCCAAGGCTGGTCATTCGTCGTTAATTTAAGTCCGGCGCTGTGCAGCGTCCAGCCCTGCGCCGTGGGCTGCCACTGTATTTGTCCGGCCTCCATCGCCAAGGTTTGCGTGTCTCCCGCCAGCGACCATTGCAGCCAGCTTGGGGAAAACTGCACCAGCGCCGAGGCGACACTGCGCTGCTTAATATCCAGCCAAGCCTCAAGGTTGACCACCCCTTCTAGAGGGAGTCGTGGCTGCAGCTCAGAAGAGGTGGGCTGATGGGACGCCCACGCGCCTAAATCGAGGGATTGGGCCGCAAGGTAAATCTGCCCGGTTAGACTATCCGGGCGGCTGCCATCCCCTTGAATATCGAGCTGTAAGTGCAAGGATTCTTGACTGGAGCCCAGCTGATCCAAATACATTTCGCCGCTGCCGCGATGACTCAGGCCATGGTTGCGCCAGTGGAGTTGGCGAATATGGATTGGCCGGTAGGCGTGCTCTTGGCTCAACAGCTGCAACGTTGCTTGGGTTAAGGAAAAGCGATCTAATTGACTTAACAGTAATTGATAGAGCCAGTCGGTGTTGGTGCTGGCCGCCGACGATGACGAGGCAGTGGCGGAATGGGGCAGCAATGTGCCCTCGCCTAATTTATCGATGTCGAGGCCAACATTGACCCCATCAAAAATCACATCTTCAATCTGCGGACTTTGGGTCAGCAAGGATTGCCAAAAATCGAGCTTGATCTCCAGCCGGTTGATGATCAGCGTTACCGGCAGTTTATCCTGAGGCGGGATCACCAAATTATGAATGTTGACCTCAGGCCCAAAGGCCTGCCACTGAGCCGAGAGCCGACCCACATGCACATCAATTTGATACGCCCTTTTGACGTAAGTCACCAGCTGTTGACGCACCTCATCAACCTGCGGCAATAAACCGCGCACCAAACTCACCCCGAGCGCAAACAACACCAAAATAAGCGCCAACAGTTGCCAGCAAAATCGGCTTATTTTTTTTAGGGGTAAAGGCGTGGCCACTACATCATCACCACATCATATTTGTGCTGTGCATACATGGGCTCATTTTGTAAACGGATACGTTTGCCGATGTATACCTCCAGCTCGGCAAGCAAATGGCTCTCCTCGCCACTTAAGCTTTGGTAGACTGCCGGAGAGCAATACAATAAAAACTCATCGGCCGCATAAGCGCGGTTTAAGCGAATAATTTCTCTAAATATTTCATAGGATACCGTCTCAACCGTCTTCATGCTGCCCGTCCCCTTGCAGGCAGGACACTCACTGCAAAGCACATGCTCCAAACTCTCGCGGGTGCGCTTGCGCGTCATCTCCACAAGGCCTAATCCCGAAAAACCGCTGACATTGGTTTTTACCCTGTCTTTGGCTAAGGCACTGGTTAAACTGGCGAGTACGCGGGTTTTATGATCCTCACTCTGCATATCAATAAAATCAATAATGATAATGCCGCCTAGGTTACGCAGCCGCAGTTGCCGCGCAATCGCTTGGGTCGCTTCGAGGTTAGTGTTAAAGATGGTTTCTTCAAGATTGCGGTGGCCAACAAAGGCACCGGTGTTGATATCGACCGTGGTCATGGCCTCGGTCTGATCGATAATAAGATATCCGCCAGACTTAAGCTCGACCTTGCGGCCAAGGGCGCGCTGGATTTCATTTTCCACATCGTACAAGTCAAAAATCGGGGCGGGGCCTGAATAATGCTCAATCTTTTCAGCAATTTCTGGCATAAATTCTTGGGCGAACGCCTGCAATTCGGTAAAGGTGCGGCGAGAATCAACTTGGATCTGATCCAGCTCAGTGCCGACAAAATCCCGCACAATCCGTACCGGCAAGGCTAAATCTTGATATAACAGCGCCACACCGCGCCGCTGCCGCCGCTCGCTCACCTTGGACCACACCCGGCGTAAAAACGCCGCATCTTGCGCTAATTCATCCTCGCCCACGCCTTCGGCGGCGGTGCGAATAATAAAGCCGCCGTCGGCATCAACGTAGGGTAAGGTGATTTTTTTTAAGCGATTACGCTCTTCTTCCTGCTCAATCCGTTGGGAAACCCCCACATGGCTGGAGCCGGGCATAAAGACGAGATAACGGGAAGGCAGCGTGATATCGGTGGTCAAGCGCGCGCCCTTAGTGCCCAAGGGATCTTTCACCACCTGCACCATGATATCCTGGCCCTGACGCACTAGCTGGGCAATATCACGCACCACAAAATGGTTTTTCTCTGCATCGGCCACGCATTCGGTATGGGGGACGATATCTGAGGCGTGTAAAAAAGCGGCTTTATCTAAGCCAATATCCACAAAAGCGGCCTGCATGCCCGGTAATACCCGGCTGATTTTGCCTTTATAAATATTGCCCACCAAACCGCGTTTCATCCGCCGCTCAATATGCACCTCTTGCAGCACGCCGTGCTCAACTAAGGCCACTCGCGCCTCGGAAGGGGTTACGTTGATGAGTAATTCTGACCCCATCTTGCGCGGTATTTTATGTAGATTTACGCGACCGGTATTCACGACTCACCCCATTAGGGAAATTAGTTAACTTACAGATGGTTAGCGGCAGATAAGCGCAAACGACCAATCGGCTAGGGTAGCCAACTGGGGCTCCCCGCTCACATTGCGGTTAGAGCACCCCAAAACTGGCCAATAACTCACGGGTTTCGACCAAGGGCAAGCCCACCACACTCGAATAACTGCCCTCAATGGCCTGCACAAAACAGCCGCCTAAGCCTTGAATGCCATAGCTCCCAGCCTTATCCATAGGTTCTGCCGAGGCAATATACGCGGCAATATCCTGTGGCGAAAGCACACAAAACTGTACCCGAGTCTCGACCAAGCGCACGGCGCTTTGCTGCTCACTAACCAGCGCCACCGCTGTCATTACTGTGTGAGTGCGACCAGAAAGTGCGCTGAGCATTCGGTGAGCGTCGGCGACATCCTTAGGTTTACCGAGGATATGCCCATCCTGCACGACGATGGTGTCTGAACCGAGCACTATCGGCGAGGATACGTCCTGACATAAACGTCGTCCCTCCTTGGCTTTTTCTAACGCCAAGCGCTGCACATAATGCTGTGGTAATTCATCCGGTTGGGGTGTTTCATCGATATCTGGCGCCACCTGAGTAAAACAAAAATCTTGCCGACCAAGACCCAGCTGACTCAATAATTCTTTACGCCGCGGCGATGTTGAAGCTAAGACTAAATTCACGTTTAGCGCACCTTATAATGACGTCGTACGCGCCGTAAAATCCAAAACACCCAAGGCCAAAAGACTAGGGCGGCAAGGGCGGGTAAAAACATGTTAAGGGAAAACTGCGCGTTGCCCACCACAAACTCAATCCAATACACCACCAAATGATAAATACAGATGAGTAGCATGATGACCAAGGCTTGCTGCCATTGGGGGAAATTGCGTAAGCGCTGACAATGTAAAATGGCAATATAAATCACCAAGGACATTGCCAATGAACGGACCCCAAGGGTCGCGCCAAGCAAAATATCGAGTGCAACCCCCATAACCCAAGCCGTTAAGATGTTATATCTGTGGGGCAGCGCGATTGACCAGTAAATCAAGATCATCAATAACCAATCAGGGCGCCATGCCTCAACCACTACGGGCAGCGGCATGATCTGGCTCAGCAGCCCAATAAACAACGTCAACCACACGATGAGTCGACCATTTGCAGCTTGTAAACTCATTACTGTACCTCAGAAGCGGGGCGAGTAGTCACAGTGGCGGGCGCCTGATTTGCTGGTGCTGGATTTTCACGAGCTTGATTTTCACGAGATGGCTTCACAGGAGTTTGCGTTGCAGGGGCTTGTGATACCGGAGCTTGTGATACCGGAGCTTGTGATACCGGAGCTTGTGTTGCAGGAGGTTGCGCCGCGGTAGGCAATACCGAACGCTTAGCGTCTGCGCCCTTGGTCTCAACATCGGGCTCATCCGCAACGGGCAGATCCTGTGCTAGTGACGCTTCAGCCTCGGCTGATGGCCAAATCAGTAGCAAATAACGGATCCGATCCAGTGCCGCTAAAGGCTGCGCCGTGACCCGCGCATAACTTTGGCCATCCTCAGTGAAAACCTCCATCACCCTTGCGACCGGATACCCCTCTGGATAACGCTTGCCAAGGCCGGAGGTCACGAGTAAATCCCCCACTTTAATGTCGGTACTTTTCGCCACATGCCGCAGTTCAATCTCATGGATTTCCCCGGTGCCATTGGCGACCAAACGCACATCATTGCGGGTGATCCGCACCGGAATGCCATGGGAGACATCCGAGAGCAGCAATACGCGACTGGTGATCTCGCCAACCTGCACGACCTGACCGACGACACCTTGGGCATCGACCACCGGTTGACCGACAAACACACCACTGCGAGAGCCCCGATTGAGCACCACATAATGATGGGACGGATCACTGGCAATCTCTAACACTTCCGCGACCATTTTGCGCGAATCCTGATACGCCGCCGAGCCTAATAAGGCCCGCAACCGTTGGTTTTCTTGGCGTAAATGCTCAAATCGCTGCAACCGCTCGCTCATCAGCAGTTGTTGTCTTAACAACTCTTTATTTTGCAGCGCCAACATCTTGCGGGTCGCCAAACTTTCTGACGACCAATTCAGCAGCGCACTTGGCAAACTCGCCATATACTGGACCGGGCTTAAGGCAGAGGACAGCGTCGCCCTCACGGGCTCTAGGCGGTGATTCACCACGAGCAACATCACCGACAAGATAATTGCCAGTGTTAGGCGCAATTGGTTTGAAATACCACGAACAAAAATTGGCTTCATAGGAAAGAAGGCGGTGATTAACCGCCCTATACCGAAGTTAAATTAGGTTTCTTCGGAGAATAGATCGCCGCCGTGCATATCAATCATTTCAAGGGCTTTACCACCGCCACGCGCAACGCAGGTCAGAGGATCGTCCGCCACCATGACTGGAATACCCGTTTCTTGCATTAATAAACGATCTAAATCACGCAGCAAGGCACCACCACCGGTTAACACCATACCACGCTCAGAGATATCAGAAGCCAGTTCTGGAGGCGATTGCTCTAATGCCACCATGACCGCACTGACGATGCCCGATAAAGGCTCCTGCAGGGCTTCTAAAATTTCATTGCTGTTGAGTGTAAAGCTACGCGGCACCCCTTCGGCTAAGTTACGGCCACGCACTTCAATCTCTAACACTTCATCGCCTGGGTAAGCAGTACCGATAGTGTGCTTGATACGCTCAGCGGTAGCTTCACCAATCAAGCTGCCGTAATTACGGCGCACATAGTTGATGATGGCGTCGTCAAACTTGTCACCACCAATCCGCACAGAAGAAGAATATACAACACCATTCAAAGAGATAATGGCGACTTCGGTCGTACCACCACCGATATCCACCACCATTGAACCTGTGGCTTCCGAAACCGGTAAACCTGCACCAATGGCCGCTGCCATTGGCTCTTCAATCAAATACACCTCACGGGCACCCGCGCCCATGGCCGATTCACGGATAGCGCGGCGCTCTACCTGCGTCGCTCCCACGGGCACACACACTAACACCCGTGGACTTGGACGGAAAAAGCTATTGTTATGCACTTGTTTAATAAAGTGCTGCAACATTTTTTCAGTCACATAAAAGTCTGCAATCACCCCGTCTTTCATCGGGCGGATCGCTTGAATATTGCCGGGAGTTCGCCCTAACATTTGTTTGGCTTCGGTGCCGACGGCGGCAACCGATTTCTGACCAGAGCTGTTTCGCTCGCCACGTATAGCAACAACAGAAGGCTCATTGAGGACGATGCCTTCATCACGAACATAAATTAAGGTGTTAGCTGTACCCAAATCGATCGATAGATCATTAGAAAAAATGCCACGCAGCTTCTTGAACATGTAACTAGCCTGTATTCTGTGGAGTCAGAAGAAAAGAAAAATCAGCTAACTTTATCAATGCCACCCTGATTCCACAAGACCGT
>NZ_JBOFMC010000281.1:0-2089 GCF_051658185.1 Shewanella sp. | reverse complement strand
CCGATGCGACAACAATCCTGAAAAAGGGAGAGTGCTGCCAAGCTTTCGAGAAAGGAGCGAGCGCATGTCACCTCTAACATCCCCACGTTGAAGCAAGCTGCCGTTGGCAAAACATCCACCTTCATCCAGCATTTATCTTAATCCCAAAGCGCCTTGGGTTTCACCGACCGATGTTTTAAACATCCATTTCTGATATTGCCAATATCATTGCAGCTCTGATGTTAATAATTGCTACAGATAAACACCTAAAGTTAACACAATGTTTTGCAAATGATTTTTATCGCCATAATGATAAGTGTTCCTTTGTTTACGGTGCAATATGTGCGAAAATTAGCCTAATTTTTGAATGGCTTTAGCCAAAACGGTAATTGAGTTTCACTAAACCGCCCTTGGCACAGCCCCTTCCGTCCAACTTGTGCACAACCGTAGATACCAAAATGAACTCATACTCGCTTAAACAGAAGATCCTGATTTCGGTCGTGATCGCGCTTTCTCTCGTGATTGGCTTGTTGTCATGGCAAAGCTATTCCAGTCAAAAATCATTGTTGCTGCAAAATAGCTTAGAGCAAGTGCAACGACTGGGCGATCAGCAGGCGGAGCGCATTCAAGAATGGTTAGCCGGGCGCTCGGATGTGGTAGGGGCATTGGCGTCAAAGGTTGAAGGGGATAGTTTACACGTATTACAGCAGGCGCAAGCCTCTGGACGCTTCCAACTCACCTACTATGGTACCCAAACCGGGCACATGCTGGACTCCGATCCCAGCATTGATCGCACCGGTTACGATCCGCGAACGCGTCCTTGGTATAAAGAGGCTATGAATGAGCGCGGCGTTATCCTCACCAAACCTTACTTGGATGTGGCATACAACATCTTAGTGGTCACCATGGCGCAGGCAACGCCTCGGGGCGTGGTTGGGGGGGATCTCTCCATTGCCAGTTTAGTTGAGAGCGTCAATCGCATGACCTTACCCGCCAACGGCTATGCCATTATGCAGCATCGCGACGGCACGGTTATCGCTTACAAAGATGCAACCAAGGCGATGAAGCCCATCAGCGACATCGACAACGAACTTAACCACAATTTACCCCAGCAAAGCCGCCAGACTGGCACACTGCTGCCGATGTATTTTGAAAACGAGCGCACAGATAAATTGGTATGGGGCGTTGATATCCCCAATACCGATTGGCAACTGGTTATCGTGCTGGATAAAGAAACGCTAGAGGCGCCCTTAACCTCGCTGCTGCTGGTCCAATTAGGCCTATCAACCGTCGTATTATTGCTGAGCGTCTTGGCGATATCTTGGTTAGTCAATCTCTTGTTAGGGCCGCTAAGCCGGGTTTCACAAGCACTGCTGCATATTGCCAACGGTAACGGGGATTTAACCCAGCGTATCGAGGTCGATACTCAGGATGAGGTGGGCGTACTGGCCGATAGTTTTAACCGTTTTGTCGGGAGCCAACACCAACTCATCAGCCATATTCGCCATTTAGCAAACGAGCTGGATGTCGATGCCGAGCGCAGCCTTAAAACCACGCACACCACGGTGGGCGAGTTACAGCGCCAGCAACAAGAAGTGACGATGGTCGCGACCGCGGTAACAGAAATGGCCAGCGCCACCAACGAAATTGCCGCCAATGCCGAAAATACCGCCACCGCCGCGCAGCAATCGGCGGCCAGCAGTTTGCAGGGCAAAGAGTTAGTGCATAAAACTCAACATTCGATTAATTCCTTAGCCAATGAGGTCGGTGAAGCGACCGATGTCATCGGCGAGTTAAATCGACATGCCCAATCCATTTCCAGCATTTTAGCCACGATTCAAGGGATTGCCGAGCAAACCAATTTATTAGCCCTCAATGCGGCGATTGAAGCGGCGCGGGCGGGTGAGCAAGGCCGTGGCTTTGCGGTGGTGGCCGATGAGGTGCGTGTGTTGTCCCGTCGCACTCAGGACTCGACCCAAGAAATTCATGCCACCATTGATGTGCTGCAACGCACCACTGCGCGGGCAGTGAGCCTGATGGAAAGCAGCCAAAATTTGGCGAGTCACAGTGTGGCAGATGCCAATGCCGCGGCTAAGTCATTAGAAGAAAT
>NZ_JBOFMC010000280.1:0-42565 GCF_051658185.1 Shewanella sp. | reverse complement strand
ACCAAATCAAGTGCACAGAATAGTGCACCTCAGCGCAAGGCAATTCACTTGGCGAGCGCCCATTGACGCCCCTAAGCGGCCTTTACGTTTAAAATACAATAGTTTTATTACCATACACCACCACTTGGTTATTGAGCACCAATTGCAAGGCTTTGCTCAACACGCTTTTTTCTACATCACGCCCAGCGCGGGCCATATCAAGGGCGCTGTAACTGTGATCCACCGGGATCACATCTTGTTTAATAATAGGCCCCTCATCCAAGCAATTGTTCACAAAATGGGCGGTCGCTCCGATAATTTTGACTCCGCGTTCCCAGGCCTGTCGATAGGGCGCGGCGCCAATAAACGCCGGTAAAAATGAATGATGAATATTGATGATCCGATTTGGATATTGCGCCACAAATTCAGGGCGTAACACCCGCATATACTTTGCGAGCACGACATAGTCGGGCTGATAGTGGCCGATGACCTCCAGCAAGGCGTGCTCATGTTGAGCACGGTCCAGCCCTTCATGGCTGACAAAATGAAAGGGGATGGCAAATTTTTCCGTCAGCCCCCTAAGCGCATCATGATTGCCCACTACGGCGGCGATCTCCACCGATAAGCCGCCGTAATAAGCCTTCATCAGTAAGTCCCCCAAGCAATGGGCTTCTTTGGTCACGAGGATCACAATACGTTTTTTCCCGGCATCGACGAGGCTCATGTGATTTTGGCTAGGCAATACCGTCCGTAAATCCTGCAGCAAGCTCTCACGGTCGAAATGCCCCTCAAGTTCGGTACGCATAAAAAATCGTCCCTGAGCATTATCGACAAACTCACTGTTTTTAATGATATTAAGTTTATGTTTAAAGCAAATCCCGGTGATATTAGCGATTAGCCCTTGGGCGTCGGCGCAATCGGTCATCAGGATCTTACGCGCTAGGGCGCGGGGCGGGTGGCAGGCTCTGGCTGTAGGCATGTTCGGTCCTCCATAATCAACTCAAACAGAGTGTGCCATAGCGCAGCAGGCCTAAGGGGCAAATCAGCCCAAAATGTTTTATATTGCCGATATTTATGCAGCTTGATTCAATAAACCCTAAAAACGACGCCGATATTTTGCACAGCCTGTATTTTAGTCAATGGCAATGTGGCATCGCGAGTCGTTCAGCAAGTCTTAACGCCGCGAATCTAGATATCGCTGCAAGACTTGCCGCAGCGCCTCGGATTTGGTGCCATAAACCACTTGCACCCCTTTCCCTATCACCACCACGCCCTTCGCCCCTAACTGACGCAAACGCGCTTTGTTGACCAACTCAGGTTGATGCACGCTTAAGCGCAATCGCGTTAAACAGGCACTCAATTCGATGATATTCTCTTTTCCCCCAAGCGCGGCAATAATCCCCCGTAAACTGGTTTGCCGAGGAGCAGCCTGCTGCGAGTCACTACGGCCAAGGGTTTTTAGGTTAAAAGCTAAAATGCTCCACCTAAATAGCAGGTAATAAATCAACGCGGTCAGTGGCCCTAACACCATCATACCAATGGCATTATGGGACAGCGGCAGCAATAGGCTAAAGTCAACCAACCCATGGGAAAACACTATGCTATGGCGGATATCCAGTAAAATACAGGCCCCATAGGCAAGCCCTGTCAGTAAGGCGTGAATGACAAATAACAAAGGGGCGATAAACATAAAACTAAATTCAAGCGGCTCAGTCACTCCGGTTAACGCGCTCGCCGCCGCAGCCGAGAGTAAAATCCCCGCAATTTGATGGCGCTCGCCGGGTCTGGCACAGCGCCACATCGCAAGCGCAGCGCCAGGTAAACCCCACATCTTGATCAAATAACCGCCCGCCAAATGACCGGCCTGGGGATCGCCCGCCAAATAACGCGCCACTTCGCCGCGGACAATCTCTTGCCCGGGCGGCGAATATTGGCCAATCTCTAAAAAAAATGGCGCATTCCAAATATGGTGTAATCCTAAGGGCAAGAGTAAGCGTTCCAACGTCCCATAAATCCCAAAGGCAAGCGCAGGCTTTTGATACACGGCCCAATCGGCTAAACGCTCAATCAGCAGCGAGAACGAAGGCCAAAGATGAGCCAGCACATAACCTAAGGCGATGGCTAAAGGTACCATCAATAAGGGCGCACTGCGCCGCCCCTCGAAGAAAGCAAAAATGGCCGGCAATCTTAACTGTTGACTCCAGCGCACGGCAAGGCAACTCAGGCTACCAACCAACATGCCACCGGCAATGCCGGTATCTAAGGTCGCCATGCCAAGCAGCGGCTGAGTCGGTAATTGATACAGCGCAGCAAGGGCAGCCAGTGTGGCCGTCATCACGCCATATCCCAATACCGCTGTGAATGCGGCAATGCCTTGGTCCCGGCAAAAACCTATCGCCAAGGCTAAGGCAAACAACATGGGCATGAGTGCAAAGATGAATTTGCCCACCGCTAACAGCAACGCGGCAAGCTCTGCGGGGATAAACGGCAGAGGGCTGACGGTGAGCCCTAACATCAATCCCGCCGCCGGTAAAACGGCAATAGGAATGAGCAGCGCCTGACTTAAGCGCTGGGCAAATTTAAACCATTGCTGAATAATGACTTGACCTAGTCGGCGGCGGACCGGATGACTTGATCCCAATGCTCCAGCCATTTTAGTGCTTCTACCTCAGGTTCCATGGTTTGGCAGGCATCAATGTCGAATCGATTCACCACCGCTTTAGCACCTAATTCGCCAAGCAGCGCATCGATGGCTTTGCCTGCACCGCAAAACGTTTCATAACTCGAATCTCCGAGTGCGATAACACTGTAATACAGTTCAGGTAAATAAGGCGCGGTATTTTTTAAGTGATAAAACCAAGGCTGAATATCCTCAGGAAGATCACCTTGCCCGGTCGTTGATGTCACAACCACTAATAGCTCATCAGCTGGCGGGGTAAAGCTCGCAATCTCATCCGTTTGCCACAACTTTACAAGATAGCCGCGTTGGCTTAATGCTTGTGCTAAGGTTTCGGCCGTAAATTGGGCACTACCATAGACAGTGCCAAACACCAGATTCACCTTTTTCATGATATACTCCACTGGCTGATACAGTTCGACCAAGCTTAACTTACTGTATCCATGGGCTTGCGGGCAAGTCAGTAGGTAAAAAATTTTTATATATCAAATTATTGGGCTCGATGGACATTACCGATGCGACAAACCTCCAGGCAAAAACACCTCAAGCAACATCACAAGACCACCAAAATTAGGCGTAAGCACTATTTCCACGCTGCGCAGCAGGATCTGAATACTCCCCTTGCGCCCACATCCGGTTTTTCGACCTTAGCCACCCTGATGGCGCAATTGCGTCCCAAGCATGCTTCAACGCCCTAGGTATTTGACGAGAAACGAGATATCGTTACTCATTTTAACAAACACCAAGGACTAACAGCCGCATCGATTGCGACGCTCGCGATGGATGGCATGACTATCGCAGTCATAACTATCGCAGTCATAACTATCGCAAGTGGTTTGAAAAGCCAAAGATCACACTTCTTGAGCAAGCAAGAAATTCGGCCCTAAATCTAACTGCGCTTGCTCCCACCCTAGGCCAGCAAATACGCTATTCCACTCAGATTCCAGCTCGGTTTCAATCTCAAGCCGCTGTAGGGTAATGGGATGAGTCACCGTCAGTTTCTTGGCAATGAGCCATAAACGATTAACCCCAAAATGCGCCCTAAAAAAGGCATTCTGTTTACCATCACCATGGGTCGTGTCCCCTAAAATCGGATGACGCAAATGCGCCATATGACGACGCAGTTGATGTTTACGCCCTGTTTTCGGCGTAAGCTGCACTAATGCAAAACGACTCGTTGGATAACGCCCTGATGAATATGGAATTTCACTATTGAGTAACGGCTGATAAACCGTCACCGCCGCCTGAGCCGCTTTATTTGGATCCGCATACTTGTCCCCGACATCGTCGAGCTCCACTTTTAGGGCATAATCCAGTTCGCCCCCTGCGTGAATATTGCCGCGCACCAGTGCAAGATAATGTTTTTCAACACTATGACTCGCAAATTGCTCACATAGGTGATTGGCGACTTCACTGGATTTGGCAAACAACAATACGCCGGAGGTTGGCCGGTCTAATCGGTGTACCGGGAATACATGACAACCGACTAAATCCCGGGTTAACTGCATCGCGAAAAATCGCTCCCGACGGGCTAAGTAACTGCGATGGACCAATAAGCCCGCAGGCTTATGGATGGCAACGAGATGCTCATCTTCAAATAAAATCGTTAACTCTGGCGCAGCCTCCTCGTCCGCTAGGGGGGAGTGGGAGGGGGCGTTATCAGGGCTCTCAAGCCATGTATCATCTGGGTTCATTTAACAACATATCCAATTGGTTTAAAATCGCAATTAACGGTTGTAGCTGGGGGTTATCCTGCCACACATGCTGAGCCATTGGGGCAATCGCAATTTGCGACGGTAACACTTGCCCTGCATCAATCAAGGCTTGCATCCGGGGAATAAAAATAAACTGGAGCCATTGTTCTAGCGCCATAAGATCACAGGCAAAGGGCGCGGTACTGGCCATGGCCTGCGCACTTGGCGGCGTGGTTGACCACATTCCAAGCTGCTGCAAGTACTGGGCAATTTGCTGCAATTTACGTTGAGTTTGGCTGTATAACATCCACTTGACCTCCAAAATATCAAGGCTGCAGGGCAAAACCCCAAGCCTTCGACCACCCATTAGGCCATAAACGAGTCGCAATCATACCATCCCCGTTAAGTTCCCCCTATAATATCCCCCAATGACCGAGCCTTTTTGATTGATATAATAGCCAAATGACTGAAATTACTACTCTTAGCCAATTTTTAACCACTGCCCAAACCCAGTTCCAAGTATATGATCTCGGGCGTAGAGTGCAGCACATTGATATGCTGGCATTTCACCAAATCGAATCCCTTGCCACGCCTTACCCCTATCCCATTCAAGGGCATGCACAATTTGCTATCGTCTTTTGGAATGCCAACCAGCAACATTTTATTTGGTTTCTAAAATTGGCATTAGATGAGCAAGGCCTGCTCTCTCCCGCCCCGCGATCGCAATTTATTGACATGGTACTCTCAGCCTTAGGTCAAGATCCCACGCAGCCCCTGAGCGATGAGCAACAGGAACGCTTGGCGAATAATCCCTTTAGTTTTAAGCCCAGCCAAGAAAAACTGGCCGTATTCAATGCCTTAGTGCGTAAGCAGTTAGGACAAGCGGCATCGGCACAATATGAATTTGCGCTGCAGTATCTCTGCGGGCAAATCGCCCCATCCCAATGGCAACATATTGGCATACAAGGGATTGCCGATGTCTGTGTGCGCCTAAACGAGTTAGATCATGAAGCTCACGTCCTCACAAGTTTTGACTCCGCAGCAAAAGAAGTGCAGATCGCCCTATGCCAGTGTTTAGAACATGTGCACATCAGCACAGCGCTTGCCACACGGCTTTTTTACAAACTCATTCAGGCTGATATTAATGATAAGGCCTATTTTCTCAGAGCGTTAGCATCGCATCCTGAACTTAGCCAACAGGCATTCCAGCATTTACACCAAGCATCACTGTTAGACGCCACCACCTTGATTAGTATTGCCGGGCGCAATTGGACAGTGCTAAAGCAAGAGGTGAGTCGCAGTATTTACCTCGAGGCTCTCGCCTTGCAATCCCAAAGCTTTTTTAATCAGGTCTTTGCTGATATTGTGGCAATTCCAAGCCTAAGGGAACACTTACTTGGCGAGTTAAGGAACCCCAACCGCAGCGTCCAACTATCACAAGCCATCGGTGGTTTGTTTAAGGCAGCAAGCAAATGATGTCAGATTTACTGTTAATTATTGCGGTGATGATCATTGCCGCATTTTTTTGGCAACTTCGGCAAATGGCAGAATTAAGCCGCATTTTTGCCGAGAAAGAATGCAGTCGGCAGAAAGTACAACTGCTGGCGATCGCCCAAGAAAGCGCGCGGCCAAGCCTTGGCGGCACGACGGGGATATGCTGGAAAGCAAAATATCTGTTTGAATTCAGCACCGACGGCATGAATCAATACCGTGGTCATATTTGGATGCTTGGCAAAAAAATCCAAAAAATAGAATGGCCACTCTTCCCTGAACCGCAGTGGCATGAAGCGCCCACCGCACAAGGCAAGTTTGGTGGCTGTGGCGGCCGTAGCAGTTGCAACTCCGGGAAATGCCATTAACGTAGCGGATTTGCACTCAATTTTGCGGCAAAAGAAAGGGCACGATCCGAAGATCGCGCCCTTCTGTCCTCTGTTAAGCCATCCCGCTATTATTGTGCTCCCTGCACCATCCTTGCGTCTACTTGCATCCAGCGTCGTCCATGTTCAATCCTTGAGTTTTCCGTGTACCTAAGTACTTCCCTATCCCTTGGCGTTCCCTTTACCAAGCTTGCTCTATCCTGAGCGGTTCCAATATCGTCCGTGATTCTGCATCCCTTCGATTGCACACCTTGTGCCATTGCCGTCCATATGCATTGCCATCCTAGCAACTCGACTCTCTTTCCCTGATAGTCTTGGCTCCCTGCTTAGCCAGTCTTTCATCCTGAAAGAGAGCGCTCCCTGCTGTCCTTAAGTGCTCATCCTGTTACGCACTAAGCCATCCGAGTGGCTCACGGCTGTCATCCTAACTGCGTACATCCTGTATAACCGTATTCCCTTACCTAATGAATTCTACGCTCTTTGATTCACATGGGCAGATCAGTACAAGAAAAATGTTAACCCACAGACAAAATGCAACATCACCCAAAAAACTTAAGATATTGAAACTTAATGATTTAAATTTATAGCGAGTGATATCCCACCCCTAAAGCCCAACAAATGGCTTACATACCTGTAAGAGATCTCTCACACCAAGTCTGGCAATTTTAGCGAGCGGCACCGCTTGAGAGAGCTTCACTTACCTTAGCTTAATACCGAGGAGCTCTGCTATTGAGCCTGCCATTACAGCTTCAACGCCATATACAAACGCTGACTCAACGGACAGAGGTGAATGCAGCGCCGATTATCGCTTACAGCCGCCTTTAAGCATTTGGGCAAACAGCAACCAATCTCCCATCAAGCTGTAGAGGGGATGCTGGAAGGTCGCGGGTTTATTGCGCTCAAACACAAAGTGTCCAACCCAAGCAAAGCCATAGCCCACGATGGGGATCAACCACATTAACCAGACCGTCTGAGTCACGAGCGCCACGCCAAGTAGCAATAATACTAAGCTACTGCCAATAAAATGTAATTGCCGGCACACGGGATGTTGATGTTGGGAGAGGTAAAAAGGATAAAATTCCCCAAAGCTGCGATAACGCTTATTCATCTTTTTGACTCGCGTAAAATAATAATTGTCCGGCCACAGTGCCAATCACTAACTCCCCGAGGGACACAAACTGATGCTGCGTAAATAAATGGCTGTGTGTCTCTTGGGTGGTAAACACACCAATGCCATCCAAGGCCACTTGCTCATCACACCAACTCACCACGGCTTGGACCAATTGATGCCCTAAACCTTTATGCTGCTCACTGGGGGCGAGAGCAATAAATTGCAGGATCCCACAACGTTCACTGGGTAAGCGCTCCAATATGCAAGCCTCTTTCTTCATCAGTGCTTGGGTAGATTGCCAGCCGGTCCCCAGTAACATTTTTAGCCGCCAATGCCAGTAACGCCCTTCGCCTAGCGGCACATCCTGAGTGATAACCCCAGCAACGCCTACCAGTCGTTCTTGGTCAAACAAACCAATTAACGCTTGTTTTTGTTGCCAAAGCGAATTGAGTTCTTCGCGAATTGCCGCGCGTAATTTTTGTTCGTAGGCCACCTTGTCGGAGCATGAAAAGGATGCGATGAACAAAGGATCATCATGATAAGCATTGTAAAGAATGGAAGCCGCAACCCGTAAATCTTCTGCGGTCAAATACACGGCGCGACACTCGTCTAACATGTTATGGTCCATGGTAAATATCCTTGATATAAAGCCCACTCCAATGGGATATATCACTGTACCAAGCTATGCTAAAAGTGCAAATTTTGAACAACGTTGAATTTTTAACGGCGCCATAGCGGCACAGCATAATCCCTTCCGACTCGGGGCAATAAGATGGACACGACCAAAACCAATTTACACCATTTATTTGAACAACTCGGATTAGACAGCACTCCAGAAGCCATAGCAGCGTTTATCGTCCATCACCAGATGGATAGACATACTCCCTTAAGCCAAGCCGCCTTTTGGACGGCTTCGCAAAAGAATTTTATCCAAGAGGCGTTAGACGCCGATGCTCAGTGGACAGAAGTCATCGAACAGTTGGATACTCAGCTGCGTAAGTCGGGCTCTACGCCCGCAGGCCGCTAAATTTTACTGTAGGCGGTTTCCCCCCACCCGATTAAAGCATTATTGCGAAAGACGATGGGGGTACATTCATCCTTGGTGGTTTTGCCATCCTCTTGATTGCGTTGGGTGCGATAAAAGAGCACTAAGACTTCTTTAGGCGCTTCGCCCTGCTGCGCACTTTGCTGGATATAGGCCTCACTCATTTCTGGCGTGCCCATCAGCGTCATCACCTGATCCTGAGACATTCCCAAGCTAAGTTTGGTTAAATAGGTACGGTTTTGTTCCTGCTGTTGCTGCCAAGACTCGCGCCATTGTGATTGGGCCTCCCCATCGCCAACATTGACCACACAGCCGCTAAGCCCTAAGCTTGCAACCCCAAAAAGCGTCACGGCGATGAGTTGTTGTGTTAACCGAGTGTTCATAATGTGCCATCCTATGTCATTGTTGTTAAGATGCTCAACTCAGCAAAACACATGCCAAAGATTAATGCGTTGTTTTAAAACAAAAAAGATACTGTAGGCAACGACTTGATGCTCTTAAGCACACTCAAAAGTAAGGAATTTCACTCATCATGAGTCCAATAGACCAAGTGTTAGCGGCGGCGCGCGCCCTCGAAGTCAGTGGTAAAACCCCCAGTTTAGCGCTGTTAAAAACCCGCTTAGGTACCAGTTTGCCCCTGCCGTTATTAATCCAAGGCCTACAACAATTTAAAGCCCTCCCCAAGGCGGAGCGCGAGCGCTTGATTGAACCGCCCATCAACCCACAAGCCAGCGCCCCCGTCACCCAGACAGTGTCGATGACACAATTAGCGGAGCAATTGGCAACACAACAAGCCTATTTTACCCAGCTTATCGCCAAGCAACAGGCGCAGATAGTGCAATTACAAAATGAACTGCTTGAGCTTAAACAACACCTTAACCTCTCAGCCACCCAAGGAAACCCCGAGTAATGTTTGTCACTGAACTGCGCTTTGAATGTTTTGCCGATACCACTATCACGGCGGCCGAGAAGGCAATTAATCAGCTATTAGAAGCGTTTCGCGCCAATGGCCAAGTCCTTGGGCGCGAGTTTGCCGTGGCGTTTAATGATGGCGAATTTCGCGTGCGCCTACTGACACCAGAAAAAAACAGTTTGGCACACCGTTACCACAGCCCATGGGTAAAACAAGCCCTGGCCGAATTAACTGACGCTAAGCTTTTAGCCCCGCGAGAAAAGTTTATCGGACAAGATATTAATTCTGAGGTCAGTAATACTGAGCCGCCGAGCTGGCAACTGCTGTATACCAGCTATGTGCACATGTGCTCACCGCTACGCAGTGGTGACAACTTATTGCCTATCCCGCTGTATCAGATCCCCGCCACCTTTAATGGCGATCATAAACGGATTATCCGTTGGCAGAGCGAATGGCAGGCCTGTGATGAATTGCAAATGGCCGCCGCGACTCAAGCAGAATTTGCCGCGCTAGACGAATTATCTAGCCCACAAAGTGACTTGTTTAGAAGAGGTTGGGATTTACGTGGCCGAATTGAATATTTAACCAAGATCCCGACTTACTATTATTTGTATCGGGTCGGCGGCCAAGATCTCGCCTCAGAACTCGCTCGCCCCTGTCCGCGTTGTGGCAGTCACCGCTGGCAACTCGAGGAACCTTTGTTGGATATGTTCCACTTTCGCTGCGAGCCCTGCCGCATCGTGTCAAATTTGTCTTGGGATCATCAATAAGCCATCATCTTGGTGGCTAAGCAAACTGAAAGCAATATCGCGTTTGCTTAGCGACCAATCCCCCTTATCGCTTTGCGATCAGGTTATGCCACATGCGTTTTAAACTCGCTAACATCCCCGGATGCTCCAGCGCTGGCATAGGTAATTCTTCATGCTTAACAGGCGGAGCAATGCGCGGTGATAACCCCGCAATAAACTCTGCCAAACTGTGGGATAATTGCTCCGAGGGCAGTTCCCCCGGGGTTTCTATCCACACGCTACCATCAGCATTATTGACCGTTAACATCTTTTCGCCGTCATCGAGTAACCCAATAAACCAAGTGAGGGGCTGTTTTAGCTGTTGTTTCATCATTAAATGGCCAATGATATTTTGCTGCAACGCATCAAAATCCGCGCCGTTCCATACCTGTAGCAATTCCCCTGAGCCCCAGTTGGAGTCAAACAGCACAGGCGCGGCAAAATAGTGTCCATAAAAGGGATGAATATCAGGCCACAAGGTCAGCTCGAGAGCATGCTCAACATTGGCAAAACTGCCGGGCGGCTCGCGCTTAACAGGTAACCAACTTACCGCCTCGGTGGACGCCTCAACATATTCACCTTGAATACACAAAGATGGCTCACCCTGTGGGTAATAGCGCGGCAGCTCGCCTAAGGTCGTGAGGTAAGCTTGATGATAATTTTGCAAAAATTTATTGAGGGCAGGCAAACAAGACACTTAAGCACATTCCAATTTAAGGTATAATGTGTCCCTATTTTGACATGGAAACAGTATTGATGACACAAAATCACGATCCCTACAGTGATGCAAAAGAGCTTGCTGGCCTTACCTTAGGACAGATCACACACTATCAGGCTGAGTATGATGCATCGCTGTTGCAAGGGGTTCCACGCTCGCTCAATCGCAATGCAATTGATCTGACAGGCACCTTGCCCTTCCACGGCAGCGATATCTGGACTGGCTATGAGCTATCTTGGCTAAATGCTAAGGGCAAGCCGATGGTCGCCATTGCCGATATTCATTTGAGCTATGATAGCCAGAACTTGATTGAGTCAAAATCCTTTAAACTGTATCTCAATAGTTTTAATCAAACTAAGTTTGACAGTATCGACACGCTCCAAAAAACCTTAATCAAAGACCTAAGCCACTGCGCTCAAGGCACGGTGACGGTGAAGATCATCGAGCCTAAAAATTTTGCCATTCAACGTATTGTAGAATTACCCGGCACTTGCATTGACGATCTTGATATTGAGGTGAGCGACTATGACTTTAACCCCAATTACCTTGAGCACAGCACAGATGATAAGCAAATTGTCGCCGAGACGCTCAACTCCAATTTACTCAAATCCAATTGTTTAATTACTTCACAACCGGATTGGGGAAGCGTGATGATCCGCTATCAAGGCCCCAAAATCGATCGCGAAAAGTTACTGCGGTATTTGATTTCCTTTCGCCAGCATAATGAATTTCATGAGCAGTGCGTCGAGCGGATTTTTGTGGATCTAAAGCGTTATTGCCACTGCACTAAATTAACCGTGTACGCTCGTTATACCCGCCGTGGTGGCTTAGACATTAACCCCTATCGCAGCGATTTTGAGCATCCCGGTGAAAATCATCGCCTTGCAAGACAATAATCCCGTATTCGCGTTAACACCCAAGCGGTGCTAACGCGAATGCCCTGGCGATGCGTAAATTCACACTGTTCTGCGCTAATGGCCAAGCTCCACTCGCCTAGCGGTACATCAGCGCAAACATAACATAACATCACAGCATACTCATCAACGCAGATTAGCGCGCACACTCTCTAGCACTTGGGCAAACGGGGCATCATTAGCCAAGGTAAAATAACGATAGTCATCGGCACGAAAAGCACGCTCTAATTCGATTAACACATGGGTTTGAGTGACATCACAAACTAAGGATATTTCCACTTCCCGCACCGTATTAAAGCCAATATTGCGTGGCCTAAACTCCAACTCTTGATAACAACCTGAGGTCGATCTAAAGCCCTTGGTCGTTAACACTCCCAGCTCAACATCGGCTTTATTCAAGACGTAACCTAGGCTATCCATCGCAGTCAACAGATGCTGAGCCACCTTTGTGGGCGTAATTTCTAACGTATCGATATCGCTGGGATCCCATGCCATATCGATATCCACCCCGGTTTGTAACCATACCTTGGATTGATTATTGCGCACAGGTAAGCGTGTAAAGGGCGTTTCTGGGTGCAATTGCCCGGTAAAGGGGATTTCGCGTACTTCACCGGCCTTGATCTCAAAGGATTCGGTTATGCGCCAGCGCGCCAGTGGATAATTTTTAACATATCCCCCGTTATCATTATTGACTTTCACCTTCGTCATTAAAGCAAGATCAAGCCCAGAGATCTGCTGGGATACATCACCGCCTTTAATCACGATGGTTGCTTGAAAGCTCTGCCCCGGTTGCAAGTGATGATCCGCGACTTGAGTATCCACAGTCGCGCCGCCAACCCCTACTGAAGCCAATATTTGCTTAAACATGCTCTGTCCTTATGTTATTGCCCGCACCCATTCAACGACTCAATTGCTCGCTTTGCATTCCTGCAAGAGCTGCTGGAAATGAGCGCCGAGATCCTGCTGAGCAAACTGTTCGCTAGCCAGGGCCATTTGCTTAAGACTTTGAATAGCTTGCTCTAAGCCTTGCTGCTCAATCAGACTTTTAGCATAGGCAGTCACATCAGCCCCTTTTTGCAACAGACTGGTGATTTGCTCAATGCTCACCTCTTGCTCCATTACCCGCTGTAAATCTCCTAATAATTCAGCCACTTTTGCTGACTCAACCAACGCGCCTTCCACATCGACTAACTTACCCAAAGGATCTTGCTTGAGTTTCTCAGCAACACAAGCTGAGACAGTGCCCGCCGCCGCGCTTTGCGCAACGACATCAATTCCCTTCGCCCGAATGTGTTCAACGACTTGCTTTAACTGAGGATCCTGCGCTAACCATGCCTGCTCCAATTGCAGTTTTTCATCGCTACCAAAATAACCACAACCGCCGAGTAATAGCAATGTGGCAAGGGAGACTACGTGAGGTAGTCGGAATCGTCGCTTATACATGTGTACACTCCGTGAACCTGTTGATGAACGCCAACTATAAGTCACACTATTTAACCGAACATGAATCATCTCAAGTTAAGCTAAAACCCATTCACACTTTTTTGCCTAAGCTTTTGTGCATTTTTTGTGCATTTTTTATGGATTGGCTTTTGTGCCTTAGCTTTTGTGCATTAGCATGTTGCGCCATCAGCGTTTAACGTAACGGCGGCTAAAAGCCTGCAACTCAATAGGCCGCCAAGAGGGCGTGAATACTGCAAAGCTTAAATTCAAATGCCGCAGGGACGAGCTGTGGGCCAACTTGCCCAAGGCTAATCGCAAAACGATACTCTGGATTTAAACGTCCTAAATAACTTTGCCATTGGTGCGTCTTAGCTAATGCCTCCCCCAAAATGGGCGCACAAGGATAAAGCCTTTCAGACGGCTTGACGCTGCCGCTCTCCCATAATGCTGGTACATCGCAACTTAAGGTAAACGCGGGGCCCCAAGCTTGTTCTGCTTGTTCTGCTTGTTCAACTTGCTCAATGGGTGCCATTGGTGCGCCATCGGCAGGCTCCGTTGGCGCCAAGTCAAAGCGAAAAGATTGCAGTGACTGAGCCAAGCCTAACCCGGTTGCTTTAATATAGGATTCCTTTAACGCCCATAAATCAAAAAAGCGCTGACGCTGACACGCGACATCGCTAAGGGCTCGCAAGGCCGCTTGTTCTTGTGCTGAAAAATAATGATGTAAAATCGGGTCGATATGGGTTTTGGGTCTTGAGCGCTCAATATCAACGCCAAACAGACTGGACGGTGCAGCTGCCGCATGAAGTACTCCAATCAACAACCACTCACCGCTATGACTGAGATTAAACTCAAGCCCTGTCTCCTCACGCTGGGCGGCGATTAAGGCTGGTTTTCCTTTAGGGCCATACTCAAAACACCAGTCTTTAGGATGATAGCCAGTCCCATCGGCACACCGCACTGGCATCATTCGTGACAGCAGCGTGCGCAGCGCCGCCCTGACCAGTAAGGCCTGCATTTGCGCCTTCGGCGCTCGGTAACGGGCAATTTTGGCCCGTTCATCCTCGCTTAACCAGGCCAGCGCCTTAGCTTGTAGCTTAGTTTGCAGCTCTGGTTCCATGTCCCCTAACGGAATAAAAAACAAGCTGATTTTGGGGCTGGGCGCCAACGCTAAGGCCGTTCTCGGGCCTTGGATTACATTTGCCATAGGGCGCTCTCCTGACTTTCGCCGTGTTTTGTTTTGCTTTGCTTAGATTAAAACAGGCCTTACGCGCATTCCAATCGGCCTTTCCCACATTGGGGGGTGTTGCCATGTCGAGATTAAAGGTGATTAACTCTGGTACCTTTCTGCTCGCAAGGCCAGAGTGACTCCACCACGCGGACGCAGCCTTGCATCAACCTTATGCCAAATTGCGGCAAAACATCACCACCCAAGGTCAACATCCCCTAGACAATATGGCCAAACCCGTTCGCTTTACCACTGACGCATCCTGAGATAAGCCACCAGCAGCAAATAACAGTCCCAGATGATTGTATCGTCCCCCAACCTCAGGTAATCTCCCTACCCGACAGAGAAAGCATCAATAATATCTTGGATCTGCTCGCGATTTTTGGGCGGCATCATAGCAGCATTAGTGGCTGATTATCCAAGTCCCAATAGATTATGCTGGATACCCCTTATCAAAATGAGCACAAGCACAGCAGATGGACCTTTGCCGCACCTTGGCCAGCATAGCCTAAAACCGCGCCGCCCCCCGCCGCGCACGGGCCACAGTAACGCAACTACCACGCCGGAAATGCGCCATTTTATTCAGCAATCGGATCTGAGCGTTGCAACCTTGGCCAAAATATTCAATATCACCCCAGCCACAGTGCGTAAATGGCGCGCGCGGGAGTCGATAGTCGACAGTCCCCATACCCCGCACCATCTCAACACCACGCTGACCCCGATGGAAGAATATGTGGTGATAGGCCTAAGATACCAATTAAAACTCCCCTTAGATCGGCTGCTCAAGGCCACCCAAACCTTTATTAATCCCAATGTGTCACGCTCTGGCCTCGCCCGCTGCCTAAAGCGCTACGGCGTATCACGCCTCGATACCTTTCAAGCGGTGCCAGTACCGGAACGCTATTTTAATCAGTTGCCGGTGGCCCAAGGCAGCGCCGTCAACACCTATACGGTCAATCCAGCCACCTTAGCCAAGGCGTTGGCATTACCAAGCACCGATGGGGACACTGTAGTGCAAGTGGTCTCCCTCAGTTTGCCCCCCCAGTTGACCCAAGCCTGCGCCCAGTCCGTACTATTAGGGATTGATAGCGCCAGTGATTGGTTGTACCTCGATATTTATCAAGACAGTCACACCCAAGCGACCACCAGATACATTGCCTATGTATTACGCCATGGGCCGTTCCATTTACGGCGGTTACTGGTACGCAACTATCACACATTCTTAGAGCGCTTTCCTGGGGCACATCCCCCACAAACCAGCGTCGCTAATTGCCAATATCAGGCCAGTGCCAAACGCACGGCCCGTGGAGACTCGTTATGAGCCATACCCCCAGTAAACTTAAGCAAGCTAACGCGATAAAAAGTGATAAGCGACTGAATAAACGCCTGAAAGATACCCCCATCGCCATTGTTGGTATGGCCAGTATTTTGGCCAATGCTCGCTACCTTAATCAATTTTGGGATCTTATCTGCGAAAAAATCGATGCCATTATCGAGGTGCCAGCCAGCCATTGGCGCAGTGAAGATTATTACGATGCCGACAAAACTCAGCCCGATAAAAGCTACTGTAAACGCGGCGGTTTTATGCCTGAGGTTGATTTTAATCCGCTAGAATTTGGCCTTCCGCCCAATATTCTCGAACTGACCGACAGCTCCCAATTACTGTCCTTAGTGGTCGCCAAAGAGGTGTTGGCCGACGCCAATCTGCCCGCAGACTATGATCGCGACCGCATTGGCATTACCTTAGGCGTCGGCGGTGGCCAAAAAATCGGCCATAGCCTGAATGCGCGCCTGCAATATCCGGTCCTGAAAAAGGTGTTTAGTCACAGCGGGCTGAGCGATGCAGACAGTGACATGCTGATCAAAAAGTTCCAAGATCAATATATCCACTGGGAAGAAAACTCCTTCCCCGGCTCCCTTGGAAATGTGATTGCCGGGCGTATCGCCAACCGGTTTGATCTGGGCGGAATGAACTGTGTGGTCGATGCCGCGTGCGCAGGATCCCTTGCCGCCATGCGCATGGCGCTCACCGAACTGACCGAAGGTCGCAGCGACATGATGTTAACCGGCGGGGTCTGCACCGACAACTCGCCCTATATGTACATGAGTTTTTCCAAAACCCCCGCCTTTACCACTAACGACACCATCCAGCCCTTCGACATTGATTCGAAGGGGATGATGATCGGCGAAGGTATCGGCATGGTGGCACTCAAACGCCTAGAGGATGCCGAGCGCGAAGGCGATCGGATCTATGCGGTAATCAAAGGCATTGGCGCCTCATCGGACGGTAAATTTAAGAGTATCTATGCCCCTCGCCCCGAAGGCCAAGCCAAGGCATTAGCACGCGCCTACGATGATGCCGGCTTTGCCCCGCACACGGTAGGTTTAATAGAAGCCCACGGCACGGGCACCGCCGCAGGAGATGTCGCGGAATTTAAGGGCTTAGCATCCGTTTTTGCCAAGGACAATCAACAGCTGCAGCATATTGCCTTAGGCTCAGTGAAATCCCAAATCGGCCACACAAAATCTACCGCGGGGACGGCGGGGCTTATCAAGGCGGCGCTGGCACTGCATCACAAAGTATTGCCGCCCACGATTAATGTCAGTCAGCCCAATCCCAAGCTCAATATTGCGCAGTCCCCTTTTTATATCAACAGCCAAACCCGCCCCTGGTTCCAAGATACGGCGAATACGCCGCGGCGCGCAGGGATCAGCTCCTTTGGTTTTGGTGGCACGAACTTCCATATCGTGTTGGAAGAATACCAACGCGAGCACCCGCGCAGCGCAGCCTATCGCCAACGGCATGTACCGCAATCCCTGTTATTTGCCGCCAGCAATCAAGAGGCGCTCACCCGTCAATTACAAGCGGTACTGCAACACATTGAGCATCCCCATCGCAGCGCAAGCCACAGCCTGCGCCTGCTCGCCGAGCAATATCCGCTGCGAGCGTTACCAGAAGATGCCGCCCGGCTCGGCCTAGTGGCTCAGGATATCGGCGAGTTACAACAACTGTTAATCCAAGCCATTAGCCAACTTAACGCCAACCCAGATAAGGCCTGGCAATGGCCTTCTGGGCTAAGCTATCGGCCCCGGGCCTTAGTCACACCATGCGACACGCAAGGCGAAGCGCCCGAGGGAAGCCAAAGAGTCACCAACAAGGTTGCCGCCCTCTTTGCCGGCCAAGGCGCTCAGTACCTGAATATGGGCTGCGAGCTTGCCTGCCATTTCCCCGAAATGCGCCAGCAAATCATGGCGAGCGATAAGGTTTTTGATCGCCATGGCCAAACGCCGCTATCGCGAATTCTCTACCCTATTCCGGCCTTTGATGATACTGAACTTAAGGCTCAAAATGCGAAACTCACTCACACCCTCTTTGCCCAAAGCGCCATCGGGGCGTTGTCGATGGCCCAATATTCCCTGTTAACGCAGGCGGGCTTTCGCGCGGACATGCTCGCTGGCCACAGCTTTGGCGAACTCTCAGCACTGTGCGCTGCGGGGGTCATTACAAATGCTGATTATGTCGAGCTCGCCTTTGCCCGTGGACACGCGATGGCAGAGCTCCCTGCCGCGCAGGACGGTCAAACCGCCGATCCTGGCACTATGTTCGCCGTGATCTTTAAGCCAGAGGATAAAAACCAACTCACGGCCTGTTTAGCCCAGTTTGCGAACGTACATATCGCCAACTATAACGCCCCAACGCAGTGGGTCATCGCGGGTGGCTCCGCCGAAACCAAGCTTGCCGCGAGTGCCCTGAGCGAGCTTGGCTTTAAGGTCATCGCCCTGCCCGTGTCGGGGGCTTTTCACACCCCCTTAGTCGCCCATGCCCAGCAGCCCTTTGCCAAGGCCATTGATAACACCTCATTCAGTGCGCCAAAGATCCCCGTCTATGCCAATGGCACTGGCCAATTACACCCGCAGGATGCGCAGGCAATTAAGGCCGATTTTAAGCAACATATGCTGCAATCGGTGCGTTTTAGCGAGCAACTGCAGGCTATGTATGCCGCAGGCGCTCGGGTATTTGTCGAATTTGGCCCCAAAAATACCTTGCAAAAATTGGCCGAAAACACCCTAAGCGCCCACTTAAGTGAGTTGTGCCTTGTGAGCATCAACCCCAATCCCCAAGGTGACAGCGACCGGCAGTTACGGATCGCGGCAGTGCAATTAGCGGTCGCTGGGATAACTCTGATGAGGCTGGATCCCTATCAAGCCACCTGCGCTGAAGACATTGGCCAAGAGGGCGCGCCATCGGCCATGAGCATAAAACTCAATGCCACTAATTATGTCAGCCCGGCCACCCAAGCTAAAATGGCCAATTCCCTCGCCACCGGCCATGTTACCCCCCAAGTCCAATGGGTGGATCGCATCGTTGAAAAAGAAGTGGAAAAAGAAGTCATCGTCGAAAAACTCATTGAAAAAACGGTAGAAAAGGTTGTCTTAGTGGAAAATACAATGAACAACAATCACAACAGCGAGCAAACCCCGTTACAACCAAGCACCCTATCTTCGAATGCAAATCGCGATGTCCTCTCGGCATTTTTTAGCGCGCAGACCGAGGCGGCGCAGTTGCATCAACAGTTTTTAGCCATCCCGAAACAATACGGCGAAACCTTCACGGCGCTGATGATAGAGCAAGCCAAAATGGCAAGCCAAGGCATCACTATCCCTGAGAGCCTGCAGCGCTCGATGGAGTTATTCCACCAGCATCAAGCTCAAACCTTACAAAGCCACACCGAATTTTTGCAGCAGCAAAGTCGTCACAGTCAAGCAGCCTTAGCCCTACTGACTCAGGCGCCGATGGTAGCGAGTGAGCCACTCAAAGGTGAAGCACGAACATTAGCCTCCCAGCCACAAGAACGCCCCTTTGCCACGCAATCAGCGCCTTCCTCCGCCTACGCACACGTAACGCCGCCCCCTGTAGCGCACCAAAGTGTTCAACATCAACCACTTGAGCATCAGACGTTCCAGCCACAGCCAAACGCATTGGCAACCCCTGTGTTAGCCAGCGCGCCGAGGATGGGCGCCGATAACGCACAGCAAACTGGCGCTCGGCAAACGGCTCTCCAACACACGGATCTTCAACAAAATAATATTCAGCAAACGAATGTACAGCAGACAATGCTAGCCGTGGTGGCCGATAAAACTGGCTATCCCACCGACATGCTCGAACTTAGCATGGATATGGAAGCCGATTTAGGCATCGACTCCATCAAACGGGTGGAAATTTTAGGCACAGTGCAAGATGCGCTGCCGGGCTTACCTGAGTTAAACCCAAGCGATCTGGCCGAGTGTCGCACCCTCGGTGAAATCGTTAACTATATGAACGCGAACCTGCCTGCGGCATCACTCACAGCAACCGCTGCGGCCAATACCGACGTAACAGCGGCCACCCGCGCAGTGCCAGTCGCGCAAATCCTCCCCGAAAAAGAGTTTGCAACAACAAAACAGGATGGCGCTGAAATCGAGCGCACTATGCTGGCCGTGGTGGCCGATAAAACTGGCTATCCCGCCGACATGCTCGAACTTAGCATGGATATGGAAGCCGATTTAGGCATCGACTCCATCAAACGGGTGGAAATTTTAGGCACAGTGCAAGATGCGCTGCCGGGCTTACCGGAGTTAAACCCAAGCGATCTGGCCGAGTGTCGCACCCTCGGTGAAATCGTCGCCCTCTTTTCCCTACAACGAGAGCAAGCTAAGGGAGATCCCAGCCAAAATACTGCCGCCAATGGGGAGAGCCTTACCCGCGCGACCGAAGCGATTATCGACTTGCCGCCCCATAGCGAGGTAGTGCTAAAAAAGTTGCCAGCGGCGGCTGAGTTCACGCAACATCCAGCACAACTATTGACAAAAGACCTCGCACAACAGGCCTTGCCACGCCCGTTTGCGAAGGATGCCTGCATGATCATCGCTGACGATGGCCACCATGCTGGCATCCTTGCCGAAAAATTGCAGGCTCATGGTATAACAGTGGCGGTTGTGCGATCGCCTAACAGCCTTGTGGCCAGTGCATCGCCGCTCGATAGCCACATTGCCAGCTTTAGCTTAGCGGCAATTGACGATGCGAGCATCCACGCAGTGGTTAATGAAATCAAAACCTTAGGCCAGATTGCCGGCTTTATTCATTTGCAACCACAGCATAAAACCTCAGCGGATGCGCAAGGAGTCGTGTTATCGAATGCCGCAAAGGCCTCGGTTGAGCAGGCGTTCTTATTCGCCAAGCACTTACAGCCTCTGTTAACCAAAGAGGCTGTAGCGCCCGAGGCTCAGCGCTGCTTTATCAGCGTCAGCCGTATCGACGGGGGCTTTGGTTATCTTAACCACAGCCTGATTAGCCACAGCGAGTTAAACCAAGCGGCACTGACAGGCCTCACTAAAACCTTAAGTCACGAATGGCCAAACGTACATTGCCGCGCCTTAGATATCGCGCCCCACCTTGATGCTAAACAAGTTGCTAACGCGATAATGGCGGAGTTATTTGCAACCGATAAGCTCACGGAGGTGGGCGTGAGTGACGCCGCAGCGGGCGAAACTGACGCAAGGCTCACGCGTATGACGTTAGTACCTGGCAACGCCACTACCCGCCACCCTCCCGCGAATCTCACCCGCGCCGACAACATATTGGTGACCGGCGGCGCGAAAGGCGTGACCTTTGAATGTGCCTTAAGTCTTGCCAAACGCTGCAAGGCGCACTTTATCCTTGCCGGCAGAAGCCGCCACCTGGCCATCCCCACTTGGGCACAGGGCAAAAAGCCCAGCGAGCTTAACGCGGCGGCCATTGCGCACATTCACAGCTTACATCGCCAAGGGATCGGTGAAAAACCCACGCCAAAACAAGTCAACGCCTTAGTTTGGCCGGTGCAAAGCAGCCTTGAGATTACCGCGGCACTGCAAGCCTTTAGCGCCGTGGGGGCGAGCGCCGAGTACTTAACGTTGGATGTGAATAATCCTGATGAGATTGCCAGCACACTGGTGCCGAAAACGCAGTTATCAGCCATTACCGGCATTATTCATGGTGCGGGTGTCCTTGCGGATAAACACATCCAAGACAAAACCTTAGATGAGTTAGCCCGGGTGTATGGCACTAAAGTCACAGGCCTTAGTCATCTCCTTGGCGCATTGGATTTAGATAAATTAACCCTTATTGCGCTATTTTCTTCGGCGGCAGGTTTTTATGGCAATGTCGGCCAAAGCGATTACGCGATGGCCAACGACATACTCAACAAAGCCGCGCTGCAACTGGCGCAGCAACTGCCCAAGGCAAAAGTCATGAGCTTTGATTGGGGGCCATGGGACGGTGGCATGGTCAATGCCGCGCTAAAAACCATGTTTATGGAACGCGGGGTGTATGTGATCCCACTCAAAGCGGGTGCCGAGTTATTTGCCAACCAATTACTGAGCCACTCGGGCGCACAATTGCTGATCGGTACGGACATGCAAGGCAATGCTGCTCAGAGCAACACTGCCACGCCAGCGACTGCAGGTCGCAAGCTAAAAAAGCCTGCAGCGGATCGGTTGAGTGACGCCGCGGATCCGCATGCTTTATCTCACGCCGGCGCGCTTACGACTGTGACACCAAGCCCAATCACACTGCAACGAACCTTGGCCCCTAACACAATGATCTTTATCGAAGATCATTGCATTAATGCGCATCCGGTATTACCCACTGTGTGTGCAATTCAATGGATGCGCGAGGCCGCCTTTGACATGCTACAACAGCATGTCAAAGTACAAGACTACAAGCTATTGAAAGGCGTTATTTTTGATACTGGCATGCGACAACACGATACGCACGGTGCGTTAACACGCGCGCCAATCACCCTCGCGCTTAAGCTCACGCCCGTAGTCATCGCCCCGTTAAATAGCGTCCAGATTGATGCCTTGATCAGCGTTGACGGCCGGCCACACTATCAAGCGCGGTTAGTCGTTGATGCGCCAACGGATGCGGCAACAACTCGACGCCATCCGCTCAAAACCACTGCCGTAGCCGATGTAGCCGCCTTGGCTGCCATCACCACCGCGCGCGAACTGTACCACGACGGCACACTGTTCCACGGCCCACGACTGCAAGGGATAAGTTCGGTGCTGCAGTGTGACGCGTCGGGCTTAATCGCCAAGGTGAGTTTACCGCAGGTGGCGTTAGCAGACTGCGGTGAATTTGCCCCCAATCTGGCCCCCAAAGGCTCGCAGGTTTTTGCGGAGGATTTGCTACTGCAGGCGATGCTCGTGTGGACGAGGCTCAACTATGGCGCGGCGAGTTTGCCATCGAGCATTGGGGAGTTTATCTCCCATGCACCGCTGGCCTTTGGCGCTGACGGCTACTTAGTGCTTGAGGTCGTGAAACACTCAAGCCGCGCCCTTGAAGCCCATATTGCCTTGTATCATCAAGACGGCCGCATCAGCTGCGAGATGCACAACGCCAAGGTCACCATCAGTAAAAACCTCAATAGTGCTTTTTTAGCCAATCAACCGATGGTTAATCAAAATGCGCTGAATAAGGAAGCCGTTAATAAGCATAGCGTCAATAAGAATGCGCAAAAGCGTGGCGATGCCCATAAGGCGGTTGTCACGCCAGAAGCGCAACCCCCAGGGGCACAGGTCAAGTGAACTTAGCGAGCCCCCACTGCGCCCCCGCTGACTGCGCGATGGCTGACGCAGCGGCGCACCACCGCGCTAAGCCTCTGCGCATCGCGGTGCTGCTTGGCGATGCGGCCAATCTGACGGCACAATCAGCCATAAAATTAGGGCAATGTGCTAACGTGCGACTTTTCCCCTCAAATGCCGCCTTAGGCTCCGCAGCGCCTGCATCGCTTACGGCGTTATTGGGCCAAGCCGTCACCGCCATTGAGCAAGGCAAACTGGTTGAACTGAGGTTCAATGAGTGTGTGCAAACCCAGTCTAACACTCAAGCGCAACCCCTGTCGCTGTGGTTGCTCGATGATGTCAGAGCCGCCAAACTGCGGCTACATGCCCATGCGTTCATTGCCAGCTTTGCCGCAGGTAATGAGGCGTTAAGCGTGGCGAAGACGGCATTTACCGCAGCCAAACGTAGCCAAGCTTGCGCCTTGCAGCATCAGGTCGCCGCAGACTCAGTCAATGAGGCGTTAATCGCCCTGCGCCGCAGCGTGATGGCCCTCGCCGCGCGCACGCGGCCACCGCTTAATGGCGACAACCGCACAACGCCTCCCAGCGGCTATTGGTTTAGCGGCCAACATCAAGCGCGGGTGCTGTGTCTCAATCTTGTTGCCAAAAGCCAAAGGACTCCCGCTGTCAATCAAGGGGAGATTTGCCAAAGTGTCATACTCACCCAAGGCACGCAGCTTGTGCCAGCGAAGGCACTCCTTGATACACATAGGCTACTGGTGCCCATCAGTGGCGACACCCTCGAGATGCTAAGCGCCAAACTGCGACATTTGCTGAGCGCGCTCGCGGCGCATCAACTCGACTCGGGCGCAGCAAACACGCCCTTTGCAACCGAGCTACTCACTTGTTGGTTTGAACACTACGATGCCAGAGCACCCTTAGCCCTCGTGTTAATGGCAACATCCATTGACGAGCTTCAACGTGAAACCCAAGCCATGTTAACTGCCCTTGCACACCAAGCGGTTCATCATGGCCAGCCCGTTAAAACACCCGCGGGGAGCTGCTTTTACGCGCATCCCTTAGGGGATGCGGGACTGACCTTTGTCTATCCCGGCGTTGGTACGGTTTACCCAAACATGTTCAATAACTTGCATGAGTATTTCCCCACGCTTTATCAGCAACTGGCGCGTGAGGGGGATTTAAGTGCCATGCTGCAATCGACACTGATTTACGCCGATGAGACGAAAACCGCGGCGGGCATGAGCTTAAGCCAGCAAGCGATTAGCGGCGTAGGCGCCAGCTATCTGTTCACTAAGCTGCTGACTCAGGTTTTTCATATCCAGCCGAAAATGGCCCTCGGTTACTCCATGGGCGAAGCGGCGATGTGGGCCAGCCTTGATGTATGGCAAACGCCCCATGCAATGATAAGTGCCACCGAAAATAGCGATATTTTCAATCATGCGATTTCTGGCGAGCTAACCGCCGTACGCCAAGCCTGGCAGCTTGATAGCCACGATCCGATAGTGTGGAACAGCTTTGTGGTGCGGGCCAAAAGAGATGATATCAACGCATTATTGCCTGAGTTTCCTCGCGTATACCTCGCGATCATTCAAGGTGATAGCTGCGTGATAGCCGGCTGCGAAACAAGCTGTCAAGCCCTGCTGGCCAAACTCGGTAAACGCGGGATTGCCGCCAATCGCGTTACCGCGATGCACACCACGCCGGCCATGTTAGTCCATGGGCAAGTGCAAGATTTCTACACGCAAGCGCTCAACGCGGATGCAAAGCTATCGCCTATTCGCTTTATCAGCGCCGCGCAAACGGCTCCCGTCAGCATCGATAGCCACAGTATTGGCCGCGCCATTGCCGATACCTTTTGCGCGCCGCTCGACTTTAGCGGCCTAATTCAGCGTGCCTATGAGCAAGGCGCAAACCTATTTGTCGAAGTGGGCGCCGATCGGCAAACCAGCACCCTCATCGATAAAATCTGCCAAGCTCATCTCACTCAAGCCAGTTCGGGCAAAAGGACGCAGCTGCCACACTGCGCGAGCACGCCCCCTTGCGCCGCCAAAACGGTGGCGATGGCTTGCAATACCAAGGGTGCCGATGCGCTGACGAGTTTACTCAAGTGTTTAGCTCAACTGATCTGCCACAGAGTCCCGCTTTCGCTCGCGCCGCTTATGCCCCATTTGGGTGCGGGAGCGCCCCATTTATCCTCAGCTGTATTACTTAAAGGAGAACCCCAGTGAGTTCTCAGCATTCGCCGACGATTGATAACAGCACCCAACATCACCGCGAGCCGAACAGCCCGGCTAAAATTGCCATCGTCGGGCTCGCAGCCCAGTATCCCGGCGCCGATAATCCGCAAACCTTCTGGCAAAACCTGCTGGATAAAAAGGATTCACGCAGCCAAATCAGCCGCGATAAGCTCAAGGCCAATCCTGCCGATTACCAAGGTGTACAAGGGCAATCGGACCGTTTTTACTGCGATAAGGGCGGTTACATCGAGCACTTTGAGTTTGATGCCACAGGGTATCAACTGCCAGAATCCGCCTTTAACGGTGTAGATGACAGCTTTTTATGGGCGCTCGATTGCAGCCGCAAAGCGCTTAACGATGCCGGCATTGCTCCAAACGCTGCCGTACTGGCCCGCACGGGTATCGTGATGGGCACCTTGTCGTTCCCCACCGCCCGCTCCAACGAACTCTTTTTGCCGCTGTATCATCAAGTCGTTGAAAAGGCGCTACAACACAAACTTAACCAAAGCGCATTTCAGCTGCAAGATTTTCACCCACAACATCATGCCCCAGACGGGGCGCTCGCCAATGGCGCAAGCGCCCACACCGCCTCAAAACTCGTCAGCGATGCCCTTGGTTTAGGCGGCGCACAATTCAGTCTCGATGCTGCCTGCGCCAGCTCAGTATACGCCCTTAAACTTGCCTGTGATTACCTGACCACCGGCAAGGCCGATATGATGCTCGCCGGCGCGGTATCGGGCGCCGATCCCTTTTTTATCAACATGGGCTTCTCGATTTTCCACGCCTATCCAGACCAAGGCATTTCCGCCCCTTTTGATAGTAACAGCAAAGGCTTATTCGCTGGTGAAGGCGCTGGGGTGTTGGTGTTAAAACGCGTAGAGGATGCACTGCGCGATGGCGATAACATCTATGCGATCGTCAGCGGCATTGGCTTGTCGAACGACGGCAAAGGCCAATTTGTTTTAAGCCCCAACAGCAAGGGCCAAGTGCAAGCTTTCGAGCGCGCCTACCGCGCGGCAAACACGGCCCCGGCCAATATTGAAGTGATTGAATGCCACGCCACTGGCACCCCCCTTGGGGATAAGGTTGAGCTCGCGTCGATGGAGCGTTTTTTTGAGGACAAACTCGCCGGCACTGCGGTGCCGCTGATTGGCTCGGCCAAATCCAACCTTGGCCATTTACTCACTGCGGCGGGCATGCCGGGGATCATGAAGATGATTTTTGCCATGCGCTCAGGGCATGTGCCGCCAAGCATTAACCTATCAGCGCCGATATCGTCCCCCAAGGGCTTATTTAGCGCCCACAACCTGCCTACCGACATACAGGCTTGGCCAGATAAGGCCGGGAATGATCGCCGCCACGCCGGGGTGTCGGTATTTGGCTTTGGCGGCTGTAACGCGCATTTATTGCTAGAATCCTCCCCCGCGGCCAACACCAGCAGCCCAAGTCCGCAAAGTGCCACCACGGTCAGCTATCCACATCCACCATTGACTATCATTGGCTTAGCATCGCACTTTGGCCCGTTATCTTCGATTAACGCACTGGATCGCAGCTTAATCGCCAAGCAACATGCCTTTATCCCGCTGCCCACTCAACGCTGGAAAGGCTTAGATAAGCATCCGGAGATCTTGGCAAACTGTGGTTTAACCGCAGTGCCGCAAGGCGCCTATATTGACCAGTTTGAGTTTGATTTTTTGCGCTTTAAGGTGCCGCCCAACGAGGACGATAGGCTGATCTCCCAGCAACTGCTGCTGATCAAAATCGCCGATGAAGCCATTCGTGATGCCAACCTTAAGCCCGGCAGCAAGGTGGCGGTATTAGTGGCGATGGAAACCGAGCTGGAATTACACCAGTTCCGTGGCCGAGTGAACCTGCACACCCAACTGGCTGAAAGCCTTAAACGCCAAGGGATAAATCTCACACCAGCGGAGTACCTCGCCCTTGAAACCATCGCCATGGACAGTGTGCTCGATGCCGCCAAACTGAACCAGTACACCAGTTTTATTGGCAACATTATGGCGTCGCGTATCGCCTCGCTGTGGGACTTTAACGGCCCCGCCTTTACCATTTCAGCGGCAGAATTATCGGTCGCTCGCTGTATCGATGTCGCCGAAAACCTGTTATCCCAAGAATCCTTAGATGCAGTGGTGATCGCCGCCGTCGATTTAAGCGGCAGTGCCGAGCAAGTGATCCTCAAACATGCCCACGCGCCAGTGGCGTTAAATGCCAGCAGCGCAGGTTGGAAAGTCGGTGAAGGCGCGGGCGCATTCGTGCTCACGAGCATGCCGCCAAGCGCGGCCGATAGCCAAGCGCAACATGGTCAGTATAACGGCTATGGTCAGTACAACGGCTATGGTCAGTTATGCGGCCAAGTGTTTGGCGCGACCGGTAACCCGCAAGGGCTTAGCAACCCCGCGCGGATTTGCGATGATTTGCTCACTCAAACACAGGTGCCTAGCCATCAAGTCCGCCTGATTGAAACCTGTATGGCGATTGAGCAAGCTGTCGATACACCGCCGCCACACCATCGGCTGCTGCCGAGCGTAAGCCAACGTCATCAAGCGGCGGATACCATTGGCCACTGCTTTGCCGCTGCGGGCATGGCGAGTATATTGAGCGCACTATTGCAACTTAAAAACCAAGTGTTGTTAGAACAGCAAGCACCATTAACAAGTCAAGCACAACACGCACTGGTGGCGACGTTTGGCCAAGGTCACTGCGCGCAATTATTGCTCCGCCAAAGCGCCGCACAAGCACACAATTTGCAACAGCGCCTTGAGCAAGACTTAACGCTGTCGGAGCAAAAGCACTTGATAAAACAAGTGACTCTCGGTGGCCGGGATATCTATCAGCATATTCTCGATACACCGCTCACTGGCATTGAGGCAATACAACAAAAAGCCCAAACCATGATGGCACTGCCAGCCAAACGCCCGCGCTCCCCTTTAGCCATGGCACTATCGCCCACTATCGCCGCCCGTTTTGCACCAAGCCGCCCAATCACGGCCCGACAACAAGAGACATTAAGCAAGATACCCATGAATGCACTCACTACGCCCAATCAACAGGCCGCTCAAGCCGAGTTAACAGACGCGGCATTTTTCCGTAATCAGCAACTCGCCCGTGAGGCGCATTTAGCCTTTTTACACAGCCGCGTTGAAGGTTTAAAACTGGCCGATACCTTGATGAAAGCGCAGCAGGCCAATGAGTTAACCGCTAATGGCCAAACGGCACCAGCGCAAACCAACATTCAGGCATGTGCGCCAACGCCCGCGGACAAACCCTGTATTTGGCATTATGCCGATTTAGTCGAATATGCCGAAGGTGATATCGCTAAGGTATTTGGCCCCGATTACGCCATTATCGACAGCTACCCACGGCGTGTACGCCTGCCCACCACGGACTATTTGCTGGTGTCGCGGGTCACTCAACTCAACGCCAAAATGGGGCGTTTTGAGCCTTGTACTATGACCACCGAATACGACATCCCGCGGGATGCCCCCTATTTGGTGGATGGGCAAATCCCCTGGGCGGTGGCGGTCGAATCGGGGCAATGCGATTTGATGCTCATAAGCTATTTAGGTATCGATTTTGAAAACAAGGGCGAGCGGGTATATCGTTTGCTCGATTGCACCCTCACCTTCCTCGACGATTTACCCCGCGGGGGCGATACCCTGCGCTACCACATTTCCATCAATCATTTTGCCCGTAATGGCGATACCTTGCTGTTCTTCTTCTCCTACGAGTGTTTCGTGGGCGATAAACTTATCCTTAAAATGGATGGGGGCTGCGCCGGCTTTTTCACCGATAAGGAACTGGCCGACGGCAAAGGGGTTATTCGCACCGAAGCAGAAATCCAGGCCCGCAACCTCGCATTCAATCATCCGAACAAGCCGCGCTTTACGCCGCTGCTCGCCTGCAGTCAAACGCATTTTAGTTACCACCAGATCCATAAACTGCTCAGCGCCGATATCGGCGGCTGTTTTGGCGGCGAGCATGCAGCGCATCAAGCCCAATATGGTTGGCAGCCGTCTTTATGTTTTGCTTCCGAAAAATTCCTGATGATTGAACAGATAAGCAAACTTGAGGTCCATGGCGGCGCTTGGGGCTTAGGCTCAGTAGAAGGCCATAAGCAGCTAGAGGCTGATCATTGGTATTTCCCCTGTCACTTCAAGGGCGACCAAGTGATGGCGGGCTCATTAATGGCCGAAGGTTGTGGCCAGTTGCTGCAATTTTTTATGCTGCATATTGGCATGCACCGCGGTGTGAAAGCTGGGCGTTTCCAACCGCTTGCACACGCCGCACAAAAGGTGCGTTGTCGCGGCCAAGTATTGCCGCAATCGGGGGTGCTTAGCTATCGCATGGAGATCACCGAAATCGGTATGAGCCCACGCCCCTACGCTAAGGCCAATATCGATATTCTGCTCAATGGCAAAGTCGTGGTGGATTTCCAAAATCTGGGGGTGATGATCAAAGAAGAAGCCGAGTGTCGCCGCTACCTGACAGATAACGCGGCTCACCATGTTGCAGAGAAGAATGTTGCAGAGAAGAATGTTGCAGCGAAGAATGTCGTCGCAGCCGCAGCGAATAATACTGCGACTCGCGATGCCATCGCTTCGGCTACGCCGCTTGATGCCACAACGCCAACAGCGCAAGTCGCCCCGCTGATGCAGCAACTCCCCGATTTCACCGCGCCCCGCAATAAAGGGGTCGTGCCTTTGCAACATGTGCCCGCGCCCATTGCGCCAGCGGGCACTAAGTATGCTAACCGAGTCCCCGATACTCTGCCGTTTACCCCCTACCACCTGTTCGAATTTGCCACGGGCGACATTGAAAATTGCTTCGGCGCGGATTTTGCCAGCTATCGCGGCCTGATCCCGCCGCGCACCCCCTGTGGGGATCTGCAGCTCACCACGCGCGTGATCGCCATTGACGGCAAACGCGGCGAGTTGAAACAGCCCTCCGCTTGCATCGCCGAATACGAAGTCCCCGCCACGGCTTGGTATTACACTAAAAATAGCCATCCCGCCGTGATGCCCTATTCGGTGTTAATGGAGATCGCCTTGCAGCCCAATGGCTTTATCTCAGGCTATATGGGCACCACCTTAGGGTTCCCCGGCGAAGAGCTGTTTTTCCGTAACTTAGACGGTAGCGGTAAGTTACTGCGTCAGGTAGCGTTGCACGGCAAGACCATAGTAAACGACTCACGGTTACTCTCGACTGTGATTGCCGGCAGTAACATCATCCAAAATTTCAGCTTTGAATTAAGCTGCGAAGGCGAGCCATTCTACCAAGGTAAAGCGGTATTTGGTTATTTTAAGGCCGATGCGCTCAAAAACCAGTTAGGCCTAGACAACGGCAAAACTTCCCAGCCTTGGCATGTGCAACATGGCATAGCCGCCGATAGCCAAATCAATCTATTAGATAAAAAACACCGCTGTTTTAACCCGCCGCAAGGCAAACCTTTTTACCGTTTGGCCGGTGGGCAGCTTCACTTTATCGACAAGGCTGAGATCGTTAATACTGGCGGCAAAGCGGGCCTAGGCTATTTATACGCTGAGCGCACGATTGATCCGAGTGATTGGTTCTTCCCATTTCACTTCCATCAAGATCCGGTGATGCCCGGCTCATTAGGAGTCGAAGCCATCATCGAGCTCATGCAAACCTATGCGATTGTCCAAGATCTCGGTGCTGGCTTTAACAATCCTAAATTTGGCCAGATATTATCGGAAATTCAATGGAAGTATCGTGGCCAAATTACCCCATTAAACCAGCAGATGTCGCTCGATGTGCACATCACCCGCGTGAGTGACGAGCATGGCAAACGCATCATTGTCGGCGATGCCAACTTAAGTAAAGATGGCCTGCGGATTTATGAGGTGAAGGATATCGCCATCTGTATTGAAGAAGCCGAATGAACTTGCGCATTTAGCAAGCCCTTATCTCGGATAACCAATAACGCATAACAAACAGCACATAACAAATGACAGTGTCGCCTTTGCCTGCTATCGCGCAGGGCGACACAGATAACATGAGAACACCCATGACGAGCCAGACGCAAGATCCATTTCATCGCCCTTTGCAAACACTCACCCCTTGGCCGTGGCACGTCAAGGAGGCCGAACTTCACTTTGATATCGACACATTAGGCAAAAAACTCAAAGAGTTAAACCAAGCCTGTTACCTAGTCAATCACAGTGAACAGGGCTTAGGCATCGCCCAGTCAGCCGAGGTGACCAACCCTAACAGCCCAGCGCTAGCGGGTTCACACCCCGTCAGCGCATTTGCGCCCGCCCTTGGCACCCAAAGTTTAGGCGACAGTCATTTTTGCCGCGTTCACGGCGTCAAATATGCCTATTATGCCGGCGCGATGGCTAACGCAATTGCCTCGGAAGAACTGGTTATCGCCCTCGGGCAGGCAGGCATTTTATGTGCCTTTGGCGCGGCGGGGCTGATCCCATCACGGGTTGAGGCGGCCATCAAACGCATTCAAACCGCGCTGCCCAATGGGCCCTACGCCTTTAATTTAATCCACAGCCCCAGCGAGAGCGCCTTAGAGCGTGGTAGCGTTGAACTGTTCTTAAAACATCAGGTTCGCACAGTGGAAGCCTCGGCCTTTTTAGGCTTAACGCCGCACATTGTCTATTACCGCGCGGCGGGATTAAGCCGCGATGCCCATGGCGAGATTATCATTGGCAACAAGGTCATCGCCAAAATCAGCCGCACCGAAGTTGCCAGCAAATTTATGCAACCTGCGCCCGCTAAAATGCTCCAGCAACTGGTGCATGAAGGCCTTATCAGTGAAGATCAAATGGCGATGGCCCAATGTGTGCCGATGGCGGACGACATCACCGCCGAAGCCGACTCTGGCGGCCATACCGACAATCGGCCACTCGTCACACTATTACCGACGATATTAGCCCTCAAGGATGAAATCCAAGCCAAGTACCAATATAAAACGCCAATCCGCGTGGGGGCTGGCGGTGGTATTGGTACGCCCGATGCGGCGCTCGCCACCTTCAACATGGGCGCAGCTTATATTGTCACCGGCTCAATTAACCAAGCCTGTGTGGAAGCGGGCGCGAGCGAACATACCCGCAAATTGCTCGCCACCACAGAAATGGCCGATGTGACGATGGCGCCTGCCGCAGATATGTTCGAAATGGGGGTGAAATTGCAGGTGGTTAAACGCGGCACGCTCTTTCCGATGCGCGCCAATAAGTTATATGACCTCTACAGCCGTTACGACTCAATTGAGGCGATCCCCTTAGATGAGCGTAAAAAGCTTGAGGAGCAAGTGTTTCGCGCCTCACTCGATGATATTTGGGCGGGCACCATTGCCCACTTTAACGAGCGCGATCCGAAGCAAATTGAGCGCGCGCAGGATAACCCCAAACGTAAAATGGCGCTGATTTTCCGTTGGTATTTAGGGCTGTCGAGCCGCTGGTCTAACACCGGTGAAGTTGGCCGCGAAATGGATTATCAAATTTGGGCCGGCCCCGCCCTTGGTGCCTTTAATGCTTGGGCCAAGGGCAGTTATTTGGATGATTACCGCGCCCGCCATGCGGTGGATTTAGCCAAACATTTAATGGTGGGCGCCGCCTATCAAGCGCGGATTAACCTACTGTTAGCCCAAGGAGTGAGCATCCCCGTCAGCCTACAACGCTGGAGGCCACAGCAACCTTGCTAGTCACATTGGATAAGTCGGGTTGGATAAGTCGGGTTGGATAACCACACAAATGCAGCTGCGTGCTTTTGCAAATTCAGAGCGCTCTTGTAAGTTCAGATCTCTCGCGAGTTAACAACGCTCTAGCCTGTTCAGAGCTATCCTGCCGGTTAAGCGCTCTGCACCTGCAAGCGTCTGAACTGGCTAGCGTCTGAACCGGCAAGAGAGCCTGCACTTAATGGACCGCCACTCGAGATAAAAGCCGCCAATGGTGAATCCAAAAACGTGAGTGGTTAGTTCCAAAATGTGAGTGTGTTAGCCCCACAATGTGAGTGTGTTAGCGCCAAAACGTGAGTCTGTTAGTCCCCAAACGTGATGAGATGAGTGCTGTTTCAGCTCAAGATTATCAGAGGCTCAAGCTTGAGCTCAATGCATGCCTGTGGCACTGCTCTGTTCTGATGAACGTGCCCCGTCATCACGCTCAACCTGCACTGCCATCTGCTGCGGATGCGCTTGGCTATCTTGCTGCATGGCAAACGCAGCAAACCAGTGAAATTGGCTGGGCGTCCACACCTCGGCTAACGGCATTTGGGCTAAAAATGCCGCAAACGCGCTCTCGGTTGCAGCCGTTGAGTCAGCATTGAGCAGTTGTAACTCGACCCAATCTTCAATCCGCTCACCGTTATCAAAGGTCGGTGACAGCGCAAGGGGCATATCGGTATTGGGATAGTTGGGTTGCAATTGATAACCTAAACGGTAGTCCCGTTTTAGCAGCAACCACTTGTCCGGCAATCGGCGCTGGCTATCCCACCAAATGCCTTCTAGTTGCTGGATTTTTTGTTTAGTCACCGCCGCGCTTTGCACCTCAAGCTGCGTCAATTTGGCACGAAAATGGCGGTCAAACTCCTGCTCAAACTGCTTTTTCGTGGCGGTGGGATGGGCAAGTAACACCTCTTGGGCTAACACCGCGCCGAGCATATTGGAGTACAGATCCTCCGGGGAAAACGCGGAGGCTAACTCATGAAAGCCCCCCACAGAGGTGAGCCCAAACCACTGGGCAATTTCATGCCACTGGGCCAATTGAAAAGCAACCAAGCTGGCGGCTTGGGCGCTGCGGGTAATACGCTCCTGCTCGCTGAGCACAGTGTCCTTGGCCCGCCAGTGGATTTGCCGTACACGCAATTCGGCGGGCAAGCTGATCTTGGCCTCTTGGCCAAGCGTGGCCAGATTCTGGCGGAACAAATAAAAGGTAAAATCGGCGGTATCGCGCACATGGGCTGAGTCGATAAAACCGGCGCGCGCAGTAAACAGTAGGCCATTTTGCTCATCACTCATGCCTAATAAACTGGCGGATAATGACTGATCGCCTTGATTATAACGATGGTGCCCAAGGGACTCGACGCCAAGCACATTCCCCACCGAAAAGAACGGCACGGCAATGCCGCCAAGCTGCGCCTTGAGATCATAACCAAAGGCACAGCAGGGACGCACGCCTGTGGGCGCCGCTTGGGGCGCTTGAGTCGCTTGGGCGGGTAAGCTTACACTCACACTGACAGCCCATAAACTGAAGATACTGAACAGGCACTGCCTAATTATATTTAACTTCATCACATTAACCTTAAAAGGCTTCATTAATCTGAAAGTAAAATCCATTGGTCTCTTTGCCTATCCCTAGGTCAATGCGCACGTTAATGCGCGCTTTAAAGGCAAAACGGTAACCAATGCCTACCGTGGGCAACCATTGGTTCTGGGTTAACTCTGCAAACGTTGCCGCAGTCGTCCCACCGCCTAGCCAAGTGACCATGCCGTGCCTTGCGTTAAAGCTGTGGCGAATTTCTAGCTGCACGGCGGCAAATTGCTTGTCGCGGTACTGGCCTTGATAGTAACCGCGCATGCGCTGGGCATCTCCCAACATGGCGTGATCAAACCAAGGCACATCCCCAGAGAGGGACTGGCTAAACCATTCCATCGCCACTATGGTATCGTCCGTTAGCCGCCGATAATGACGCAGATTGACTAACCATTGCTGATAGGCAAAATCACTGCCGTAGCGATGGCGGTAATCATGCCACTCTACATTGATATAACTGCCCACTTGCGGATTGGGCTCAAAATCACGACTGTCATATTCCCAACCCAGCAGACTGCCACTGCTGGTGCCAGGCTGGAGCTCAAATGCAACGGCGCCGGCGTCGGTCACCTCCACCGCCTGATAGCGCTGCCATTGCCAACCGGCTTTGACATAGATATTCGGGAAAACCTCATAGGCTAAGGTTGGATTCAGCTGCAACCGCTTGGCGTCATAATGGGTTTTATTGTGCTCTTGCATCGCCGCTTCAGCACCAATTCCCCAGTAATCACTCGGCGCATGACTTATCCAACCATCAAACACAATGCGCCATTGATCGTTATTAAGGTAAGTGCGATTAACTAAGCCTAGGCCATAGGAACCGGAGGTTGAGGCGTAAGAGGTCACGGTCACCGTAGAATAGGGTTCACCTTGGCGCCATGTGCTCGGGGTATACAGCCCCACAGCAGCAACGCCAATGCCCAAGCCTTGTTCAGGATTGACAAACGGACCGGGCAGCACCCCCCAATCGATCAATTTGCGCTCATCCACCGTGGCGCTTGCGCCTAATTGTTCAAGCCATTGTTCGAGCCAATCATCCTCGGCGGCCACGGCCAACGGACAACTTAGACTGGCCATAACCATCAACGTTGTGAGTTTCATCGCCGTCTACAGATTAAAAGCGTCTATCAATCGAGAAAAACAAGCTTTGCCGCTCACCAAAGCCAAACTCACCGAGCAGTGACCAGCTCTCATTAAGTTGATATTGCAGACCCAGCAAGGCATTCCACGGGGTTTGTAAATGCTGTTTCACCTCAAATCGCGCCGTGTTGGGCAGCGCAGCACCGAGGTCGCCGGGCAGGCCTAAATCCACCAGTGAACCTTGGAGTGTTTGCTCGACATCTTGATACATCGCCCCAACCCACAGCCGTAACGGCAGATTATGACGATGAAAGTCATAACCCACACGCGGCGAAATCACGAGGGCATCAATATTGCCATCCACCACAGTTAAGCGACTTTGGGTCAAACTGGCATCCACTAAGGCAAACCAATTTTGATATCCTCCGACTAATACCACGCCAAAGCCAGTCGTGTAACCGTCAAGATCAAGGCGAAAATCATTGATTTTTTTGGTGATTAACGGCCTATCCGGATTAAAGCCCGCCGACAGGGTAACGTCAGTCGTCGAATAGCCCTCCAATTTGCCGACTAAGCCGTACACATTCAGAAAAGGCAACAGCCAGACATCGGCTCTTAAGGTCAGCACCTCGGTATATTGCCGCCCGGGCTCAGCCTTTAAATCCAGTACGAGCTGCTGAAAAGGCAGGCCTTGAATGGCAATCGAATCAACATTGATCCCTTGCTCCATCGCCATATAACTCAGATTTAACCCTAACGGCTTAGGCAAGGTGTAACCTAACGCCTCGGCCTTTTCTTTCCAAAGAGGCAAGTTAATCGACTCAGCAACCGCAGCGCAGGAGGCGAATGTCAGCAACACGATAAACAGTGAGAATTTTTTCATTCAAATGGCTTCGTCATTAAAGCAGCGGGTTAGTCGCCAGCGGAGCTGGGTATCATCATGGCTTAATATTAACCTGTGTTTAACCCAATGGGTTTTAAATCAGGTGTTTTAACAGCGCTCAATGATACCGTTCGAAATGGAGGGCGCAGATGATACCGTTAGCCCCTAAAAAAGTAAACTCAAAAGTATACATTTTCGACCTTGCCGCTATAATGGCGCCAGTGTGGGCCCCAGTGTGGGCCAGAGTCCCACACTGGCCGAGCCTAAACAGCTAAACAGACAATACCCAAACAAACAGTGCCCAAACAGACAGTGCCTAAGCGCCTGAGAGCCCCAAGGTGAAGTGAAAAGATCCGATGAAATTAACCGAGCGTAAGCGAGCCGCCTTAATTGAGGCCGCAAAAGATGAGTTGCTGCAATATGGCTTTCGCGCCGCCAATATGACCAGAGTGTGTGAAAAAGCCGGCACCTCGAAGCGCACTTTATATAACCACTTTGAAAGTAAAGAGTTATTATTTTCAGCCGCCATCAGCGCCCTGATTGATGGGAAGATGCAACCCCACAGTTTGCGCTATTGCCCTGAACAATGTTTAGCGGCTCAATTACGCGCCTATCTGCAACAAAAAGTCGTCGCTTTGTATCAATTAGTGGGGTTATCTGTGGTGCGCATGGTAGTGGCTGAATTGATCCGCGAGCCACAACTGGCAGCAAAATACTTTGCGCTGGTTGAAAACACTGATGGCGCGCTGCAACACTGGATTGAAGCGGCCATGGCCGATGGCCGTATTCGCCAAGGCGCCAGTGAACTCATGGTCTCGGTTATCATCAACCTCTTCCATGGCCATTTTCTTTGGCCACAATTAATGGCCAATGTGGAGCCCCCCACAACAGTAACGCAAGAAGCATTAATTAATGAAATGATCCGGATATTTCTTTGTGCCTATGAGCAACCTAGAACGCGAGATGACGCCACTACTGCTGCGCCATAGCCTGTTCAATCATCACGACACTCACGCTATAATCGCGCCGCGTGAGCCCATGCCACAGCCGGACACGCTAAAAGCCAATTGCCGCGAGCCTTAAGGATCCCCCTCAATGACCACGACTACACCAAATCCCTTTACGCTACTCAATCAAACCACCACGGCCTCATTTAATGAGCAAAAGCAGCTGATTAAACGGGTGCTACAGGGCAAGTCCGTTCAATGCCCTCAGTGCAAACAAGCCTTAACGGTGATCTTGCCTGAAAAGGCCAACGCGGCGCATGCACCGGGGATTTATTGTGCTAAGGGTTGTACCGATATTGAGCTTGATATGGAAGCCGTCGCTCAGCGTTAAACCGCGAACAAAAGCGACGTGACGGCAAATCCTGCGCCCCTCTCCCACCGCCCACGCGACATCGCGGCTCAGGCAACCCCAACGCTCAGACGACACCTTAGCAGAGCGACAATCATGCCACTAGGTACTAGGTACTAGGTACTAAATGCTAAGTGCTAAGTGCTAAGTGCTAAGTGCTAGGCACTCCGCCATTGCCACTGCACACAAGGGGCGGTATCGGCCTTTATCCCTTGATGTAAGCTCACGTTAAAGAGGCTGTTGGCAGGAATGCTCCCGACACCTTTTGGCGTGCCAGTCATCACCACATCCCCATCCTCAAGGCTCATAAAGGTCTGCAATTGAGCGAGGATCGCCGAAGGTTTATTGATCATCAAATCCACATGACCCGCTTGCACCTGCTGCCCATCAATGCTCAGGGTAAAGTCGATTGCGGCATCGGGATCCTCAATGGCGATAAATGGACTAAACAGCGCGGCACCATCGAAGGCCTTTGCTCGCTCCCACGGTAAACCTTTAGCTTTTAGCTGATTCTGTAGCGCCCGCTTAGTGAGATCGAGCCCCACAGCCGCGTGGCTAAAGCGGCCCTGCTGAAACAAAAAACATAACTCGGCCTCATAGTGCAAGCTCTCACCTTGGTGCTGTGACTGCAACTGAGTCGTGATGGCAGAGTTGGGTTTTAAAAAAACCACCATTTCCTCGGGGATTTCATTGCCTAACTCATGGATATGATCCACATAGTTACGGCCAATACAGACAATTTTTGTTGGACAAATGGCGTTATCCACTGCATCCACTAACATCACCGCTTTCATCATTGATCCTTCTATTCAGATTTAACCCTACACATCGCTCAGCACTGTCGCATTGTTAAAGGGATGATCACCATAGCGCCGAACCTCAGGCGCCTGTGGTCCTACGCCTTAAATTTTAGCCATAAAAAAACCGCTATCCTTAGGATAACGGTTTGATCTTTAACGCGTCACTAAAAATTAAGCACGCAGGCGAATTAAGACTTTTTCACAAAACAAGTCAAAATCACAATCCGAGTCCCATTGACTCGGCCTTCAATATGCTCAGGATTGTTAGTCAGTGCAATATTGCGCACCGCAGTGCCGCGTTTAGCCACAAAGCTGGTGCCTTTAACGTTTAAGTCCTTGATGATCACGACGGTATCACCGGCATTTAACACAGCACCATTGCTGTCTAACGTGGGAGGCGTATCGTCGCTGACGGCCAGGCTCTCGGCATCCGCCCAAGCTTTGACGTCCTCTTCAAGGTACAGCATATCCAGCAAATCCTGCGCCCAACTCTCGGTATTTAAGCGCTTCAGCATACGGTACGACATCACTTGAACTGCAGGAACCGGGCTCCACATGCTGTCGTTTAAACAACGCCAGTGGTTCATGTCCATGGTATCTGGTGCGGCAATTTGTCCACTACAGGTTTCACAAAGCATGATCTCATTTTCATGACCTTCCGAAGCGGGTAAGTCATAAATGGAAAGTTCAAGTTCACTTGCGCAGAGTTCACACTTGCCGCCACAGCGACTTAGTAATTCATTTTCAGTCATTTTTCTGTCTATATGCCTAGTAAAACGTAAATTATGCCATAAATCGGCATTTTGCGGCAGTCTATTAGGCAAGATAAGCCGACTTTCTACCAATAAAAAATCATAATAGATTGAAAATACAGGTAATTTTATTAATCGGCAGACATAAGGCCCGTGCAGTTTCCCTCCCCGGTGTATTTTATGGCAGTATGAGCCGAGGAGCATTCTACTTAAGCTAACGCTCGCATCGAATGACTCTCGCAATCAAAGCAATAAAACTACTTTATAAAACAATAACGTAAACTAATCACTGTGATGGCAAGGCAATGCCCCACAATAAAGGCTTACCGATGATAGACTCACGCACACAGGCACACACAAGCGCACCACAGGCTGCGGCAGCGTTCAGCCCCGCCAGTCTCCAATTTTTAACTCGATTAGCCCAAAATAATACCCGAGACTGGTTTAAAGCCCATCAGGATGAATACGAAGCTCAGGTCCGCACCCCTGCGCTCGCCTTTATTGCCCAAATCCAGCCCTTTATTCTGCAACTGTCACCACGACTGACCGCAGTACCTAAAAAAGTCGGCGGCAGTCTCATGCGTCCCCAAAGGGACAGTCGTTTTAGCCACGATAAAACCCCGTACAAAACCAATGTGGGCATTCAATTTCGCCACTTTCAAGGCAAGGATGTCCATGCTCCAGGCCTCTATTTGCATATCGCCGAGCAAGGGTGTTTTATCGCCGCAGGTATTTGGCATCCAGAATCAAAAACCTTAAATGCAATCCGCAGCTGTATCGACGAGAATCCCAACGGCTATAAAAAAGCACTGCAGACGTTGCAACACCATGGATTTCAGATGGATGGAGATAGCCTCATCCGCCCCCCTAAAGGGTTTGATAAACACCATCCGCTGCTGAGCGAACTTAAGCGTAAAGATTTTATCGCGGTGAAACATATCCCCTTTGAGGACTTATGTCGCCCTGACGCCGTCCAATTGTGCGCCGAACACTTCAAACATTGTTCGCCACTCATGGCGTATCTTTGCTTCGCCCTCGAACTTGATTTTTAGCCTTAAGCTGTTATGCACTTACAGGCCTAGCCCCGCTAGGCCAAACAACATTGTTCCACGCGGCCTTTTTACTGCGAACCCACTGCAAAACTGCTACACTGCGTCCCACTTATTTTTCTTGTCAGCCATGCCGTTATTGCACCGCAAGGGCGTGATTGAACTATTTTTCAGGCTACATTTATGGGTAATCCAAACAGCTTATCACCTACGAACACCGCTACCCCATTAACGTCATCCCTTTTAAACGTGCAACCTCACACCCCCGCACAAAAACGGGCGCTCAGCTATGCCAATACCATTAAGTCATTATTTGACGAAGTGCTCAGCCGTAAATTGCCCGCCGATCGCATCTTAGCAAACTACTTTAGAGAACATAAAAAACACGGCTCTAAGGATAGAAAAATCATCCGCGAATCGCTGTTTAGCCTGTTTCGCTGGTGGGGTTGGTTAAAGCAACAACATGCATCGCAGCCTACAGCGTTTTTTGCCCATCTGAGCGCCTGCGCCTTATTAGAAGCCCATCCTTGGCAAGATATCGCCAACGCTTGGCATGAGCTATCCCAATCTGATCGCGATTACCAGCAAGCTCAATCACTCAATGTTGATGACCTGAAGGGTAAATTGGCGCTTATTCAGCAGCTCTTTCCTGCGACGACATGTAAAGCAGAGGACTTATTGCCCGATTGGTTTTGGCAAGTATGTCCCCTCGAACCCGCCAAGCAAAATCGACTGATTGCCGCCATGTCCAGTCGGCCGCCTATTTGGGGGAGAGCTCAGGGGATCAGCAGTCAAACTGCGGCAGCGCAATTACAAGCGCTCGGCATTGATGCCACCGCTGGCCATTATTTTGATGATGCCATCAACCTTGGCAGCAAAAGCATGAATCTGAATGAAATCGACCTCTATAAAACCGGGAAAATTGAGATCCAAGATTTAGCCTCGCAGGTGATAGGCCAAATTTGCGCACCCGAACCTCACGCCCTATGGTGGGATACCTGCAGCGGGGCTGGCGGTAAAACCCTACAACTGCGCGCGTTAATGTTAGCGCACGCAGTTGCTAACTCGAGGCCTGCATCTGGGCATATCATTGCCTCGGATATTCGCAGCAATGCCCTAGAAGAACTGCTAAAACGCGCCCAACGAGCGCAATGTGATGGGATCAGTATCGCTCGCTGGACAAGCGATGCGCTCCCGGTGCCGACGGATCACTTCGATGGCGTATTAGTCGATGCCCCCTGTAGCTGCACGGGTACCTGGCGACGCAACCCAGACATGCGCTGGCTCGATGATATACAAGCAGTATCCAGTAAAGCGGCGCTCCAACTCGACATTCTCAGCCGTAGCAGTCGAGCTGTTAAGCTTGGCGGCCAATTAGTGTATGCCACCTGCTCACTCTCTCCCATAGAAAATGAAGACGTTGTGAGGGCATTTCTAGCACAGCATCGCGAATTTGCCCTGGAGCCTGTTCGTCATCCCTTCACTGGCGAAGAAACCGACATGCTCACCATCTGGCCCTTTGAGGCAAACAGCGATGGCATGTTTGTCGCAAAAATGTACCGCAGCAGATAATGCTAACTCATTATTTTTCTGTTGGTTCTTCGCGCCCAAGTGATTGGGCGCGAAGCGCTGCCGTCAACAAAGTCGATGATGCACAAAATAAATTACAATAAATATCAACAAGATAAATTGCAACAACGCAAATTACTTGAATTATCACGCCATTCATAGCCATACCCGCCCATCTCGGACAAAACTTTTCACCATTAATGATTAAAAATTTCGCTTTAGCTTCATAGTCCCTTTGGGTAAAAAGATCCCGTGCTGCGAATGGCACAGGTATATTTTGGAATTTTGACCATGTCACACTCCTATGAATTTGACGACGATGATGCGCCATGGGGCGATAACGTCAAAGGTAAACAAAAAAATAAACGCGTAAAACAACGTCGCAGAGATACTAAGCGTCGTTACTCTGACGAAACTGAGGTGGATTTTTATCAGCATAAATCAAAGTAGCGTAAATGGTACTGTTGGATAAACTCCAATGAGTACCTAATAAAACCCCGTCAAATCAGAGCAAATCATCCGAGCAAGTTGGATTATGTCCAACTTGCTTGTTAG
>NZ_JBOFMC010000279.1:0-3765 GCF_051658185.1 Shewanella sp. | reverse complement strand
CATAAGCTAGGGCACACTAGGGCGCGGGCGTTGGGGTCACGCACATGCCCTTGTGTTGCTGCAAATACGGCGTGAGGATCGGCATCATGCCCTTCATCACCTGCAGCGGCAATGCCGAGGTAAAGCTAAAATCATCGGACTTACTGCCCGGCACAAATGCCGTTAAAGTGCCAAAGTAATCATCTCCCAAATAAAACACAAAGGTCGCCGTGCGGTTCATGGCGGTAGTCGCCACTTTTTTACCTTGTTGCATCTGCGTCACGATGCGGTTATCCCCCGTACCGGTTTTCCCCCCGATGGCTAACATCGCGCCTTGCTCATCGGCAAAAATCCCGCGTAAACGCCGCGCCGTCCCATTTTGTACCACATTGGCCAATGCCGCTTTCAAGGCTTGCGCCACTTCAGGGCGCATAACTCGCTCACCTTGGGTGTATTGGTTCTGCAACAACACTTCATAGGGGGTATTTTCAGCAAAATGCAGCTGATTAATCCGTACGGTAGGCAACCTAATACCATCGTTTTGAATAATACCCATCAGCTCCGCCAGCGCCGCGGGCCGGTCCCCTGAGCTACCTAAGGCTGAACCTAACGAGGGCACCATCGTTTCAAAGGGATAACCTAAACGGGCCCAGCGCTGCTGAATATCTAAAAAGGCTTCCACTTCTAACATCACCTGTACCCGCACATCCCGAGCATTTTTATGGCGCGTCTTAAATAACCAACGATAAACCTCTTGACGCTGGGCTTTGCTGGCATCTTTTACCGCGGTTAAATTCGCATCAGGATGCTGATTAAGGTAAGCGAGCACCCATAACTCGAGCGGATGCACCCGGGCAATATAGCCTTGATCCGGTAGATTATATTTTGCTGGCCCATACTTGTTATACAGATCCTTTATCCGCCGCTCGCTTAAGTTAGCCTGCGGGAGACGCTGTTGTAAAAACGCCTTAAAAGCACTTAATGGTTCATCGGGTTGCAGATAGCGATAAGCGGCTGACAACTGCTGCTCCGACTGCGATAGCCCATCAAAAAACATCGCGAAACGCGCATTGGCCGCGACTTTTTTGTATTTGCGATAAAACTTCGTCACGAAGGTATTGCCTTCTCTGTCGGCAAATACCCGCAAATATTCTTCACGCCGTGGATCTTTATCATTACGCAGCAATTGAGCCATATTGCCTTCATTTTGCATACTGCTGCTGTAATTGACGATATCACGCATCAAGCGCACAAAGGGCAAGTTAATCGAATCCTGCAGGGCTTGATAGAGGGTCGGAACCTTTAGGTCTTCCGTTTTTTTAAAGTTATTAAAGACATGTAAACCGCCGCCAGTAAAAAACTGTTCATGGGGCGAAGCAGAATACTCACGCATAAGCGCGGCATTGAGCATACGGTCAAGGCGTCTGTCGGGATTGACTATCAGGTAATCAATGGCCCAACGCGTTAAGTGATCCCGCGGCTCGATAATAATCGACTCTAACTCAATGCCATGTTTAGTGGCGTATTTCTCATGGATCTCTGCAATGATCTCTAAATAGGTCGCCAGTACGCGCAGTTTCGCAGTGGAGCCCAGTTCTAACTTACTGCCCTCATTAATATCAAAGGGTTGATCGGTGCTGTCGGTTTGCACCCGCACCCGGTTAGCGGTATCGGTACGCTCATACAAGGTAAAGCTGTAAAGCACATTGTTAAGCTGGCTAGGCTCGAGTAAACGCTCACCCAGTAAGCCCACTTTCGCTGCCATGGCACTATCACCAAGACTGCGTAAGTAACCACTGACTTGTTGTTGCAACTCACTGTGTAGGGTGCTGTTAACGGTTAAATCGAGCCTATCTAAATCATATAATCCGGTACTGAGCATGCCCGCCGTGCGGATACGGATCGCGTTAACCCCTTTATCATTGCCACTTTGCACATTACGCTGAGGTTTAACCTGCTTAAATTGCAGGCGCTGGGCTAACGCCGCATCGCGCAGGCCACGATCAATCAAGTAATACTGTCCCAATAAGCGAATATGGCTATCCACCAACTGCTCTAAATCCTCATGGCCTTGCAATAAGTAATAGGAGGGACGACGCTGGGCAATCATTAACGCCACGATTTGGCGGAAAACTTGACCACGTTTAGCGGCATTCGCTTTAATTTGCGGCGAGGCTAATAACTGGTTGGCGGTATCAAAATCCGTCCCAAACCATGCCCACAGGCCGTCACCAATCCCATGTACTTCGCCGTGATTGGGCGCAGAAGACAGCGGCACCGTGTTAAGATAATCCTGCACAATACGTTTGCGCGCAGGCTCCGTTTTTTCACCCTGCTGGTAGACCCGGATGCTGGCAGAGCCGATTTGCAATAATTTATCCTTAATACTCAAGGTTAACCCTTGGGAAGAATGGCGAAACTTTTCAATCTGGGTTGCGAGGGTACTGCCGCCCGCCGTGGACACGTTCATTCCAAGCATTTCGGCAATTTGGCTAAATCCTGCCACCACAAATCGCGGCCAGTCGATCACCGGATTGAGCTTATCCTCGTTGGTCCACAGCTCGCGGTTCTCAATAAACAATAAGGTATTGACGATTTCATTGGGGATTTTATCGTCGTCTTGATACACCCGTTTGGGATAACTAAAGGTATAAAGGTCGGTATTACGACAATCGAGCAGCGTCAATCCCGATTGAGCTTTTTCATGATAAGGTGGGAAAAACCCCAAATTGGCATACTGTTCCAGCGCTGGCGAAAAAGCCACTTGCCGAGTAATTTGAAAATTCCGCTGTAATAAACGGTCGAGATATTGGGGTAACTTACTGTAACCATGGCGCTCATCAAATGGGCCATAGCTCGGATAAATGACCGATTGCGTCGGCGCATTTTTAAGTTCGTAAGTTAACGTTTTGGCATATTGATGGAGATATTTCGATTGATAATAGGAGGTTTTCACCTCCTGACCGATCAAGATCACTAAGCACAGAATGAGAATAAAAAATAATAACCACGCCCGAGCAGAGGAACTCGCCTTGGGGGCTGATTTGGCTTTAGGCTCTGGTTGTGGTGGACGAGGGCGATAATTTTCGAACTTCATCTCTTGCGTAGAATTAGGCAAAACAGCTCCAAAAATAACGAATACGCTTTACAGGTGGGAGTCAATTCCCAGTTATTCTAATGAATCCAATCGAGTCACATTCAAGCGCGAATAAGGACGTTCCATGCATCGGTCCTGGCAACAAACCATCGACACAATCCAGTGCGGCAATCCATGACAACGTCCTTCCAACGATTTAGCCTCAATCCCAAATAAACTCGCGAAAATGTTTACGGCACACCGATTCGTAACTCTCATTACCGCCAATGGCAACCTGCTCCCCCTCACGCATGACTTTACCGTCACCATCAAGGCGCACCACCATATTTGCTTTACGGCCACAATGGCAAATGGTTTTCAGCTCCACCAATTTATCGGCCCAAGCTAAGAGATAATGGCTACCGGTGAAAAGCTCACCTTGAAAATCGGTGCGTAGGCCATAACACAGTACAGGAATATCAATATTATCGACAACATAAGTCAGCTGTCTTACCTGCTCTTTGGTCAAAAATTGGCTCTCATCCACCAGCACACAACTTAAGGGCGTCTGTTGGTGAACCGCTTGGATAAGCTCAATAAGATTATCTTGGTTATTAAATACCTGAGCATCGGTTTCAATTCCAATGCGCGAAGCCACCTTACCGATGCCGTAGCGATCATCAATGGCTGCGGTCATCACTAAGGTATTC
>NZ_JBOFMC010000278.1:0-21512 GCF_051658185.1 Shewanella sp. | reverse complement strand
GGCAAAGCGGGCGAATGTCAAACTCGCGGCCCATTACACTTGGTTGCACCAGGGGCTCAGTGCCGGGCTTAAGGATCCCCAGGTTAAATTGATTGCTAAGCCTCTTAGGCTGCCTCCCGGCGCGCCCATTTAAGCCTATCCATTCAAGCTTATCCATTGCACTGTGCCTGTTACCCTTGGGGCTTGAGTGTGCCAATGTGCATCGGCTGATGTTATTGCAGGCGCTGATGTTATTGCAGGAGCGGATGTCATTGCCGGATTACTTATTGTCGGATTGCTTATTGCCGAATGAGGTATCGCCGGATCCGTTATCGCTGGCGCATTCGCGCTGCTTTGGGTTTTTGGGGTAAAAATGCTCCGCTTTACGCTCGATATGGGTAAAGCGGCGGGTATTTTTATAGGGCAATTTCATAAACCCGGACACGCCTAGCCCTTGGATCTGGCCGACATGATGCAAGATGCGATCGAGGCTAGCCCGAAACGCGGCCTGCTTGCGCGGATTAAGTAATTTTAAATAGCTGTGAATTTTTAAGTGGTGGGGCAGAGCCTCAAAAATAATGCAGCCCGTGTGGTGGATTTGGTTAATGCGCGCTAATTCCTCCATGATTTCGGCAGGTAACTCGAGGTTTTCGTCGGGATCTTTGCCATCTTCAAAATAAGAATGTAGCCGCGATTTATCCTCCAGAGTCGGCACATCGCCAATGTCGAAGGGCAATTGCAGATCGGCGCTTGCGGTAAAAGCATCATCAGTGCTGGCCCTTTCGATGTGCAAGGTGTCTTTCGCATTAAAAAAACAGGCCTTAAATACCCCGATACGTTTAATCCCCCGCGCGAGGGTGACCATATTATTGACCGCAATGATCAGGGCACTTTTCAGCGCGGGATCATAAATGGCGAGGTTGGAGTCGATAAACACCCCGGTTTCTTGCCAATGAATAGCCAGCCCCCCGACGATGGGGTACTGGGCTAACCGCCCGACGGCGGCGATAAAGCCTTTTTCGGTGTCGCCCATGCCCGCCAGAAAATTGCGATAATATTTTTCGAGTTGAATATCATCCATTTTTGCGATGGGATCTTGAGCATTATGCTCTTTTAAAAAGGATTTTCTGGAGCTGTAGCTCACCGTCTCCACATCTTTTGCCCGGGGTTGAACCCAGACGGGGATTTCCCCCTGCAGCTCGCTTTGGGGTAAGGCTGGCAGAAGTAACCTGTGGCTGTGGCGCATGCTTTTTAAAAAGTAATCCCCCGCGAGCTTACGCCGCTGTGCATCGCTACTGAGCATACCTTCTAAGATGCGCGCCAGCTCCACTGGGAGGCCGATGCTGGTGGGCGGGATAACTTGGGCACCAAAGCGACTCGCTTGGCCTGAGGCGAGGGCGTATAAGGTCGCGGCAACGCCTTGCTCATCAAAGCGGGGATTGGACAGCGCCCCATTGAGCTGCTCTTCACCAATAAAATACACGTCTCCCATGCGCGCATTGGTATGTTGTTGATCGCTTGACATCAATGCCATCACGTTATCTTCTACTGGGTGGTTATGCTCGTCGCGCTGGGCGAACACTGCTGAGCCCCAATCGATGAGCGATAGATGTTGGCTGGGGATGTCATACACTAAATTGGAAGGCTTAATATCGCCATGCACTAAGGGTTTACCCGTACGCAGGTAATACAAAATATCCGCTAATTGTCGGGCGATGCTCATGATCATCGCCGTGGGCAGCGCCCCTAAACGGCGACACAGCTGCTCAAGATCTTCTCCCTTCGCCCGCTCCATCACCAAAATGCCCTGTTTGCCGACGCGCTCAAATTTGATGGCTCCGGGAATATTGGGGTGTTTTAGCAGCGATAGCATAAAGGCTTCTTCTTCGAGCCTATCTTGAACATGTTGCGGCAGGGTGATCCGCGAAAATTTAAACACATGGGCAGCGCCATCATGGTTGATGCCGGCGAACACAAAGCCGTAGGCTCCCTTGCCAATCAGCTCGAGGTCGCGATAGCCCAGTTTGCTGAGCTGTTGTTTACACAGGCGGATCCAAGCCTTGTGCTTACGGGCATCATTGGCCTTAAGCAGGTAGATAGATTGCTCTTCAGCAATATAAAAATGCTGTAGTTGGGGGGTGTGCAATATCGACTCCTCTTGCAGGCCTTTGCATGCCTGACAATGTAAGACGCAGGGGCAACTGCTTGTTAGCATTTTGATCTGGGTAGCATTTTTGCGCAAGCCACTTTTTTTGCGTGGGCCATGGCTTTCCTAGCGGATCATTTCGGTGCTGACTTTGACATACATCAAATTAAATCGTGGCAACTATAGGTAATCTTCAGGGATGGGAACGCAAACATCTCGTTAGCGCATCTCGGGTCACCAGTCGATTAAAGGAGGGGGTATGTCCGCTCAATATAAAGCATTACTGATTGAGTTATTGGAATATCCACGTAAGCGCATTTTACAATCAATGGAGGTAACCCATTGTCCTCATGCTGTGTTTTTTAATGAGCGCGACGAGCAGTGCTTAACCTGCCATCAGGGCATGGAATGCGTTTGGATGAACCAGAACGACGAGCTTATCGCCGTGGAGCAAAAATCGATAGCCGAGATAAAGCAGCAACTGTTGATCGCCGTCGATTTTATTGACTCGTCCTTAAGTCCGCACCATTTATCTCGGCGCCAATGTCAGTGCGACAATTGTGTGTGGCTGCGTAGGGTGCAACAGGTGTTAGCGAAAGCGCCACCGGCGCAGCTGGAGTCTTAACCGCAACTAACGTCTTAAGCACAAGCAAAGGCTTAACTGCAGTGAGCATCATCGGTGTCTAAGGGGGGGGCAGTGCATGCCTGAGTGTTTATGTCCCTGCGTTACCTATGCTAAGCGCTGCCACTAAGCGGCCTTCTCGAAGCAGATTTCGATAAACGCCTTGCCATAGGGCGAGCTAAAAGGCATGACGATTTTGGTGCCATTGGCTTGGTGTGAAATCGTATGGCCCTTACCCGACACGACCATAGGGGTCGCCATTTCAAATTGATACCCTTTATTTCCTAACAGCTTTTTGGCTCCGCCCGTCACCATGTTGGTAATTTCACCGACCAAATCGGTGATCTCCTCATTAATCACGCCGGGGTTCTCACCCAGCATATTTTGCATGATCTGCAGCGCCAGGGATTGCTCAAAGGTGATTGACAGTGAACCTTTGGTTTGCGGCCCGACCATTCCCATCAAGCCGGAGATATCGCCCTTAGCCACATTATCCGTCTTAATTTGAGGTTTGCCGGGGACTAATTCCATACAGGCCATAGTGGAGAGGACGTTGAGCAAGGATTCTAGGAAGGGATTAATAAAATTGACGTTCATGCTTGAGGGGTCCTGTTATCGTTAATCTTTTACGCTATATAAGATAGATGCTTAATAAAAATAATGAGTTACAGCAATTCGTCCCAGACAGAAGAAACAAGCTTAGCCGATAAACGCTAAGCTCACAGTAATCTCTATCACACTCTTTTAAGCTTAAGTCTTTGGTTTATCGCCAATATTAACTGTACTCACGCGTGTTAAGGCATTTTTAGGTTACCGCTTGCTCCTCCCCTCATTAACGGTGCCTTGCAGCGCTCAGGTTTGGTTTGATATTTGTGCCTATGGTGCGGCGCTCGTTTAGTTAAGTAGTTGATTGTACTTTAACGCTCATCGTAAGTGGGTTGGCGCTTCATCCTGTATGCGATACGCCACGGGTGGTTATTTTGTAAAATGGCGCGCTTCGCGCTAAACTAGCCGCCTTTTTTTGCATCAGCCCAGCCTAAAATGTGAGCGTAATGATTCAACCTCAAACCCCGCAGCAGCCAGTCAACTCAATTGATAGAACCTTTAGCATTGCCCCGATGTTGGATTGGACGGACCGCCATTATCGTTATTTTGCGCGATTAATGTCTGCCAATGCTTTGCTGTACACCGAGATGGTGACAACAGGAGCGATACTGCATGGTCGCGGCGATTATTTGGCCTATAACCAAGAGGAGCATCCGCTCGCGTTGCAGTTAGGCGGCTCCAATCCTCAGGAATTGGCCCGTTGCGCTAAATTGGCCGCTGAGCGCGGCTATGATGAAGTGAACCTCAATGTGGGTTGCCCCTCGGACCGGGTGCAAAATGGCCGCTTTGGTGCTTGTTTGATGGCTGAGCCGGAATTGGTTGCACAATGTGTCGATGCCATGAAGCAAGTGGTTGATATTCCAATCACTGTTAAGACGCGTATTGGCATCGATGCGCAGGACAGTTATGAGTTCCTCACCCAATTTATCGATATCGTACATAGCAAGGGCTGTAATGAGTTTATCATCCATGCCCGTAAAGCTTGGCTGCAGGGATTAAGCCCAAAAGAGAATCGTGAGATCCCACCCCTTGATTACGAGCGGGCGTATCAACTAAAACGTGATTACCCATGGCTTAATATCAGTGTCAATGGTGGCATCACGACCCTTGCGCAGGCCAAGGTGCATTTGGAACACCTCGATGGGGTGATGGTGGGGCGCGAGGCGTACCAGAATCCGTATATGTTGGCAGAGGTGGATCAGCAGCTCTGTCATAGTCAACAGCCCGTGATCAGCCGCGAAGCGGTGATCGATGCTATGCTGCCCTATATCGAGGCTCACCTCGCATCGGGTGGTCGCCTCAATCATATAACGCGGCACATGATTGGTTTATTCCAAGGTTTACCCGGTGCCCGTGCATGGCGGCGCTATTTGAGTGAGCATGCCCATAAAAATGGCGCTGATATCAGCGTTATCAAGCAGGCGTTAGCGAGCATGAATGCACAACCTGCACCTTGATATGTAGCAAGTGGCGAGATTAACGAAGTGTTGTAGTATTTTTAACCACTTTTATTAAAAATTAGCCTCGCTGGTTTTTTATTATCCGCTTATATACTTATAACCTATTGTAAATTAATGGGTTATAAGTATTTTATAAGTTGGCACGTCCTTTGTAATAGTCCCTTTGTCAAGTTAATCAATCGAAAGGGATGGCATTATGTTTACCTTAAACCTCAAAAAATCTGCTGCAGCATGTGTGTTATTGACCACGCTTATCGGCAGTGCGGCCCATGCAGATGCGGCCCCCATCAGTGTGCCAAGTGCGGAAATCGTCAGCGCCATTGAGCAAACCCTCACCACCCAAGCTCAAGAATTAATGGCCAGCACTCAGCGTGAGTTGGCGTTATCACTGCAAACTCAGTTAGCTGAAACGCTCTATGATGTGGATCGGCAACTGAATCTCAGCACGCCAAGCCAAGCTGAGTCAGTAAAGCCAGAAGAATACAGCGTGAAGAAGTGATGGTGGTACCAAGATGGATTGGCGTGCTCTGCCCCCATTTGCTGCTGTGACCGCGGAGAAATCTTTGGCTGTTTTCTGCATGATCTTCAGGCCGCAGTAGCATCATCTTTGATATCGCACCATCTTTGGTATGAAGGGAGGGATATATGTTAAAAGTTCACTTAACAAACGCACGGCGTCGTATGGAAAAATCAGCCCCATTAGTGTGCGGTGTTGCGACGGCCATGGCCCATAAATTTGGCTGGTCCTGTTTCTGGACCCGAGTGGGATGGATTGGCGCGTTGGTATTTATCTCCAAAATCAGTCTGCTAGGGTATTTGGTGCTAGCAATATTCATTGAGCAATGGAAGAAGCCTGTTTAAATCACCACGGCTATTTATCGTCATATAGGTTTGAACGGGAAGCGTTTGGCCAGTGGCTGTATCAGTGGCAGGAGGGTACATAGACCCTCGCGCATAGGTGATTCTGGGTTAATCTGCTTATTTTTGTAGAAAAGCCTGAAAGCGAGATTGGGCTTCAGCACTTTTTAGTCTGGCGCTAAATTGCTCTAACTCTTTATGCATTTGGTGTTGCACTCGGTTTTTGTGAGGGCGCATTAATTGCCGAGTGATTTGCAGTGCCTGCGGTGGCTGCGCAGCGAGCTTTTTCGCTTGACCAAGAGCGTAGCTTAATAGCGCATCTTGCTCGATAATGTCGTTGATCATATTGAGTTTATAGGCTGTTTTGGCATCAAAGCTTTCACCCAGCAACAGCAATTCGGCGGCCTTTTGATAACCCACCAGTTCAGGGAGCAACAGGCTTGCCCCCGCCTCGGGTACCAGCGCTAAGTTGACAAAGGGCAGCTGAAATTTAGCGCTTGAGTCGGCGTACACTAAATCGCAATGAAGTAGCAGCGTTGTACCTATCCCCACCGCCGCGCCAGACACGGCGGCAACCAATGGTTTTTTGAGTTCTAATAGGCAAAATAAAAAACGTACCGTGGGGTGATTTTGGTCTAACTCACTATTTTTTAAAAAGTCTGCAACATCATTGCCAGATGTGAAACAATTATGTTGTCCATGGAGCATAAAGGCGCGAATGTCATTGTCTGCCTCACCTGCGATCAGGTATTCTGTCAGCAGTTTATACATATTAAGATCAAGCGCATTGCGTTTTTCGGGCCGATTAAAGCTGATAATACGTACGCCTTGATCATCCTGAACCTGTATATGACTCATGGGTTGTTTCCTTTACGACGACAGTGGGTAGACATGGAGTGTAAGACAATGAAACCAATAATCAAACAGATGTTTAATTGTGTGGCTTTATCCTTTGTATCTTTTTCTGTGTTAGCAAATGTCGTGATGCGTGACGGGCATGTGCGAGCTATGCCAGAGACTGTCCCCAATACTGCCGCTTACTTTACCCTTGAAAACCATGCAGATAAAGCGGTGCGGTTAATTGGTGCGACGACCAATGTAGCCAAAGAAGCGCAATTGCATACCATGGTCACAGAGCAGGGCGTGGTCAAAATGCGCCATGTTGAAAGCTTTGCGATTCCTTCCCATGGCTCACTTACCCTCGCGCCGGCGGGGGATCATATTATGCTGCTCGGCCTAACGGCCCCGCTCGTACCCGAACAGCAGGTTGAGCTGCAATTGCAGTTTGACGATGGCCAAACAATGACGATCACCTTGCCCGTTGCCAAGCAGGCTGCACCAAGTGCAACGCCTGAGCATCACCACCATCATTAAGGAGTCACCAGATGCAAATTACCTGGAAGCAAGTCACCGGAGTTGGTTCACTCATTATATTCATCGGTTACCTTATCAGCGTTTGGTGGAGTGTTGAACCTGATACGCTCAGCACTCAAGAGTTGACGTTAACCGATAAAAACGTGGTGGGTTATGCCACGACCACCTCATTAATTTTAACCGTAGAAACCTTGCTGGATAAACAGGGCGGTTGGTTATCCAATGATGTGATGCCACCATCGATTCTGATGGATAATATGCCTGCCTTTGAATATGGCGCGCTTGAGCAAGCAAGGGATCTGGCGCTCATTATGCGTAAAGAGTTCAGCCGCTCGCAGTCGCAATCAACGGCGGATAAAGACCTTGGCGAAGCACAGTCAAAGCTGAATATCGACCACACCAGTTGGTTGGTGCCGAGTGCTGAGAGCGAATATCGTGATGCGATAAAGTTACTTAAGCTGTACCGTGCCCGTATGATGGACCCTAATAATCAAGATGCGCAGTTTTACGCAAGGGCCGACAATCTAAATGAATGGCTCAAAGAGGTGCAAAAGCGTCTTGGTAGTATGTCTCAGCGCTTGTCCGCCAGCGTGGGGCAAGAGCGTCTGAATACGGATTTGGCGGGGGATAATGCCGCCCGCCAGTCTACGCCAAATTTGAGCAGCCATCAGGTAAAAACCAGTTGGTGGAAAATTGATGATGTGTTCTATGAAACGCGCGGCGCGTCTTGGGCATTGCTCAATTTTATGCGTGCTGTTGAAGTCGATTTTGCTGATGTGCTGAAAAAGAAAAATGCTGAAGTGAGCCTCAAACAAATTATTCGCGAATTAGAGGCCACGCAGCAAACGGTCTGGAGCCCTGTAGTCCTCAACGGCAGTGGCTTTGGCCTAGTCGCTAATCATTCATTGGTTATGGCGAACTATGTATCCCGTGCAAATGCCGCGGTGATTGATTTAACGAACTTGCTATCTCAAGGTTAATTATGAAAAAAACACTCCTCGCCAGTGCTGTATTCGGATTTTGTATGGCCACATCCGTTCAGGCGGCCACTGTGGTTGGTTTTAAAATGGGTGGCGATTATTGGCATGCTGATACCAGCGGCAGCTTTGCTGATAAAGGGCAGCCCCAGCAAAACTTCGGATATAGTTCTTCGGCGCAGGGCAGCTACTGGATTGCCGTTGAGCATCCGTTGCCGTTAATCCCCAATATTAAAGTACGTGAAAACAGCTTAGATCAGAAAGGCGGTAAGGCCGATGCTGACTTTAGCTTTAATGGTCATGATTTTTCAGGCAAGGTAACGGCTTATACCGATCTGAGCAACACGGACTTTATTTTATATTACGAGCTATTAGATAACGACATTTTATCCTTTGATCTGGGCGCAGCTTATAAGTTGATGAACGGCTCGCTGCGGGTACAAGATCCTGGCCATCCTGAAGAGAAAGGGATCGACAGTGGCATCCTTATGGCCTATGCCAGCACCGAGCTTGGCATACCCGGTTTAGGATTATTTGGTTTTGCGGATCTTATGCAAGGGGTGACCGAGACCAATGTTCATGATTTTGCTATTGGTCTGGGGTGGGGATTTGATGGCACTGCGGTGGATCTGCGCGTGCGCGTGGGGTATCGCGAGTTTGTATTTGATGCCAATAACTTCTCTGGCGTGAGTGCGGATACCAAGTTTGATGGCTATTTTGCCGGCGTTGAAATCGCGTTTTAACGTTAAGCTGCAAGTTCAATGTAAACCGGCAGCTTTTATCGAGCCCATAAAAAAACCGCCTTCTGGCGGTTTTTTATTATCAGTGTGACCTCATCGCTTGGGTAACACTGTCTTGATCACACGGTCTTAATAACACTATCTTGATTCTGCAATCGCTTATTCAGCTTTTAAGCCATTGTTAATATTGATTACATCATCTTCATTCAAGGTGCCAGCGGCTTGCTTGAGCGCCACAATGGAATTGATGTAGGAATAACGGGCATTAGATAATTTACGTTTGGAATCGTACAGATCGCGCGTACGGTTGAGCACGTCCACAATGGTACGCGTCCCCACTTCAAAGCCCGCTTGTGTTGCTTTTAATGCGCTTTCTGATGAAATAACAGATTGCTCATAGGCGCGAATCGAGCTGATTGAGGCACCAACGTTGTTGTAGTTATTACGGACGTTTTTCACCACACTGCGGTAAGTTTGCTCTAAGCGTTCGCTCGCTTCCACAAATTGGTATTGGGCTTCATTGACTTGAGAGCTCACTTTGAAGCCTTGGAAAATCGGAATGCTTAAGTTGACACCGACGTTAACATTGTCAAAGTCAGGATCGTTGACGCTACCGGTTTTCTGCTCAAGCCCTTTGTTATAGCCGGCATTGAGGCTTAATGATGGCATGTGGCCAGCTTTATAAAGACTAATGGTTTCTTGGGCAATGTCTTTACCAATACGCTGAGTCATTAAATCAACGCTGTTGGTTTCGGCAATTTTTAACCAATCCGTCGGAGATGTTGGTGCTGGTGTGACGGCAGAAAAACGGTTGGTATCCAGTACATTCAATGTCTTGTGATCAATACCCGTAATTTCGCGCAGGGCTTCGTAGCTATTGGCAAGATCATTCTCGGCCAGAATCTCACTGGCAGAGGCGAGGTCATACTGAGCTTGGGCTTCATGCACATCGGTAATGGCGGTGAGGCCAACGGCAAAACGTTGTTTCGTTTGCTCGAGTTGACGTTCAATTGCTCGTTTTTCGGCGCCTTGGAACTCGTAGTTATCCTTGGCCGTTAACACATCAAAATAGGCTTTAGTCACTCGGGTGATCAGCGTTTGCAGCGCAGAGGCATAATTAGAGTCAGCTTGAGATGCGGCTTTTTCCGCAAGACTTAAGCCTACCCAAGCACTGTGATCGTAGATCACTTGGTTAAGCTTGAGGCTGCCGGTTAAACCGCTGGCATCATCCCTTGGATCATTCCAGGCTTTGTCGTATCCGACATTGGCACTGATCGTTGGTAATAGCGGGGCACGATTTTGCTCGATTCGCTCGAACAGGGCATTACGTTGTGCTTGCGCTTGGAGTACCAGGGGATCGTTAGTCAGTGCTTTTTGATAAATTTGGAGTAAATCATCTGCTTGAACCGCTGACGCGGTAGCGACTAGCGTGAGTGCAGTGCATAAAGAACGGATCTTAAATTTCATTTGCTGTCCTTATTTAGACAAAATCCCCAAGAGGAGAAATATTTTAACTTCGATGAGACTAAGTAATGCCTTTATCAAGGCGGTTTGCGCTTCCCGACGCTTCCCGATACAGCTAGAACTTAATGACAGAGAGTCTAAAAACGCCGACACTGTTAAGTCAAATGCGAAGTGTAACAGATTTTATTTTAAAAATGTGCCAAATTGCCTTGATAATAGGCGTAAATTTACCTTTGAAGGACAGAGTATGAAACCGCCAGTTTTTTCGCAAACGGATATTGAGGTGCTTGAACAAAAAACACTTTATCGCGGTTTTTTTGCTTTGGAACAGTTCACTTTTAAGCATAAATTGTTTGCCGGTGGCTGGAGCCAACCCGTGACGCGGGAAGTGTTTGAGCGCGGCCATGCGGTGGTGGTGTTGCCCTATGATGTTAAGCGCGATCAATTGGTGTTGATTGAGCAGGTCCGTTTTCCTGCCTTAGCAACGACCCCCTCGCCTTGGCTGCTGGAATTGGTCGCCGGAATGATCGCTCCCAATGAAGAGCCGCTAGAGGTCGCCCGCCGCGAACTGTTAGAAGAAACCGGTTTGGAGGCCAAGCAGTTGCAGTTTGTCAGCAGTTACTTAGTCAGTCCGGGCGGCAGTACCGAGCGGGTGTACTTCTATTGGGCAGAGGTCGATGCCTCAACAGCACAAGGATTACATGGTTTAGCCGAAGAACACGAAGATATTCGCCTGCAGGTGATTAGCCGTGAACAGGCCTATCAGCAGGTGGTTGCAGGTGAAATTGATAACGCTTCGACGGTGATTGGCTTGCAATGGCTGCAATTACATTATCAGCAACTTTCCACGCAAGGTTGAGTGACCTTAATATGCCGCGCAAATCACGCTACCAACCTAATGTGAGTGACTTTTTGGCGCTGTGCGGCCGCAACTATGGCTATATGATGAAATGGTTGCCACTCAATATCAGCCTTGGCCAATCTTGGGTGCTTGAGGGGGAGTTTGGGGTCTTGCAGCTTAGGATGATAGAGAACACTAAATATACACAATTAGTCGAGATTGCTCGCCCAGTCGATATTATTGACTTTGTCAATATTCCCAAGGTGTTAGTGAGAATTTATCATGATGCTAAATTAGCAGAAGTGTTAACTGGTCAACAGATTTATCAATTACGGCCAGTGTATGATTACCCGAATCCACGCATGTATCATAGTGATGAAAAGTACCAGGTAAATGCATTCCTGGAAGAGTTATTAAAGATTGGGTGCCAACATCGTTTAGTGCGCCACCCTTAGAGTTGGGTATTTAATGTGCTGAAAGAGGCTGTCTCTTACTCCCTAGCTGAAGGAGAAAGTGTACGTATTGTGCAGGTCACCGATCCGCACCTCTTTGCCGATCCTGACGCTGAACTGCTGGGGGTGAATACCCGCAACAGCTTGGCTGCAGTATTAGATACCATTCGCGCGGTGGATTATCCCGCGCATTTGCTGTTAGCGACGGGCGATTTAAGCCAGGATTATTCTGCTGAATCCTATCGTGAGTTTGTTGCTGCGGTGGGCTCCTTGAACATGCCATGTCACTACTTGCCCGGTAATCATGACGACCCTTGGATCATGCACTTGCATATGCAAGGTGAGCACATCCATGCCCAGCAGCGTATTTTGGCGGGCCACTGGCAAATATTAATGCTGGACTCGACCGTGCGCGGTAAACCCGGCGGCAATATGGCAGAGAGCCAATTTGAGCTTATCGACCAAGCTATCGCCGCTCGGCCGGATTGTCATATCTTGCTGGCAATGCACCACAATCCCATTTTGATGAATTGCGCTTGGTTAGACCAACATTGCATGGATAATGGCAGTGAGTTTTTACGCCGAATCGCCGAGTATCCTCAGGTCAAGGGCCTACTGTGGGGGCATGTGCACCAAAGTATTGATACTGTTTATGATGGCCCTAATGGTCCTTTGCAGTTGATGGCGACACCCTCAACGTGTATTCAATTCAAGCCATTATCTCCTTATTTTGCCTTAGACAGCTTACAACCCGGTTATCGTTTGCTGGAGCTTAAGGCCGATGGTAGCATTTGCACTAACGTGTACCGTGTGCCGGGTAACCATTTTTCCCCCGATAATACTTCGAGCGGTTATTAATTCCTGTGACCGCAGCTTGAGGACTTATGCTGCTTTATATTCATGGATTTAACAGTTCGCCTTTCTCGGATAAAGCGGTGATCACCGCCAAGTACATGGCCGAGCATCATCCGTCCTTAAGCTTTCATCAACCGCAACTGCCTAACACCCCTAAAGCGGCCATGGCGTTATTGCTCGAGTATGTGGCTGCGGCGCGCCAAGCCAACGAACCGCTGAGGTATATTGGCTCATCGCTTGGAGGCTATTTTGCCAGTTATTTAGCCGAGCATCATGGTGGGCGGGCGGTGTTAGTTAACCCTGCCGTAAAGCCCTATGAATTGTTTGATGATTTTATGGGCCCCCAGTGTAATCCGTATACTGGCGAGCATTATGTACTGCAGCCCGTGCATAAGGACGAGGTCGCGCAATTTAACACCCCAGTTATCCGTCATCCAGACCGTTTTTTGGTATTATTGCAAACGGGCGATGAGGTGCTCGATTACCGCCAAGCCTTGACGAAATATCACCATTGCCAATTACGGATAGAGGCGGGGGGCGATCACAGTTTTGTGGGTTACGAGCAGCATCTGCAAACAATAAGCCAATTTTTACACTTACCTTGACAAACCAATATCCACAGCCGCAACATGGCTGGATATAACAACCTATAGCGTACACTATGACGAATCAATACACCTCTGACGCCATTGAAGTCCTCAACGGACTCGATCCTGTTAAACGCCGTCCAGGTATGTATACCGACACCACTCGACCGAACCATTTAGGTCAAGAGGTGATAGATAACAGTGTTGATGAAGCGCTTGCTGGTCACGCCACTAAAATCGAAGTGGTGCTGCATACCGATAATTCCCTGGAAGTGACCGACGATGGTCGCGGCATGCCGGTGGACATCCACCCGGAAGAAGGCATTCCAGGGGTGGAGCTTATCCTCACGAAACTCCATGCCGGTGGTAAGTTTTCCAATAAAAACTACCAATTCTCTGGTGGCTTACATGGTGTGGGGATTTCGGTGGTGAATGCCCTGTCGCGCCGGGTAGAAGTGACCGTGCGGCGTGATGGCCAAGTGTATGATATGGCTTTTGAAAATGGCTTTAAAGTCCAAGAGTTAATTGTCACTGGCAGTTGTGGTCGGCGTAATACTGGGACACGCGTCCATTTTTGGCCTGACGCCAGTTATTTTGACTCGGCCAATTTTTCCAATTCAAAATTAATTTATTTGCTGCGGGCTAAGGCGGTACTTTGCCCTGGCTTGCGGATAAAATTTGTTAATAAACAAACGAATGAAGTACACGAATGGTTCTATGAAACGGGGTTGACCGATTATCTCAAAGCCTCGATTGGCGATAATCTGATGTTGCCCGAAGAACCCTTTGTGGGCAGTTTTAAAGGGCAGATTGAGGCCGCCGATTGGGCGATCACTTGGTTGCCCGAAGGGGGGGAGTCGCTTAACGAAAGTTATGTCAACCTCATCCCCACGCCGCTTGGCGGCACTCATGTCAACGGTTTTCGCCAAGGTTTGCTTGAGTCGATGCGGGAATTTTGCGAGTTTCGCAATTTGATCCCGCGGGGAATTAAGCTCTCGCCTGAGGATATTTGGGATAGAGCCGCCTTTATTCTGTCGGTGAAGATGCAAGATCCTCAGTTTGCCGGACAAACCAAAGAAAAGCTGTCGAGCCGCCAGTGCTCTGCGTTTGTCTCTGGCATCGTGCGCGATGCCTTTTCTCTGTGGCTGAACTCCAATACCGAGCTGGCCGAATCCTTGGCGGAGATGTGCATTAACAATGCCCAGCGCCGCTTAAAAGCGGCCAAAAAAGTCGCCCGTAAAAAGGTGACCTCAGGCCCGGCACTCCCCGGTAAACTGACCGATTGCAGTGGCCAAGATCCCATGCGTGGCGAGTTATTTTTGGTGGAAGGGGACTCGGCGGGAGGCAGTGCCAAACAAGCGCGCGATCGCGAGTTTCAAGCCATTATGCCGCTGCGGGGTAAAATCCTTAACACTTGGGAGGTGGATGCCTCACAGGTGCTGGCCTCCCAAGAGGTGCATGATATTTCCGTCGCCATTGGCTGCGATCCCGATAGTAGTGATATTTCGGAATTGCGCTACGGTAAAATTTGTATCCTTGCCGACGCCGATTCCGATGGGCTGCACATCGCCACCTTATTGTGCGCGCTATTTTTGAAGCATTACCGTGTGCTCGTCGAGCAGGGCCATGTGTATATTGCTATGCCGCCTTTATTTCGCATCGATATCGGTAAAGAGGTGTATTACGCCTTAGATGAAGCGGAAAAAGAAGGTATTCTTGATCGCATCAGTGCTGAAAACAAAAAGGGCAAAGTCCAAGTCACCCGCTTTAAAGGCTTAGGTGAAATGAATCCGCTGCAATTACGTGAAACGACGATGGATCCTAACACGCGTCGGCTAGTGCAATTGACGATTGATGATGTGGAACAAACCGATTCTTTAATGGATATGCTGCTGGCCAAAAAACGCTCGCCTGATCGTAAATCTTGGCTTGAGGATAAGGGCGATATGGCGTTACTGTAACCGCGCGAGTGTTGCCCGCCACGCACACGCTTAAGGATTAATCTACTTGCAGTACTATATATGAAAACCAATAATTATAATTACTTAAAGAAGTTTTCTGCCTATGTTGCGCTGCTTGGAGTGGGCGTGTTCGCGGCAGCGCAGCCTGCTTATGCGGCCTCGCAGTCTATCATGATCACTGTGGCTAAGGGCTTTGGTTTGTCCTTGTATGCCTCGGATTTGGGTGATGCAAAGCAGCTGGCAATGGGGGCGAATGGCACCCTGTTTGTCGGCTCGCAAAAAAGCGGCACAGTCCATGCGGTGGTGGATAGCGATCAAGATGGCCAAGTGGACAAGCGCTATGTGATCGCCAAAGGCTTGGACGATCCGGATGCACTCGCCTTCCATGGTAGCGATCTGTTTGTGGCCACCGGCAACCGCATTTTGCGTTTTGTCGATATTGAACAGCGCTTACGTCGCCCGACGCGGCCTAAAGAAGTTTACAGCGATCTGCCTGAATCGGATAAAAAAACGGCCAAAGCCATGCGTTTTGGCCCCGATGGTCGGCTCTATGTCGCGATTGGCGCCGCCTGCAATGTGTGCGAGGCCATGGCGCCCTACAGCAGCATTATTGCCATTGATATTGAGACCAGCGCGAGCGAGCAGGTCGTCTCCGGGGTGCGTAATGTCACCGGCTTTGATTGGTCGCCTCAAGATAATAAATTATGGTTTGCCGATCTTGGCCGGGATTGGATGGGGGATAACTTACCCCCTGATGAAATCAACCGTGTCGATGTGATCGGCGCCCATTATGGCTTTCCTTATTTACATGCCAAGTCGGTGGTTGAGCCTGCCTACGAAAAGCCAAAAAATCTAAAAATAACCCTGCCCAATTACGAATTGCCCGCCCATGTGGCTCCGACGGGGCTGGCGTTTTACCGTGGCCAGCAATTTCCACCGAGCTATCATAACCAATTGTTTGTTGCTGAAAATGGTTCGTGGAATCGCTCGAGTAAAGTGGGTTATCAGGTCGTAATGCTCAAACTGGAGCAGCAGCAAGTGGTGAGCCGCGAAACGGTGGTGAGCTTTCTTGATGGCGAATTTCCGGTGGCGCGGCCCTTTGCATTGTTATCGGCTCCCGATGGGGCGATGTACATTTCGGACGATTTAAAAGGTAACGTGTATCGCTTGTTTTATAAAAATGGCGAGAGTACTGAAGAGACACAGGAACTAGAACAAAATGAGTGACGCAATCAAGTTAAGTCTCGATGGGGTAGAACAAATGCCATTGCGGCGTTTTACCGAAGAGGCTTATCTGAACTACTCCATGTACGTCATCATGGACCGAGCCTTGCCCCACATTGGTGATGGGCTCAAGCCAGTGCAGCGGCGGATTATCTATGCCATGAGTGAGCTAGGGTTATCGGCTCAGTCGAAGCATAAAAAATCGGCCCGTACGGTAGGTGACGTATTAGGTAAGTATCACCCCCATGGTGATAGCGCCTGTTATGAAGCCATGGTATTGATGGCGCAGCCCTTTTCTTACCGTTATCCGCTGGTTGATGGTCAAGGTAACTGGGGGGCGCCGGACGATCCTAAATCGTTTGCGGCGATGCGTTACACCGAGGCGCGGCTGTCGAAGTTTTCTGAAGTGTTGTTGTCCGAGCTGGGCCAAGGCACCGTCGATTGGGGCGCTAACTTTGATGGCACCTTAAAAGAGCCTAAGGTGCTACCCGCGCGCTTACCGCATATTTTGCTTAACGGCATAACCGGGATTGCGGTGGGCATGGCAACCGATATTCCGCCCCATAATGTCCGGGAATTAGTCTCAGCCTGTGTGGCGCTACTCGATGATCCTAAACTTGAGCTTGAGCAACTGATGGAGTACGTGCCTGGGCCGGATTATCCGACCGAGGCTGAAATTATTACCCCAGCGGCCGATATTGCCAAAATTTATGATACTGGCCGCGGCTCGTTAAAGGCGCGCGCCGTGTATTCGGTTGAGGCGGGGGAGATTGTTATCAGTGCGCTGCCGCACCAAGCGAGTAGCGGCAAGATTTTAGAGCAAATTGCCAGCCAAATGCAGGCCAAAAAGTTGCCCATGGTGGCCGATTTGCGCGACGAATCTGACCATGAAAGCCCGGTACGCCTCGTGATCGTGCCGCGCTCAAATCGGGTGGATTGCGAGCAGCTGATGGCGCATTTGTTTGCCACCACCGATCTTGAAAAAAGTTTTCGAGTTAACTTGAACGTGCTGGGGCTGGACGGCCGCCCACGGGTCAAAGGCTTAAAAACCCTCTTAACAGAGTGGCTGGCGTTTCGCGTTGATACTGTGACGCGTCGCCTCGAATATCGCCTCGATAAAGTGTTGGCGCGGTTACATATTCTCGATGCGTTAATGATAGCCTTCCTCAATATTGATGAAGTGATTGAAATTATTCGCTTCCACGATGAGCCTAAAGCCGAGTTGATGGCGCGTTTTGCCCTCACGGACAAACAGGCTGAGGCGATCCTCGAGCTAAAACTGCGGCATTTAGCCAAGTTAGAAGAGGTGAAAATCCAGGCTGAGCAGAATGAATTAGCCGCTGAGCGCGATAAGTTGCAGCAGCTTTTAGGCTCAGATCGTCGCCTAAAAACCTTGATTAAAAAAGAGCTTATCCAAGATGGTGAAACCTACGGCGATGCCCGCCGTTCACCCATCGTCCAGCGCCAAGAGTCGCGAGCGTTAACCGAGCAAGAATTAACGCCGAGTGAACCTGTGACCGTGGTGTTATCGGAAAAGGGCTGGGTACGCTGCGCCAAGGGCCACGATATCGATCCCTTGTCGTTATCCTATAAAGCGGGTGATGAGTATCTGTGTAGTAGCACTGGCCGCAATAATCAGGCGGCGGTGTTTATCGATTCTTCCGGGCGCGCCTTTGCCACCGATAGCCACAGCCTGCCTTCGGCCCGCAGCCAAGGCGAGCCTATCACCACGCGCTTTAATATGGCGCCGGGCGAAACCATGCGGCACGTGATTATGGGCGAAGAGCAGCAATGCTTCCTGCTCGCGACCGATGCTGGTTACGGCTTTATATGCCGTTACAGTGACATGCTTTCGCGTAATAAGGCGGGTAAAGCGTTGCTCAGTTTGCCGACTAACGCGCAAGCCTTGCCGCCGAAACTGATTAACCGTGATCGGGAAATGTCGATTTTAGCCATCACCAATGAAGGGCGCATGTTGCTATTTTCGCTGGAAGCCTTACCGCAATTATCTAAAGGGAAAGGCAATAAAATCATTGGCATTCCCACTGAGCGCGCCAAAAACCGTGAAGAGTTGATGACGCACCTGCAACTCGTACCAAGTGATACGCCGGTCACTCTCTGGGCGGGTAAACGTAAGCTGACCTTAAAGCCGAGCGATTTAGAGCATTATCGCGGAGAGCGCGGACGGCGCGGAGCGAAATTGCCAAGAGGCTTACAGCGCGTTGACAGCGTCGAGTTAGGTGATACCGCGGAGCCTGCAGGCGATGAGGAAAGCCCAGCTGTGGAATAAGCAGGCAAGATTGCGTTAACGCTATGCTTTAACAATAGCCATCGGGGTTCGCTCGGTGGCTTTTTTATGGCCTGTTGTATGGCTTGTTTATGGCCTTTTGTATGGTCATGGTTTGCAGGAATGGCGCTGGATTTGTGTTTTGCGGTGCACGCGCATTGGGATCGCGAGCGCAGCGCCGTTAAGTTGCCGCCATAAAAAAACCTACTGCAGTGCAGTAGGTTTTTTAGTGGATCTTGCTATAGCGATGTCAAATCGCCAAGCAGATTAGAAGTCGTAACGTACGCCTACAGAGAAGACGTTGTCATCTTGTAGATCAACTTTCTTACCGCTTACTACGTGATCACCGCTGTACATTGAGTACTGGCCATACACCATAGTGGATTTAGATAAACGGTAGTCAGCACCAATGTTAATGTTTTGCACGTTGATATCAGTGCCAGCTTTCAGGTTGGTACCAGTGGTAACGTTTTTGTAGTAGTTACCAAAGCCAGTCTCATCCACACCGTATTCAGCCTTCAGGTTAACACCGTTCAGATCGTATGCAACGTTCACGAAATACGTGTTACCGTCTACATCGCTATTAGCAACGCTTTCTGAGTTTTGGAATAGACCGCCCAGTTTAAACTGACCTAATTTAGCATGACCGACTAAACGGTAAGCATCAATACCTGCAATACCTTTGTTGTAAGCGACGGCGGCGTAGTAGTTTTGCTCTTTAAACTTGCTGTCACCTAGAGTCGCACTCAATGCGTAGTCGTTTGAACTATCTTTACCTTCTGCAGAAGTTGCAGATTCATTATCATCCATTAGATAGTTGGCGTTTAAAGTAATTAACCCAGCCAGTTTAGGTGAGTAGTACCATACACCGTCAGCGCTACGGGTTTGTGCGCCCACTAAACGGTCGATATCGGCGTTAGTGTTACCAAACAGGTCAACGTTACCTTCAGCTTGTTTAAATACGGTGTCGTTACGACCCACTAACACAGTACCTGCGTTAGTTTTTAAACCTAAATACGTGTTACGCGCTTTGAAAACATCACCAGTACCAGAGGTGTTTTCAACTTGGAATTCCATTTGGTAAACAATATCGTAGCCAGCAGCAATCTTCTCAGTGCCTTTCACACCTAATAAGGAGAAGTTGTTTTCTAAATAAGTGCCGCCATTGTTTTCATCGGCATAGTTTTTAGTGTCCACACCGTTGGTACCAGACTGTAAGGTTGTACCAGTTTGAGAGTAGGTGGTGGCTAATTCTAAACGGCCATAGAAGCTTGGGCCGTCGGCTAGCGCACCGAATGAAGCCAATGCTAATACAGATGCTACTGATGCAGAAACGAATGTCTTTTTCATGTTTTGTGCTCCCTTGAACCTAAGTTCTTGTCCATTTTTCATGGTTTTTGTGTGGTTTACCGCACTTGTTACCGCAGTGGGTAACCAAGTTGCCGCCGATTTTTACAGTTTTATTGCTGCTAGGCTGTGGCATAGATCATGTTTTTGGTTCTCCTCAAGCGCATTCGGGCGATTTGTTGGATATTTCCATCTATCTTGAATGCCATTTTGCTTAGAAGTGATAAAACGGTAACTTTTACTTACTACTTAAGGGGTATAGGTGATTCCTAAGCCCTTGTTGTTTGGCGCTGGTAACTGTAGCAGATACTAATGTGCAGGCAAGCGTAGCCTGAATAGGGGCGTTAATTGTGTGGGGGAAAGCGGAGAGTCCACAATCCGTAAAAATAGGCGCTTTGCTAAGCGTTATGTCAATAACTTTTAAATATTATCTTTAATAATCAATATATAACAAGGTTGTGGTCCAGTGCTTGTCGCCATCTTAGGGCGGTGATGTTGCCCAAATGCGCCCCCACTCGGTTGAGCGGACTATAGACTATGGTCTTAGTGCGAAGTGGCGCAATTTTGAGATTCATTGCGGATTTTTCGCTAAATCGTTTAGAATCCACGGCGCATTTTGAGCGCGCTTTTAGGGTGTAGCGGGTGACTCTGGTGGGTGGCTAATGGTCTGTTGGCTGCGTATCGAGGGATTTTTAATGTGGTTTTCCTTAAGCTTGGTCACGCCCTTGCGTGAGCGGATTTCCAGCGGGTTATTCTATAAAGGTAAGTGATGATGACTGAGGCCTATCAAAATCGTTTTGGTGGAATTGGCCGTTTGTATGGGCAACAGGCGTTAAGCCAATTTGCCCGTTCCCATGTGGTGGTGATTGGAATTGGTGGCGTTGGCACTTGGGCCGCCGAGGCGCTTGCCCGTAGCGGTATTGGCCAAATTAGCCTGATGGATTTAGACGATATTTGCGTGACGAACACCAATCGGCAAATTCATGCATTGAGTTCCACCATTGGCGCCTCAAAAGTGGCGGTGATGGCGCAGCGGATCCGAGAGATAAACCCTGAGTGTCAGGTGAATGAAATTGAAGATTTTATTACGATTGATAATTTAGCGGAGTATTTGCCGGGAGCCAATGCGGGTGGCAATATCGATTATGTGATTGATTGTATTGACGCAGTAAAACAAAAGGCCGCGTTAATTGCTTGGTGTAAACGCCAAAAAATTAACATTGTGACTGTGGGGGGCGCGGGTGGCCAAACGGATCCGACTCAAATTCAGTTAACGGATTTGGCTAAAACCTATCAGGATCCGCTGCTCGCCAAGGTGCGCAATATTTTGCGCCGCGAATACCATTTCTCTAAAAATGTGCAGCGGCGTTTTGCCGTGGACGCGGTATTTTCCAGTGAGCAGCTGGTGTATCCCAAGGCCGATGGCTCGGTATGCAGCACTAAGGCCAGCGCTGATGGCAACATGCGTATGGACTGTGCCTCGGGGTTTGGCGCGGTCACTATGGTGACCGGCACCTTTGGTTTTGTGGCCGCAAGTCGGGTATTGGCAAAATTGGCCCGGTTAGCTAACGCGTAATGCCTGCAAACGTCTCACGTTTAGTGTGACTCTCCGTATCAAAAAACCAGCTGTTAACGGTACTCCATTCATCATCGGCGTTTAGGGATAAACGCCTCTATGTTGTCGTTGTCGCTCCCTCATCTTATAAGAGGCAGAGTGCTCCCAGCCAGATTA
>NZ_JBOFMC010000277.1:0-6835 GCF_051658185.1 Shewanella sp. | reverse complement strand
TGCAGGTGCGCTTTGCCCCCGGCCCTTGGCAAGAGATCGACTTTTTCTTCGATGGCGTGGCTTTGGCGTTGATATTAATCGGGATTTTTATCGTTATTCTCGGCTATGTGTGGCTGCGCCGTTGCTTGCTCAATCCCTTTAAGGTGCTGATGCAGCAGTTGGCCTTGGTTGATCCTGCGGCCACTGTCTATCAACCTATGCTGGTGGCTGAGGAGCTGGAGCTTGGGGTATTTGCTAGACGTGTTAATGAGTTGCTTGCCAAAATTTATCAGCAAAATGAACAGGCGAAAATCACCCTTGAATGTATCGCTGAGGCCGTGATTGTGACAGGCGTGGATGCTAACGTCATTTATATGAATCCGAAGGCGGAGCTGCTGTTGAATGTGAGCCTTAGCAAGGGATGCGGCCAGAGCCTTGCTGCATTACTCAAGGCGGGGGAGCCGATGAATCGGGCGGTGCAGGATTGTATCAGCCTTGGTGATTGTGCGCCGCGGATCGAGAAGATCAAATTATTAGTGGATAAGCCAAGGATAATGGCACGCAGTATCAGTAATTTGCGTAATCATCACGGGGAGATTGTGGGCGCTGTGGTGGTGCTGAGGGATATTACTCAGGAAGAGGTGTTAAAGCATCAGTTACAGATCCGAGCCAATATCGACGCGATCACCGGCTTACTTAATCGTCAGGCATTTGAAGAGCAATTACCTCATTTTGTCAAAAACGCGAAAACGATTGCGGTCTGTTACCTTGATCTTGAACAGTTTAAATTGATTAACGACAGTTGTGGCCATAGCGCAGGGGATCGCATGTTGGCGATGGTCGCAAAGGCGATTCAGGGCTGTTTGGGGCCTGAGGAGTTGTTGGCCCGCCTAGGGGGCGATGAGTTTGGCCTCGTGAGCCGTAATCGCAGTGCTTTGTCGGTGGCGCGGCTGCTGCGCCATATTTCCCATCAAGTATCACTGCTGGTGTTGCACGATCACCATGGTCAAGATAGCCATGGCCAGTACCGAGTCGGTTTAAGTATCGGTGTCGCCTTTGGTAGAGCGCCCCATATCGACGCGCGGGAGCTGCTCAAAGATGCCGATATCGCCTGTATTGCGGCCAAGGCAAAGGGCTTTAATCAGATCCATTTTTATGATGATAAGGATAAAGAGCTCACTTACCAAAGAAATGCCCCTAAGTGGGCGGTGCGGATCGCCAGAGCGCTAGAAAATAATGAATTAATTCTCTATTACCAAACCATTCGCGGCCTCGGTAATGGCGCGCAGCGTAAACGTATGGAAATTTTATTGCGTATACAAGAGCCCTGCGGCCGATTGCTGCCCCCTGCGCAATTTATCGCTGCGGCAGAACGCTTTAAATTAATGCCTGAAATTGATAAAGAAGTGATCCGCAAAACCTTTTTATGGCTGTCTTTGCATCCGCAGCTGTGGCCCGATCACTGTGTGTCGATTAATCTGTCGGGAAATAGTTTAGGGGCTGAGGGCATGGTGGAATATATTGCCAAGCAGCAAGCCTTATTTGATATCCCTAGCCAATGTATTTGCTTTGAGATCACTGAAACCACGGCGATTCAAAATCGGCACCGTGGGATGGAGATGCTCAAACAGTTACGCAAATTAGGCTTCTCTTTTGCCCTCGATGATTTTGGCAGCGGCTTTGCTTCTTATGGTTATTTGCGTGAGTTACCCGTGGACTATGTCAAAATTGATGGCTGCTTCGTGAAGAATCTCGCCGTCAATGCCAAGGATTATGCCATCGTGAAATCGATTCAAGATGTGTGCCGGGTGATGGGCATTGAAACTGTTGCTGAATTTGTTGAAAATCAGGATATTATCGATAGGTTGTACAGCATCGGTGTTAACTATGCCCAAGGATATGCCATTGGCCGGCCTCAGCCTTTGGCGGGTTACATGGCCCAGTATCCATTGCGCGAGTCCTTTGCCATCCCTCAAGCCGCCTCAGCCTAAGGCGCAATCGGCCCCACCTGAACGTTAGGGCAGGCATAGCAAGCTGCCCTGTATTCCATTGCGCTTTTTATCCGCTTATGCCAGTTTAGCCCAAGGTCGGTTGAGCAGTTGTTATCGCCATGCTTTAGAGCGGTGTGCGGTGGCAATGGCTTCGCTGTTAGTTTCGTGATTGACAGTCAATAAGGCAGGGAGTGATGGAAGGATTGCAGGATAAGGTAGTTGTCATTACCGGCGCCTCAGAGGGCATTGGCCGCGCGCTAGCACTGGCGCTGGCCCAGAGCGGGGCGCGGCTGGTGCTCAGCGCCCGCAATGAAGCGCGCTTAGGCTCACTCGCGGACGAAATCGCTCAGCTTAGTGATAGTGTTCAACAGGTTCAGCCCATGGATAGTGCCCCCACGCCTTTAGTCTTTGCCGCCGATGTCACCCATCCTGCGCAGTGCGAGGCACTTATTCAAGCAACGATAGCCCACTACGGGCGCCTGGATATTCTTATCAATAATGCCGGGATGACCATGTGGTCGCGGTTTGATGCCCTAAGCCAACTGGGCGTGCTCGATGAGGTGATGCGCGTCAATTACCTTGGCCCGGCCTATTTAACGCACGCGGCATTACCCTATTTAAAGGCCAGCCATGGGCAGATTGTGGTGGTGGCTTCTGTTGCGGGGTTAACCGGGGTGCCGACCCGCAGTGGGTATGCGGCGTCAAAACATGCGGTTATCGGCTTTTTTGATTCGCTGCGCATTGAATTGGCAGAGGATGGGGTGGCGGTAACGGTGATTTGTCCTGACTTTGTGGTGTCCCAGATCCATAAGCGCGCCTTGGATGGTGAGGGCAAGCCCCTAGGAGTATCCCCTATGCAGGAGTCAAAAATCCTCACGGCGGAGGCTTGCGCTCAGATGATGCTACCTGTGATTGCCCGCCGTGGGCGGCTACTGATCACCTCGTTGCGCGGACGCCTTGGGCGCTGGCTTAAGCTTATCGCCCCCGGTTTAATTGATCGTATTGCTCGCCGGGCGATTGCCTCTGGGCACTAGCCACCCATGCTATTAATAACGCCAGCGCTTGAGGCCACAATCCACCTTGGGAGGTGGATTGTGGTGAGCGATACGCAGGCCTTTTGCATGCCCGACTGAAGGCGTGCAGTGCTTATGGGCTTACACCCTAGCGTTGGGGCTTAAGGTGTAGCGCTGGAGCTTGCACTCTAGCGCTAAGGCTTAAGGTTTAGCACATTGCGCGGGGGAGCCTGCCCCTTTCCACAGCGTACTGCCATTGCTCAATGACAGGGGAATAAAGGTTAACCCTTGGCTCATGTTGGCGGGTGGCAACTCGGTTTCGAGCTCATACATGCCCATAGGTACAGTACCGAGTGCGGCGTTTGCCGTGACTTGCGTTGCTGCAAGGCTGGAATAACGCAGCCCCAGCATGTCGAAATGGCTGCGCCAATCTTTACCTGTGAGTTTACTTAAGGAAACCAACATAAAGTCATTGCCCGGAATATCTCGGACGTTTTTACCGCCGTAGACGCTGTGGCCATCGAAGGGGAACAAGTCAAAACCGAGTTTACTGCGGTTTGCCTCCCAATCGCTGGCGTTATTAGCGTATTTACCGAAAATACGGCTGTGCTGATACAGCAAGGTGAAAAGATTAAAACCATTCGTTAAGGTGGTGCCGTCACTCAAGGTCATGCCATGGGCCTTAAGTGCCATTTGGATGTAAAACGCCATGCGATAGCCATTGTGTACCGCATAGGCATTGCTGGCCCAAGGCGCGGTATATCGGTCTTCGCCGATATCGAGCACTTTACAGTTGGCACCAAAGACCACGCGTTTGCCACTGGTATCCGTCGTGCCTGCGGCATCGGACATAAATACATAGAAGAGATCTTTATGATTCATATGGCCATCTTTAATGATGTCGGTATTGCCATCACGCAGATAGTGGGTTTTCCACTTCACCACATAGGGGAAGATATTGTTGGAGTTTTCCCCCGCGCGGCTGCCATAGCCAGTCCAATTGTCACTATTGGCGGCGGTGGCGTATTGCACATTGAGGCGATTGGTTTGCAGATTATGCCCTAGCTCGTGGTTATCGCCCCAACCTGTGGGTGAAATATTCCAAGCGGCATCCCAAGGGTTACCGCTACAGCCCGAGCCGCAGTGGGCATTTTGGTCATAGTTAGCATGTTGGATAATCGTGCGCGTGTGCAGACTGGCATCGGTGCAATCTTGCCCAAACAGTGCCTGACAGCTTGAGAGCACATCGGCGGGTAACGACTCCGTTAAGCTTTTACCTTGGATCTTAAGTCCCGCTAAGGTGTAAACACTGTTGATATGGTCATCGACAATACTGTTAAGCAGCGCATTCACATCGGGCACATTACCGCCAATGGCATTCATAAAACGGTCGCGGCGTAAATGCTGCTCGGCGCCATCGGTGCGCAGATCCACATGGGGCAGCTCGGTATTTTGGATGTTGTCATTGAAGGCGGTGATTTCAGCAGGATTGGAGAAATCCATAATACTTGGGTGCTTAGCCACATTCTGTGCATTGATATCGACACTGAGGGCTCCCTCGCCACCACTAATATGGAGGTAAATCGGGCCACCATAGGGTGTGGAAAACTCAATGCTTTGTCCTTTAGCGAGTTTAATGCGTTGCTGTGCTAACTCTAGCGGCGCGCGATATACCTTTTGCTCAAAGGCGCGGTTGGTATTACGTCTATGATAATTGAGCTTAATTTCCACATTGGCATTGGTGTTATCCAAACGACTGAATTTGATGGTTTGCCCGGGTAAGGCGTACCAGCCGGTTGTTGTCCATTGGCCTGAGTAAGGCACGGTGATGGTTTTACGCTCTGATGCTGTGGCTGGATAAGCGTAGTGAGCATTCGTGCCTTTGCTTAGATTTGCCCTGTCGGTGACATATTCCCCTAAATCGGCTTGGGCAAGGTTACGCGTGCGGGCGTAGCTCACAGTCCAATCGGCAAATAGCGCCTGCTGCCATTGAGTGAACTCGCTGTAGGCGATGGGGTAGTCAATATCGCTGCGGTATTTATCGGCGAGCAGTAACCCTGCCTTCATCAATGGGAAGTTAGTGCGACTAAACACATCAATACCATTGCTATCTAAGGTTTCAGCGCTGCTGCGGTACCAGTCGGCACCAGCTTTAAAGGCCTCAACAAAGGCGCTGCTATTACAGCTCAAATAATTGCCTGTGCAGTCATTTAATACCTGCGTGTCAAAGCGCTGCTCCCGCAGATTGGTGAGCAGTTTTTCCACATCACCAAGGGCTTTATCTTCAGCCAGAATGGTGCTCACGCTCAGATTGTCGGCATTGAGTTTGGACCAATAGTTGCCCGCAGTAGATAGCCCCATTTCAAGGTAAAGGGGTGCAAGCATGGGGCTTTGTTCGCGTCGATAATTTGAGAGTAGCAGGGGAATACCCGCAGCCTTGGCTTTGGCAATCGCCGCTTGCACCCCTGCGTAACCTAAACCGTCGCGGTCAATATCACTGATAACAATTAAATCTGGCTTTTGATTATCAATACAGCTGGCAAGGGCGCTGTAGTCACAGCTATTGGCGGTATTGATACTGTGGGCATTGGGGTAATGGGTGGCCAGCCAAGTGCGGATCCCTTCGTTGTGGGGGAAATACCAACTGTCGGCGCGGCTCGGCATTTGGGCCGTGACTATGCTGAAACCATCGCGTTGATCGCTACCTTGAGTCAGCCAAGCGATCAGGTTTTTCAGCAGCACATCTGTCTGCGCAGAAGTGTTGACGCTAAACAAGTTGCCACCCATGGCGGCGTAACGTTGTCCTTGCTGTTCGCCCGCCATCACGAGGCCGCGCACGGCACTCGCGCCACTGCCATCCACATTTGATGGCAATAGGGTAAAGGTGTTTTCCGGCATAAAGCTCGAAAAGGTAATGGAGTCGTGGGTCGGATGCCAGCTAATATTGCTACCTACACCTTGATAGAGCTGGGTGATTTGCGCTTTACGCACTGCAGCAATGCTTGCCAGTTTGGCGGTACTAAAATCAATAAGCTCATTGGCGCTGGCAAGGGTATGGTCTTGATGCCGAATGGCATTTTCAGCATTGCTGATAAAGGCTGGGGTAATCGCGCAATCGGCCGTCATTGCAGCCGTGGTGTAAGTTAACTCGGCTAATGAGCCGCCACAGCCGCTAATATTATCCAGCACAAAGCCTGCGTCCGCTTGAACACTAAAGCTGGCGCTTTTGCCCGCATCGACTTTTTGGCTGGCGGGAGTAAGTTTGCCACCCGCTACCAGACTTGCGCTGGCAGTGTATTGGGTCACTGTCGGAGGCGGAACCGGTGGTGTGGGTGGTGTTGTGGTGCCCGTATCCTCAGATCCGCCCCCACACCCGCCAATCAGTAAGGCGATGGCGGCAGATATCAGTCTAATCTCCATAGGGAGTCCTTAATCTTTTAGGTAATTAACAATTATGCAGCATTGTAGCGGAATACTGCGGGCCAAAGTAGAGCTGGCTTAAATAAAAACCATATAAATCATTAACTTAAATTTGACGATCGTCAAATTTAAGGCATAAAAAAACCGGCTAAAAGCCGGTTTTTCGCAGGATTAATACTTAGCCCTGTTGTTCACGGGCGATGGCGCGATAGCCAATATCGGTACGGAAGTACACATCATCCCAATGGATTTCATCAACCAGTTGATACGCGGCTTTTTGTGCTGCCGTGACTGTGTTACCCAACGCCGTTGCGCATAACACACGGCCGCCGTTGGTGACCACATGGCCGTTTTTCATCTCAGTACCCGCATGGAAGACCTTGGCATCGTGATTACCTAAGCTGAGGCCGTCAATCACATCGCCTTTGCGAT
>NZ_JBOFMC010000276.1:0-7642 GCF_051658185.1 Shewanella sp. | reverse complement strand
ATACGCTGCGATGTTTTGGGCGAAAGATGAAGAAGCTTTTTATCGCACGTATTATTTGGAGGGCGTGATAATCAACATAATCCTGTCCATTTTGTCTTAGGGACGTCACTGTCACACCATAGGCTGGGAGCATCCAGACATGAGACAGCGACCTTGAGAAACACCGCAGGCTCGGCTCTTAATAAACGCGGTCAACGTCGAGGTTGGTTCATTTCCCTATCGCCCAGTTCACGGCGAGCATATCCTTTGGGTTGCCCGCTCATTTGGGGCCAACTTCCACAGTTAGCGATTCGACTAGTTCATATCTTAAAGCAGAGGATAATGCCGTTTGCTGCAATTGAGCGACTAGAGCGCTGGGCGGCAACACACTTTATAATTTTGGCTAGCAGCTAAACCACTAATTAAAATGCAGAATATTGTTGCTTGATAGGATTTTATCAGTTTCCTTTGATTTTATTAAGCAGCTCCCATTTTTGAAAACAATGTAGCAAAAAATGTGCTTTATGTCCCGACTATATCTGTAAGGCAACGCTATATTAGCGCAGGGGTTAGTTTTAGGAGAGAAAGTGCGTAATGAATATTGAACTGATGCAGGAGCGAGCCGATCATGCCGTCGTGCTGTTAAAAGCACTCGCAAACGAACGCCGGTTATTTATCCTTTGTTACCTATTAAATGAAGGTGAGATGTGTGTCGGTGAAATGAATAAAAAATTAGGCTTGAGCCAATCGGCGCTATCGCAACATCTCGCTTGGTTACGTAAAGATAATTTAGTCACCACGCGCAAAGAGGCGCAAACAGTATTTTACTCGCTGAAAAGTGCCGAAGTTCGCGAAATGATCCAGCTCTTGAATAACATTTATTGTCATTGATGGCGTTTTTTAGAGATAAAAAAACCGGCGAATGCCGGTTTTTTTTATTTGCTACAGATATTAAGCTGCAATAGCTTTAATCTTAGCATTCAAACGAGCCTTATGACGGGCAGCTTTATTCTTGTGAATAAGGCCTTTAGTCGCCATACGGTCTACGATTGGTTGAGCAGCAGCAAAAGCTTCTGTTGCCGTTTTGTGATCGCCTGCTTTAATTGCAGCGATTACTTTTTTAACGTATGTACGTAACATTGAGCGACGGCTGGCGTTATGCTGACGACGCTTTTCAGATTGAAGCGCGCGCTTCTTTGCAGACTTGCTATTAGCCAAGGTGCAACTCCTAAAAACTGGATTTGATACTTTTAAAGGCCGAGGAATATGCCTGCATTTAGTCACTTTGTCAATGACTATGATTGAATATTCATCATAAAGATAAATTAATCCAACCTGCCTTGGCTATCTTCGACCCAACTCGTGTAATATGTGGCGCAATTCTAACAGCTATTGCTGCAGTGTGACAGAGCCTGAATCGATTTTTTGAGATGAATCACCTAATCAATTCGATCTAGGTCTGGGGGTCCTTTGAGCAAAAAATTATTAAAATCTGGCATGATAGTCAGTGTTATGACGTTGATTTCCCGAGTGTTAGGTTTGGTTAGAGATGTTGTTGTTGCAAACCTAATGGGGGCCGGTACGAGCGCTGATGTTTTTTTCTTCGCGAATAAAATCCCTAATTTTTTACGCCGATTGTTTGCAGAGGGTGCATTTGCCCAGGCGTTTGTCCCTGTACTGACCGAATATCAAGAAAAGCATTCTGCCGATGAAACTCGCGAGTTACTCAGCAAGGTAGCTGGTACGCTCGGTTTATTAGTCACGATTGTCACCTTGATTGGGGTGATCGCTTCGCCAATTATTTCGGCGCTTTTTGGTGGTGGCTGGTTTGTTGCTTGGTTGAACGATGAGCCTGATGGGGCCAAATTTGAATTGGCGACCGTTGTGCTTAAAATTACTTTTCCTTACCTGTGGTTTATTACGTTTACGGCCTTGGCAGGCTCGATTTTAAACACCCGTGGGCGTTTTGCGGTGTCGGCGTTTACGCCAGTGTTTCTCAACGTGGCGATTATTACCGCCGCCATTTTTTACGCACCGACCTCAACGCAACCCGAAATCACTCTCGCATGGGGGGTGTTTGCCGGCGGTTTGATCCAGTTTTTATTTCAAATCCCTTTTTTGCTGCGGGAAAATGCTCTGGTAAAACCTTCTTGGGGGTGGCATCACCCTGGTGTCGTGAAGATCAGGACGTTAATGATCCCCGCGTTATTTGGCGTGTCGGTTTCACAAATTAATTTGCTCTTCGATACTTTTATCGCCAGTTTTTTGATCACGGGCTCTATCAGTTGGCTTTACTACTCTGATCGCTTGCTGGAGTTTCCCCTAGGCTTGTTTGGGATTGCAATTGCCACCGTTATTTTACCGGCTCTGTCGCGCAATCATGTTAATGCCGAGGGGGATGGGTTTGGCAAAACCATGGATTGGGGGATTAAAGCCATATTATTGCTAGGATTACCGGCGATGATGGGGTTGATTGTGCTCGCCAAACCGATGTTGATGGTATTGTTTATGCGTGGGGCATTTTCGATAACCGACGTTGAGATGGCCTCCTATAGTTTGATGGCTTATGGCAGCGGATTGCTGAGTTTTATGCTGATAAAGGTGCTCGCTCCCGGCTATTATGCTCGCCAAGATACTAAGACCCCTGTGCGCTATGGGATTATTGCGATGATCACCAATATGGGATTTAACCTATTGTTTGCTGTGCCTTTTGGTTACGTGGGCTTGGCGATTGCCACGTCGATGTCGGCTTGGTTAAACGCCAGTCTTTTGTACCGAGGCCTGCATTTGGCAGGCGTGTACCGTATTTCTAAAGCGACTATCGTGTTTTTTGTTAAAGCCGTGGTCTCGACAGCCTTGATGGTGGTAGTCTTGTACTACTTTTCACCTTCTCAAGCTCAATGGCTAGCTTGGCCGTTTATTGAGCGCGGTTATGCGCTGGTTGGCTTGATTGTGCTGGGGGCGGTGACTTATTTAATGGGGCTGTTAGTGTGTGGTATTCGTCCTTGGTCAATTAAACGGGGAGTTTGATTGCTGATTCTCATCGCTAGCTGTTATATAATCAGCCGATTTGCGCTTGGCAGTTGTCTAACGTTATGGAATTAATTCGCGGTATACATAACATCTTGTCATCCCACCATGGCTGTGTGCTGACAATTGGTAATTTTGATGGTGTGCATCGCGGCCATGCGCAAGTCATTGCTAATGTGGTGGCCAAAGCCAAACAATTGCGTTTGCCATCAACGGTGATGACCTTTGAGCCGCAGCCACAAGAGTTGTTTAGTGGTGAAAATGCTCCCGCTCGTTTGAGTTTGTTACGCGATAAAGTGATTTTACTGGATGAACTCGGCATTGAGCGTTTAGTGTGTGTTAACTTTAATCGTGCGTTTGCAAGTCAACCGGCACAACATTTTATTGAAGAGTTATTAGTCCGTAAGCTGGGGGTCAAATATCTGGTTGTCGGCGATGACTTTTGTTTTGGTAAAGGTCGCCAAGGCAACTTTGAGATGTTAAAACAAGCGGGACTGCGCTTAGGATTTACCGTGGTGAGCACTCAGAGTTTTATACTGGGGTCGCACCGCGTGAGCTCCACCGCCGTGCGTGAGCAATTAGCAAAAGGGCATCTTGAACAGGCAAGGCGTTTGCTTGGCCATCCTTTTACCCTAAGTGGCCGAGTTGCTCACGGACAAAAAATTGGTCGAACCATTGGCTTCCCCACTGCCAATATTGCGCTGAAGCGTAAAGTTGTGCCTGTGCGAGGGGTGTTTGCGGTGAAGTGCTATTGGGATAATAGCGATATTTATGAAGGCGTTGCTAATGTTGGGTTTCGTCCGACAGTCAATGGCCAAGTTTGCCAATTAGAGGTGCATCTCTTTGACTTCGAAGGCGATATCTATGGCAAACATGTTGAGGTTGAGTTAGTGGCAAAATTGAGGGATGAACAACCCTTTGATTCATTGGATGCGCTAAAACAACAGATTTTGAATGATGCAAATGAGGCCAAAGCGTTATTTGGCAACGATGCAGGCTGAATTTTATCAGTTTAATTAACGGTATAGGATCAATGAGCGACTATAAATTTACTTTGAATTTGCCGGAAACAGAGTTTCCGATGCGTGGTAATTTGGCAAATCGCGAGCCAGAGATGTTAGCTCGCTGGACAAAAGACGGTTTGTATCAGCAGATCCGTGATAGCCGAATTGGGCGTACACCGTTCATTTTGCACGATGGCCCACCCTATGCTAATGGCAGCATTCATATTGGTCACTCAGTCAATAAAATCCTCAAGGATATCATTGTTAAGTCAAAAACCATGGCCGGTTTTGATGCGCCTTATGTGCCGGGTTGGGATTGTCATGGTCTACCGATTGAGCTTAAGGTTGAGCAAAAAGTCGGCAAGCCGGGCCAGAAAATTTCTGCGGCCGAGTTCCGTGAAGAGTGCCGTAAATATGCCGCCGAACAGGTTAATGGCCAGCGTGAAGACTTTATCCGCCTCGGGGTGCTCGGTGATTGGCATAATCCATACCTGACGATGGATTTTGCTACCGAAGCCAACATTGTCCGTTCTTTAGCTAAAGTGATTGAGAGTGGCCACTTACAAAAGGGCGTAAAACCGGTGCATTGGTGTACTGATTGCGGTTCAGCCCTCGCGGAAGCGGAAGTTGAATACGAAGATAAAACCTCACCGGCTATCGATGTGGCGTTCACCGCGACGGACAGTAAAGCTGTTGCCGCTATGTTTGGGGTAAGCGATTACTCACATCCTGTGTCTATGGTGATTTGGACGACCACACCTTGGACCCTGCCTGCTAACCGCGCTTTATCCATCAGTCCAGAGCTTGATTACAGCTTGGTTGAATTTGTGAAAGACGGAGCAACTCACGCGTTGATCTTAGCCGATGTGTTGGCTGAAGCTTGTATGAGCCGTTACGGCGCCGAGAGTCACCGCGTATTAGCCAAGATAAAAGGTGCGGCACTTGAACTTGTTCGTTTTAAGCATCCATTTTTAGCCTTTGATGTTCCTGCGATTTTGGGCGAACACGTCACCACGGATGCTGGTACGGGTGTGGTTCATACCGCACCAGGACACGGTCAAGACGACTTTGTGGTTGGGCAAAAATACGGTTTGGAAGTCGCTAATCCTGTTGGTGATAACGGCGTTTACAAACCTGATACTGAGTATTTTGCTGGTCAACATGTGTTTAAAGCGAACGACAATGTAGTGGCACTGCTGAAAGAAAAAGGTGCGTTATTACATCATGTTGCGTATCGCCACAGTTATCCTCATTGCTGGCGCCATAAAACGCCGATTATCTTCCGTGCCACGCCTCAATGGTTTATTTCGATGGACAACCATGGACTGCGTGCCCAAGCATTAAAAGAAATCAATGCGACCCAATGGATCCCGGATTGGGGCCAAAGCCGTATCGAGAAGATGGTTGAGAATCGTCCCGATTGGTGTATTTCCCGTCAACGGACGTGGGGCGTGCCAATTACCCTGTTGGTGCACCGTGAAACTGAAGAGTTGCACCCAGATACCGTGTCTTTAATGGCGCGGGTGGCTAACCGTATTGAGCAGCAAGGTATTCAAGCGTGGTGGGATCTCGATATCGCCGAATTGTTGGGTGATGAAGCTGAACAATACCGTAAAGTGACTGATACCTTAGACGTTTGGTACGACTCCGGCTCAACGTTCTCATCGGTTGTTGCCGCTCGTCCAGAGTTTCATGGTCATGGCATCGATTTATACCTTGAGGGCAGCGATCAACACCGCGGCTGGTTTATGTCGTCCTTGATGATTTCAACCGCTATGAATGGTAAAGCGCCTTACAAACAAGTGCTGACACATGGCTTTACCGTTGATGGTAAAGGCCGCAAAATGTCAAAATCCATTGGCAACGTGATTGCACCGCAGCAAGTCACCAATAAGTTAGGGGCGGACATTCTGCGTCTTTGGGTGGCGGCAACCGATTACAGTGGTGAGATGACGGTATCAGATGAAATCTTAAACCGCAGCGCCGACGCCTATCGTCGTATTCGTAACACTGCCCGTTTCTTATTAGCCAACTTAAATGGTTTCGATCCTGCCAAGGATTTAGTGGCCGTTGAAGACATGGTCGCGTTAGATCGCTGGGCGGTACGCCGCGCATCGGCCCTGCAGCAAGAAATTATTGATGCTTACGAGCAATACAATTTCCATATTGTGACGCAAAAGCTGATGCAATTCTGCTCAGTAGAATTAGGTAGTTTTTATTTAGATATCATCAAAGATCGCCAATATACCGCTAAACAAGAAGGTCATGCGCGTCGCAGCTGTCAATCGGCATTGTTCCACATTGCCGAAGCGATGGTGCGTTGGATTGCGCCTATCTTAAGTTTCACTGCTGATGAAGTGTGGCAATTATTACCCGGTGAGCGTGATGCCTATGTGTTTACTCAAGAATGGTATCAAGGTCTAAGCGCCGTTACATTAGCGACCGATTTGAGTGATGACTATTGGCAGCAATTATTAGATGTGCGTAACGAAGTTAACAAAGTGATTGAACAGGCTCGCCGCGATAAACGCCTTGGTGGTTCGTTAGAGGCGGAGGTGACCTTGTATGCTGATGCCACATTGGCAGAACAACTGACCCACATAGGTGCAGAGCTTCGATTTGTGTTGCTGACCTCAGAAGCCAAAGTGTTGCCATTAGCGGCCGCGACGGCGGATGCGGTTGACACTGAATTGGCCTCTCTTAAATTAGTCGTTGCATCAAGCACCGCTGAAAAATGTGAGCGTTGTTGGCATCACCGAGAAGAAGTTGGCAGCATTGAAGCTCACCCAACTCTCTGTACTCGCTGCGTCACCAATATTGAAGGCGACGGCGAAGTTCGTCAATTTGCGTAAAGGATCCGTATGCCATTAATTTGGAAAGACAGTGGCTTACGTTGGTATTGGGTAGCCGTATTGGTGTTTTTGGCCGATCAGCTATCCAAACAATGGGTCTTAGCCAATTTTGCTTTGTTTGAGTCGGTGCAGTTATTGCCCTTCTTTAATTTTACTTATGTGCGTAATTATGGCGCAGCCTTTAGTTTTTTAAGCGAGGCGGGCGGTTGGCAGCGTTGGTTGTTTGCTACCGTGGCGATAGGCTTTAGCACCCTGTTGACCGTATGGCTGCGTAAGCAGTCGGTGTCGTTGTGGAAGCTCAACTTAGCCTATACCTTAGTGATCGGCGGGGCGTTAGGTAATTTAATCGATCGATTAATGCATGGCTTTGTCGTGGATTTTATCGACTTTTATTGGGGCACTAGCCATTACCCAGCCTTTAATATTGCTGATTCTGCCATCTTTATTGGTGCAGTGTTGATTATTTGGGATTCATTTTTCAGCGCAAAGTCTGAGCAAGATCCTACAGAAGAGGTGAAATAGTGACTAGCTCTCGTTCTTTATTGTGTCATATGAATATTGTGCTGGCGGATGGTTCGACCGCCGACAGCACTAAGGCTTCAGGTAAGCCTGCACGTTTAAATGTCGGGGATGGGAGTTTAAGCCCCGCTTTTGAGGCGCAGTTGATTGATCTTAAAGAGGGAGATAAGCATCAATTTACGCTAGAAGCCGTGGACGCATTTGGCGAGTCGAATCCTGATGCTATTCATTATATGGATAGGAGTCGTTTCCCAGCGA
>NZ_JBOFMC010000275.1:0-10486 GCF_051658185.1 Shewanella sp. | reverse complement strand
TTGGCCTTAAGATGTCTAACGTTAAACTGGCTTACAGTTAAACTGGTGTACATGGGTGACATTGACCCGCCAGCCATCGCCCTAGACAATGAACCTCAACCATCGCGCAACTCATCACACCATTGCGCCCCAAAAGCGCCGCCCGCAATAAATAGCTTAAGGACATGCAACCCCTGCCTCGATATACCCCGCTATCGGACTTAAGTTATAAATGGCTGTGTAATAACACGGAATCATCGGGTAATTTTTGGATCACCGGCGCCTGACCTTCGGCTAAGGCTTGTTTATAGCTTTGATTCATTTTTAAGGCTAAATACAGATCCGGCCGGACCAAAATGCCGCCATCGCCCACCTGCATGCCCGCCTGTTCGAACCAACTTAACATTTGCCGTTTACGCCCTGCGAGCACTAAGCGCACCCCGCGTTTTTTGAGGAGTTGATGCAAATCGGCCAGCATCGCCATAACGCTTAAATCCAGATGGGTAAAACACGGCACTGCATCAATAATAATGCAATCAACAGGTTCGCTCTCACGGACAAATTTTTCCAGTAACCGGCGCTTAAAGTAAGTCGCGTTAAAATAAGTTAAGGGTGAATTAAACCGATAAATAAATACCCCAGGTACCGATTTAGCCTTACCCGAAGCATCCATACTGCGGATCACCCCTTTATCATCAAGACCGAGTACTTGATCGGTTGGCCGCATCACTGTGGCTAAAAATTGAAATAACCCTAATAGCACCGCCAAGGTGATCCCGGGGATAACCCCGATAAACAACACGGCAAACAAGGTAATGCAAGCAAGTAAAAAGGCCGAACGATCCCGCGCGCGAAGGTTCCACAGCGCCTTAAGATCAATCAACGAAATCGAGGCGATGACTAACACCACCCCCAAAGCGGAGCTGGGGATATATTGCAGTGGTGCCGTAAAAAACAGCGCGACCAGACAGATCAGCGCCGCCGCAATAATCGACACTAACTGACTCTTACCGCCGTTAGCATCATTGACCGCGGTGCGCGAATCGGCACCACTGACGGCAAATCCCTGAGAGAGTGCTGAAGCGATATTCGCGATCCCAAGTGCTCTAAATTCTTTATCTGGATCAATATCATAACCATTTTTAGCCGCAAAACTGCGCGCTGTCAGCATCATACTCACAAAACTGACCATGGCTAAGTTAAGTGCCGGGACCACCAGCTCGCGGGCGATCCCTAAATCAAAGGCAGGTGCATGGAAGGGCGGCAAGCCTGCAGTCACCACGCCGACAACCTTAATATCAAAGTGGGTGAGATTAAATAGCCATACCCACAATGCCGCCATGGCCATGGCGCACATGGAGGCGGGCCACAGGGGGCGAAAACGTTTCGCCAAAGCATAGGTCGCTAAGGTCACCACCGCCATCAGCAGCGTCGGTAAATGGGTTTGTGCTAAATATGAAGGGACTGCGCTCAAACGCTCAATCAGATAGCGCTCATCGAAGGTAAAACCGAATATTTTAGAAAATTGTCCAACAATGATGGTAATGGCAACCCCGTTGAGTAATCCCATCAAAATCGGTTTAGAGAGAAAATCGGCAAGCACGCCGAGTTTAAAGCGACTCGCAATCAAACACCAAAACCCCGTCATGGCCGTCATGGTGATCACCAGTTGCCAGTGCTTCATGCTATCACCCGCAGCCAAAGGAGTGACAACGGCGGCGATGACCGCGCAGGTTGCCGCATCTGGCCCGACGATCAACTGTTTAGATGTGCCAAAAAGCGCATAGACCAGCATAGGTAACACACAGGAATACAGGCCAACAGCCGCGTTCACTCCTGTTAATTGGGCATAGGCAATCGCCACGGGTAAGGCAACCGCCGCAACCGATAGCCCTGCCCGCACATCATCCCTAAGCCATTGCCGCTCATATTGGAGTAGTTGCGCCAATCCAGGCATAAAAGCGTCTAAACTTGGGATTTTCACTTGGTATCCTCCTTAAACACATATCCAAGCGATACAGCACCTACTGGGTATCACTCACCACAAGCCGACTTAAGCTTGCTGAACTAAAAAGGGGTAATAATAAGGGGGTTAAGCCATAAAAACCAATCATTACACAACTTCGCCCTTAATAATTTGCAAAACGGCTGCAACAATCACAGTGAGCAAACGCTTCACACGTTGCATCTAGCCCCAGCCTCTGCTTAGCACGTCAGCGATGATTCTCATCAGCAAGTCGTACAAAGTTAATCCCTTACACAATCACGAAAATCCACGGGTGTGATGATTCGTTACACTTTAATCAGGCCATTAACCGAAAGAAAGCCAAGCAATGATTGGTTTATTTGGCCGTGCGACTTACTATGATAAGGCCATCGCCTCGCGGTTTGTTACACCGACGGTTGAGACAATTCATCATACGCTCCCCATAATGACGGCATGGCTTTAGCTAACGTATTGAATCATTAACAACAATAAAAAACTACATGAAAGCTTAAGTTCGACTTAAATCTACAATTAAGAGCAGTTGTCCAGCTCAGCATTTGCTCTTTCACTATCCGAGGTCACTGTGGCGGCACCAGCAACATCTCCCCAACCACATCAGCTCCCCCATCTGGCGCTGCTGATACCTATGCTTGCCGCGATTGTGGCGATCACCCCTTTAGCCATTGACATGTATCTGCCCGCCATGGCCACACTGGCCATTCACTTTAAGAGTGACATCACGGTTGTCCAGCAATCCTTAAGCCTCTATTTAGGGGGATATGCCCTTGGCATGCTCTGTTTTGGTCCCTTAGCTGACCGTATTGGCCGCCGGCCCATGGTCATCATGGGGCTAACGGGTTTTAGCCTAATAAGCGGTTTGATTAGCCTCACCCAGCAAATTGAAATATTTTTGTTACTGCGCTTTTTTCAAGCATGGATTGGCGCTGCAGCCACCGTGGTTGTGCCCGGCTATATTAAAGAAGTTTACGGCGACAATACCGCAAAAGGCATGTCCTATGTCAGCCTAATCATGATGTTAGCGCCGCTTGTTGCCCCAAGTATTGGCAGCTTAATATTAGGCTTAGGCGACTGGCATCTGATTTTTACTCTCCAGTCCAGCTATGGCGCGCTGCTGCTATTGTTAATCCTCCTGCGCTTAAAAATGCCCAGCGATAAAGATAAGGCCAGCCGCAGTCAAAAATCCTTTCTCGGCTCATACGCCACCGTGTTAAGCCGCCAAGGAGTCAAGCTCAATATTGCCAGTGGCGTATTAACCTCCTTTGCATTTTTTTGCTACCTCACCGCGTCACCGTTTATCTATATGGAAGTGTTTTCCTTAGATAAATCATTTTTTGCCATCCTATTTAGTAGCAATGTTGGGGCCCTGATGTTAGCCAATATCCTCAATAGTCGAGTCGTTGGTCGTTATGGCTCAGCACGCATGTTACATATGGCCACCTTCTGTGGCGCCATAGCCAGTAGCGGACTATTACTGGTCAACCTGCTTGAGCTCAGTTACCACTTCACCGTGATGATGTTAATCCCGCTGATGGGTAGCTTAGGGATCATGTCGGTGAATGCCGATGCGATTGTGCTCATGAAGTTTAAACAAGAAACCAGCACGGCAACCGCCGTTATCGGCACCTTGCGCTTTGGCTGTGGCGCCCTTGCCGGTCCACTACTGGCCCTGTTTTACAACGGCACCGCAGTGCCCTTCTCGGCCTTAATGTTAAGCGCAATTCTATTAGTGGCCATTTGCCAATTTTATCGTCCTCGCCATCCACAGCCAGGGTTATAAGGCAAAGAAAAGCGGCAATCCCACAAAATGATGTTCTCGCATCATTTTGTACATTTAAACATATAACCAATTGAATAAAATGGCTTATATAGATTGATGATTGCAAAAATCCAAGCCTTAATATGCCTTAAAATCCCCCATAAACGTGAAAATATCTCAAGTAAACGGATTTTTACACAAAAGGCTTGAAATGTTGCCTTATTGTAATATGATGAAATTCTGTTCATTGCAACAGCCGCTGCATCCTAGGGGATGAGTTGCTTGCCATGCATGCGCAAGCCCAGCAATTGAGGGCCTGAATTACCCTTCAGGCTTAACTTTAGAGCGATTACCGTCGCTGTAACACCATACTGTTTACCGTAACGGTACGATGCAATAGGAGTTTCACATGGAGATGTTATCTGGCGCTAGCATGATAGTGCGTTCCCTGATCGACGAAGGTGTAAAACACGTTTTTGGCTATCCTGGCGGTTCTGTATTAGATATCTACGACGCCCTGCACGTTATTCCCGGTATTGAACATATTCTGGTGCGCCACGAGCAAGCCGCGGTGCACATGGCCGACGGTTACGCCCGCGCAACAGGTAAAGTCGGCGTCGTGTTAGTCACATCAGGCCCTGGTGCCACCAATGCCATCACAGGTATCGCCACCGCTTACATGGACTCCATTCCCCTTGTGGTGTTATCCGGCCAAGTGCCCAGCAACCTTATCGGCAATGATGCCTTTCAAGAATGCGACATGATAGGGATCTCCCGCCCAGTCGTTAAACACAGTTTTTTAGTGCAAAACCCAAAAGACATCCCAGAGATCATTAAAAAAGCATTTTATATCGCTGCCACGGGCCGACCCGGCCCCGTCGTGGTGGATCTGCCCAAGGATTGCCTCAACCCTGCGCTATTGCACGAGTATATTTATCCCGAAAACATCAAAATGCGCTCCTATAACCCGACGACCTCAGGCCATAAAGGCCAGATCCGCCGCGGCTTACAGGCGCTACTCGCGGCCAAAAAACCGGTGCTGTATGTTGGCGGCGGTGCCATTATTTCGGGTTGTGATAAACAAATCCTTAAACTAGCAGAAACCTTAAATATCCCAGTGATCAGCACCTTAATGGGGCTTGGTGCCTTTCCTAGCACCCATCAAAACAGCTTAGGGATGCTTGGCATGCACGGCCGCTATGAAGCCAATATGACCATGCACCACTGCGATTTAATTTTTGGTATTGGGGTCCGTTTTGATGACCGAACAACCAATAATGTGGAAAAATATTGCCCCAATGCCACCATTTTGCACATTGATATCGATCCGTCCTCCATTTCAAAAACCGTGCGCGTCGACATCCCCATCGTAGGTAGCGCCGACAGTGTGCTCGATAACATGTTAACCCTGTTAGACGAATCGACGGAGCGCAATGATAGCGCGGCAATCGCCCTATGGTGGCAAGAGATCAACCAATGGCGCCAACGTCAATGCTTAGCCTATGACAAAGAAAGTCACCGCATTAAACCTCAACAAGTGATCGAGACGCTCTATAAGCTCACTCAAGGTGATGCCTATGTCGCCTCCGACGTCGGTCAGCATCAAATGTTTGCAGCGCTTTATTATCCCTTTGATAAACCACGGCGCTGGATCAATTCCGGAGGCTTAGGCACCATGGGATTTGGCTTACCCGCCGCAATGGGCGTTAAACTGGCCCTCCCCGATGAGACCGTGGTTTGCGTCACCGGTGATGGTTCTATCCAAATGAATATTCAGGAGTTATCGACCGCCCTGCAATATGATACTCCGGTCAAAATTATTAACTTAAACAACCGCTTCCTCGGCATGGTTAAGCAGTGGCAGGATATGATTTATTCTGGCCGCCATTCCCATTCCTATATGGACTCAGTGCCGAATTTTGCCAAAATTGCCGAGGCCTATGGCCATGTTGGTATGACCATTAGTGATCCGGCCGAGTTGGAAAGCAAAATGGCACAAGCCCTCGCCATGAAGGACAGATTAGTGTTTATCGACATCATGGTGGATGAAACTGAGCACGTTTACCCAATGCTGATCCGCGGTGGGGCGATGAACGAAATGTGGCTGAGCAAAACGGAGAAATGCTAATGCGTCGTATCATATCAGTGTTATTAGAAAACCAATCCGGCGCCTTATCTCGCGTTGTCGGCTTATTCTCCCAACGGGGCTATAACATCGAAAGCCTAACCGTGGCGCCAACCGAGGACATCACCCTCTCGCGCTTAACCGTGACGGTTGTGGCCGATGAAAAAATTCTCGAACAAATTGAAAAACAACTGCACAAACTCATTGATGTGCTAAAAGTCTCTAATATCACGGAGTCGGCCTATATTGAGCGTGAACTCGCGCTTATCAAGGTGCGAGCCCAAGGGGAATTACGCGAGGAAATTAAACGCACTGCCGACATTTTTCGCGGCCAAATTGTCGATGTCACGGCAAATCTATACACTATTCAATTGGTTGGAACCAGTGAAAAGCTCGATGCCTTTATTCATAGCATGGCAGAGGTGACTAAAGTGGTCGAAGTGTCCCGCTCTGGCGTGGTGGGGCTTGCCCGCGGTGAAAAGGCGATGAAAGCCTAACTATCGCCCACCCCAGTAACGAAAGTCACCCCATCGTTCTCGCCGTCAGGGAGCCTTATCGGCTCCCTGAGGTTTTTACATACTGTTAAAAATAGAATGTGTTTAAAAATGCAACGCTTACCTTGCTCGGGGTTATTTTTGTGACGCGGTTATTTTTGTTGCTCGGCAAATAACGCCTGAATTTTTTCAACTTTAGGACGGATCACCCGTTGGCAATAAGGCTGCTCACCGTGTAAGGCAAAATAATTATGGTGCTCAATTTCTGCCGGGTAAAAGGCTTCAAAGTCGACAAGTTGCGTGACTATCGGCGCGTCAAACACCTGCGCCTCGGTCAATTGGGCTATCATTTGGGCAGTTTGCTGGCGCTGCGTGGCATTATGGGCAAAGACCACGGAGCGATATTGTGGGCCTTGATCATGCCCTTGGCGATTGAGGGTAGTCGGATCGTGACTGGCAAACAACACCTGTAACAGGGTCAAAAAATCCACTTGCTGCGGATCAAACTCAATTTGGACAACTTCAGCATGGCGAGTTTTTCCCGAACATACTGAGGCATAATTAGCGTCCTTCTCCGCGCCGCCGGCATAGCCAGAAGTGACTTTGTCAACGCCCATTAATCGGCTAAAAATCGCCTCTACACACCAAAAGCACCCCGCCCCAAAGGTGGCCAGTTCAAGGCGCTGCGGCCGCTGTTCCACCCCTTGAAAAATTAACGACACTGAATTCACACAATGACGAATATTTTTAGGTGTTAAGCGTTCGCCTTCAAATACATGGCCTAAATGCCCTCCACAGCGGCTGCACACGATTTCAGTTCTACGACCATCGGCATCGAGATGGCGACGCACTGCGCCCGGGATCTCGTCATCAAAGGCTGGCCAGCCACAGTGAGCATTAAACTTATCATCAGAGCGATACAGGGGAGCATGGCATTTTTTACATAAATACAGCCCCTTGGCAGTATGGTGATAATATTCACCACTAAAGGGTCGTTCGGTGCCTTTTTCTTCAATGACATAACGTTCAAACTCAGTTAATTGAGCCATAGTGATCCCCTTAAGATACAGGCGAATTCGCCCTTAATAACGTTGTTGGAGCGCCCCGGACAAAGATAAGTTCACTTAGGTCCTTTTAGGCCCTTGGCTCGTGAGCCATCAGCCACACCCTACTCCATAACCACACCATAATGATACCGTCACCGCTGGGCAACGGCTTAAGATCGCCCGCCTCAGTCACGCTTATTTCCCAACGATTCAGTTGCCCTTATCCCCACGCTATCAACGCCAACGGCACCGAAGACGCTTTTTTTATGACATTCGTCGGCTTCAGGGTAGAATAGCCCCTCTTTAAGATATTTAGGACAAAGCGTTATCATGGCAATTCAATGGTATCCAGGACATATGCATAAAGCACGTAAAGAGATCGAAGAGGCCATGCCTCAAGTCGATCTGGTTATCGAAGTGCTCGATGCCCGTATTCCTTACAGTAGCGAAAACCCCATGGTGGCAAAGCTTCGTGGCGATAAACCTTGTATTAAACTGCTCAATAAGTCTGATCTTGCCGATCCCCAAGTTACCGCAGACTGGATTGAGTACCTTGAACGGGAGCAAGGGGTAAAGGCGACAGCCATCACCACCTTACAAGCGGCCATGGTGAAAAAAATTCCTGATCTCTGTCGTAAACTGGTGCCAAGCCGCGATAAAAACGATAAAGACATTCGCACGATGATCATGGGGATCCCGAATGTGGGCAAATCCACTATTATCAATACCCTAGCAGGTAGAGTGATCGCGAAAACCGGCAATGAGCCCGCCGTCACGAAAAGCCAGCAACGCATTAATTTGCGTAATGGTATTGTGTTATCAGATACGCCGGGGATTTTATGGCCTAAGGTTGACAACGAAGCCAGCAGCTATCGCCTTGCCGTCACTGGTGCTATCAAAGATACGGCGATGGAATATGAAGACGTGGCACTGTTTGCGGCGGGCTACTTTTTAAGCGCCTACCCGAAGGAAATTTGCGAGCGTTATAATCTCAGTCAATTACCCGCTGATGATATGGCGCTCCTTGAAGAAATTGGCCGTAAACGCGGTGCCCTTCGCCCCGGCGGGCGGATTGATTTACACAAAGCCTCGGAGCTGTTATTGCATGAATATCGCTCGGGTAAAATTGGCTTATTGTCGTTAGAAACGCCCGCGATGGCTGAGGTCGAAAAGGAACAGGTAGCACGTATTCTGGCTGAAAAAGAAGCTGAAAAAGCCGCAAAACTTGCCGCAGAGAAGCTTAAACGCTCGGGTAAACGCCATAACGACTAAGGTCTACATCGCTAAACCGTTACCTTTTACTCTGTGTTACTTTACGTCCGTATAACTCTAGACTCAGTCACTTTAGACTGAGTCACTTTAAACCGAGTCACTTTAAACCGAGTCGTCTTAGATTGAGTAACCCTAGATTGAGTAACCTTAGTCCGTGCAGTCTCGGCCACAGCGTACCTGATGTTGTGGCCAACCATTTTCCTCTTCTGCAGCCAGTGCCAATCACGCACTGGCGTCATTGCATTTAGGCTAGATTCTGGCGTCGCTTTTTACCAATCCCACCAGCAATGCTCTCCCTACCCCAACACAATCTGGCAATGCACTCGTTAAATACAATCTTTCAATACAATCTGGCAATGCACTCGTTAAATACAATCTTTCAATACAATCTTTCAATACAATCTTTCAATACAATCTTTCAATACAATAGGTAAATACAATCGTTAAATAGTAGCCAATATCAACCAACAAAAATAAAACACTATAAATCATGAAGTTATTCATATTTAGTGATTGAAGGACACTGAATCAATCACATCTCATGCGAGCCACATCAGCCATTGACTCTAAGCCGTTAAGGTTGCTCGTCTGCCTTATTGCTTGGCTCACTCTCACTTCTGACTCGCAAAAAACGGGCAAATCGAGGTAAACCCTTTGACGTTAAACCTAGGTATTTGTAGGTGACAATCGCGCCAATTGCCGGGGGATGCTGCCGCTGCGTCACAGTAAATCCAGTGCCAAGACTAAATATGCGCCCATCGGGAGTTTGAACCCTGAGTGCGCCCATGAGGCCGGCAAATTGGCCTTTACCGGCGATATGAGCCATGACTTTAGCCTCTGCATCAAAATAGGGTTTTAATTTCATTAAATGAGGGTTACGGCCCGCACGATAGAGGGCGCTGCGCCGATGAAGCATTAGGCCTTCGGCCCCTTGAGCCACAACGCTATCGAGTGTTTGGTAAAGCTGCTCAAGACTTTCCACCGAAAACTGCTCAATCACTTGAATATAAGGTGATTTACCTTGGATAAGCTGCTGCGCAAACTGATAGCGCTCAGCAAACGTGCCCGCATGGTGGGGCAAATCAAATACCATAAAGCGTACCGCCCGCCAATCCTCCTCCCGCCCACTTGATTGCCGAATTAAACCAGAGACTGCGTCAAACTGCCCGCGTCCTAGCCATAATTCTCCGTCGAGCGGGATAGGTGGAAAATCGGCGCTAAACCATTCGGGCACGATAATCGGATGGCCTTGACGCGTCCAAAACCGCTGTCCATCCCAGTAACCGCGAACGCCATCAAGTTTTTCGCTCACTAAAAACGCGCGGATATCGACCTTAGGGTTAAATTCGCTGGCAAGTTGAATATGAGGTGCTTGGGGAGTGGCATAAAGTGGAGCGGCCACCAACAAAAGCAGCACTCCGAGGCGTTGCCAACGGCGCGCGATGAATACCATGAGGCTCACTTTGCACTGATAACCAACCTGTCGGGGCTCGCCATGTATCAGCTGAAGTAGGTCGCCATCCTTGAATACCGTAAGCCTGTTGCGTTGAGCCATTCCCTTGCCCCAAAAGTCCCTGTGGTGTGACGTCAGAGTGTAGAATCAAATGACAGCCTTCGCGAGTCACCTTCGCCCTGTGTCGTATAATTCAACAAATCATCCGATACCATGCCTTTCACTGAGCGTCAGGGCAACCTGAATTACCACTCTGACTATTTATCCCCTGTATTTATCGGGTTATACTGGATTGATTCATTCACCTGCACAGAAATGATTGAAAAATAATCACATTTTAAATTAATGTGCAC
>NZ_JBOFMC010000274.1:0-7117 GCF_051658185.1 Shewanella sp. | reverse complement strand
GCTACTGAGCAAGGGCCCGTGCTGGTGGAAGTTCACCATGGCGAGTATCTGTGTTTTTGTCATCAAACGGATGTGGCGACGTTGCAGTTGCAAATGCCAGGGCAACTGCTGCGATATGTACCATTAGCCCTAAAAAGCTTTAGTGGCGGGGCGGTCAGTGGCATTTATACTTCATCAAATCAAGTGTATCGGACCTTGCTTAGGATCGCGAAGGAAGCGGGGATTGCGTTATTTGAAGCCGATATTCGCCCTGAGCAGCGGTTTTTAATTGAGCGTTTTGTGGCGCTGGATGTCGCATTTTTGGGGTATTTTCAGGTCGAGTCGCCCCAATGCGCGGGGGCTGCGCTATTGCAAGCCACGCCGAATGAAGCGGTCGCTCATGCGCCTTTACTCCCGCGCTTTATTGCAAGGCAAGCTAAGTCAGTTGCGCCCTTAGCATCGGTGCGCCTGCGGACGATTTCGTTGGATTTGGAATGCAGTCTGGCGGGGGAACTTTATTCCGCGGCCTTGTACGGTCAGGACCTTCAGGGTAACGCTTATGAAAAGGTGTTTATCGTAGGGGGGATAGCGGATGCCGAGCAAACGATAGGAGAGGCAGCGCTTGCTGATAACGCATTAGCAGATCTTGCACCACATATCCCTCACTATATTGAATGGGTTACGGATGAACCTGAGCTCATTCGGCGATTAATTGCTTGGTTTATGGACTATGATCCCGATTTTATCATCGGTTGGTCGGTGGTGAGCTTTGATTTAGCGTTGTTATCTCGCCGCGCCTTGCTGCACCGCATCCCTCTTGCTATTGGCCGTGGCGGCACCTTACTTGAATGGAAAGTGGAGGATAAATTTCGGCCCGAAACCTTAAATTTACCGGGACGGGTGGTGCTCGATGGTATCGACTGGCTCAAAGCGGCTTTTTATCATTTTGAGCGATTTTCACTGGAGGTGGTGGCCAACGCTTTGTTAGGCGAGGGGAAGGCTATCGGTGATGTCGCTGACCGTGGTGAAGCAATCGAGCGGCTTTTTGCTGAGGATAAGCTGGCGTTGGCCCATTATAATCTTACTGATAGTCGCCTCGTGTGGGATATTTTTCAGCTGACGCAATTGTGGGATTTTGTGCTGGCAAGAGCCGAATTAACGGGATTAGCACTCGGGCGGGTCGGCGCATCGGTGGCAGCTTTTAATCATTTGTATTTGCCACATTTACATCGCGCAGGTTATGTGGCCCCAGCAGCGCCCGCAAGCGTAGGCATTGAGAGTCCAGGAGGGTATGTGATGGACTCGGTGCCAGGGCTGTATCGGCATATTTTAGTATTTGATTTTAAAAGTTTGTATCCCTCAATTATCCGTACTTTTTTGATCGACCCCAAAGGGTTAATTGAGGGATTAACCCAGCCAGAAGCACAATGTGTCCCCGGTTTTTTAGGGGGGCGTTTTAGTCGAGCGCAACCGATTTTACCCAAATTGATTGAGCACCTTTGTGAGCAGCGTGAAAAGGCTAAACGTGAGGCAAATGCGCCATTATCCCAAGCGATAAAAATTATCATGAACTCACTCTATGGCGTGCTTGGCTCCCAAGGGTGCGTGTTCCACGATGCGAAATTAGCCAGTTCAATCACCATGCGCGGCCATCAAATCATGAAGCAAACGCGAACGTGGATTGAAGAGTTGGGTTATCAAGTGATTTACGGCGATACCGATTCCACCTTTGTTTGGCTGGGCCATGATCCACAGCCACAGGATATCGCCCACCTTGGCGAGCGCATTGCCGCGCATATCAATGAGCAGTGGCAGCGAAAAATTAGCCAAGAGTTCCAGCTGGAGAGTTTTTTGACATTGCAGTTTGAGCAGCATTACGAGCAATTTTTTATGCCAACATTGCGAGGCTCCCTCGAAGGCAGTAAAAAACGGTATGTTGGCGCTTGGCGAAATGCCCAAAATGAACTGGAAATGACCTTTAAAGGTATGGAGCAGGTGCGCAGTGATTGGAGTCCTTTGGCACGCAAGGTACAGGCGCAGCTTTATGAGCGTATGTTTCACCAGCGGGATATCCGTGGCTATTTAGCATCGGTTATTGAGGCCTTATTTGCAGGCGCTTTAGACAATGAACTGACTTTCCGTAAGCGGATGCGCCGAGAGTTGACGCAATATACCGCAAAATCCGCACCCCATATCAAAGTGGCACGGCGACTATGTGAACTCACAGGCCAAGCGAGTTTTGGTCAGCGCGGGGCAGAAATTGCTTATGTGATGACCATTAATGGCCCCGAACCTACGCAATATCGAACTTCCCCCATCGATTATCAATACTATCTGGATAAACAAATTGCGCCTATCGCTGAACCCGTATTTTCAATAATGAAACTAAACTACAGCGATATCGCCTCAAAACAGCTGTTGTTAATATAGGGTTTTTATTGGTTTTTTCTGTTGCTTGCACAGGTTTTGCTGGTTGCAACGCTGTATTTATGGTGTTAATCCGGCGATTTTTGTGAAGTTAATCCAGATAATATTTTGTGAGACTCCGGGAACTTTGCTACTCTCAAGGGGAAATTGTAAGGAAATATAACAACGGAATGACGTTAAAAGAACATAAACGAAAAGGTTAAGCACCACATGAACAAGACGCTAGTCGCCACTGCATTGGCAGCAATATTTATCGTTCCATCTGTTTCGGCAATTGAGATCTATAAAGATGATAAAAACGCCGTTTCAATCGGCGGATTTATTGATGCACGTATCATCAATACTCAAGGAGAAACCGAGGTTGTAAATGGTGCTTCTCGAATTAATTTTGGTTTTAACCGTGAACTTGCCCATGGTTGGAACGCATTTGCCAAGTTAGAGTGGGGCGTAAACCCGGTTGGTAACAGCGATATCGTTTACAACGGTCGTTTTGAATCAATTCAAGATGAATTTTTCTATAACCGCCTTGGCTATGCCGGGTTATCGCATGATAAGTACGGTACCGTCACCATTGGTAAACAGTGGGGCGCGTGGTATGACGTAGTGTACGCGACTAACTACGGTTTTGTGTGGGATGGTAATACTGCTGGTGTGTACACCTACAACAAAGATGATGGTGCGGTAAACGGTGTCGGCCGTGGTGATAAAACGGTGCAATACCGTAACACCTTTGGCGATGTCAGCATCGCGGCGCAGGTACAATTAAAAAACAGCAGTTTTGAAACTTGTTTTAGCGCTGAAGAATGTGTACCTGGCAGCGAAGATAACCAACAAGTTGAGTTTGATGAGACCTATGGTTTTGCCGTCACTTATAAAGCGACCGACAAACTGAGTTTGACCGCCGGTGTAAACCGTGGTGAGTTTAACGTGACTTTTGGTAATGGTGACTCTACTACCGCAGTAGATCTTATCTATGGCGCCGGCATTGTGTGGGGCGATTTTGATGCTAATGGCTGGTATGCAGCCGCTAACATCAATTTTCAAGAAAACCACGATACCGATAACCTCGGTCGTTTGATTAAAGAGGCTGTTGGTGCCGAAACCTTACTGTCTTACAAATTCGATAGTGGCATGCGTTATTTTGTGTCTTACAACGTGTTAGATGCGGGTAAAGATTACATCATCCAACCAAACCTGCCTGAATTTACTAACGATGTGTTCAAGCGTCAATTTGTCGTAGCAGGTGTGCACTATGTTATGGATGCTAACACCGTTGTCTATTTAGAAGGCCGTAAAGATTTCAGTGACTTCAGTGGTAGCAGAGAAGCCGAAATGGCCCTCTCTGAAGACGATGGTATCGCCATCGGTATCCGCTATAGCTTGTAATCGCGAATCGATAGCGAAATTTAAAAAATGCCAGTCAGCAATGACTGGCATTTTTGTTTTCAATAAACGACGAACTCTCCTGATTGTTCACATATTGCGTATTTTGTCACGACAAAGTGTAATTTGTATATTTAATGTTGATAAAAGGTTTTATATGTGATTTTATTGTTTACAGCGGTGTTGTTAAGGCACCCCACTGTAAAACCGCTTATTAATTAAGCGGATTATAATAAAGACATAATATGTCCAGGGAGATAGACAATGCATAAGAATAACGTTTTAGCCAAATCGGTGCGTTTTGCACTGATTGGTGGTATGACTGCATCGATGTTAAACGTACCTTTTGTACAAGCAGCCGAAGCAGGTGCAGATAAAGTTGAGCGTATTGAGGTAACGGGTTCGCGTATTAAGCGTACCGATATGGAAGCTTCAAACCCGATTTTGACTATGAGTCGAGATGAAATCGAAGCGTCTGGTATGGTGAGTATCGGTGATATTCTCCAGAGTATTCCTGCTGCGGGTTCTGCATTAAACACTGCATTTAACAACGGTGGTGACGGTTCAACTAATATGGACCTGCGTAACCTAGGTGCACAGCGTTTATTAGTTTTAGTTAATGGTAAGCGTTGGATTTCTTCATTAGGTTCAACCGTCGACTTAAACACGATTCCGACTTCTTCAATTGAACGTATTGAAGTATTAAAAGACGGTGCATCAGCTATTTATGGTTCTGATGCGATTGCTGGTGTTGTCAATATTATCACCCGTAAAAATTTCGAGGGTGTTGAAGTTTCTGTTTATGGTGGTGAAAACGCGAAGTACGGAGATGGTCGTCAATATACCGCGGATCTGACCATGGGCTCAGTATCTGAAAAAGGTGGTTTATTGTTTAATATGGCTCACGTGACTCAACAGCCAATTTGGGCGGGTGATCGTGATGTTTCGGATACCGGCTATAGCTCTACAACTGATAATACACGGATTCGTGTTAAAGGTTCACAATTAAACCAAGCTAACCAAGATGCATTAGCTGCGGTAGGTAAGCCTAATGCTTCTGGTATTTATGATTTAATGGCTAAAGAAGGCACTGGTACTGATATTGGTATGGATCAGTTCCGTCCTCGTGCTGGAAGTGATCTTTATAATTACGCCCCAGATAACTATCTCTCTACCCCGCAAAACCGTAATTCATTCTATGTTCAAGGTTTTTATGAGATAGCTGAAGATTTGCGCGTGGTGTCGGATTTTATGCTGACGAATCGTAAATCATCACAAGAACTTGCGCCAATGCCGTTAACCCTAGGTGCGTCATTTGGTGCCGCGGCCAGTCGCGTGGATATTGGTGGCAATAACATTTACAACCCCTTCGGTGAAACCTTATATGGGGATAGTAAACGTGCCGAGGCTAATGGAAAAGGTAAGGGTTATGTCCCTTATGCGCTGCAACGTCGTATGATTGAAGCGGGCTCGCGCCAATATAGTCAAAACGATATGACCTATCGTGCTATGGTTGGCTTAGAAGGCAATGTGGGTGATACTTGGACATGGAACGCAAGCTACATTTATGGCCAAAATAACCAAGACGTGTTAACAACAGGTCTACTCAACCTTACTCGTATCAATCAAGCTTTAGGTGATAATTGTACGGCTGCCAATGGCTGTGTGGCGTTGAACTTGTTTGGCGGTCCAGGCACGATTACCCAGGATATGGTTGATTACATTACCTTTGATAGTGTTAGCCGTTCAGGTTTAGTGTTAAAAGACTACTCCTTTAACATGACCGGGGATTTATTTGATCTACCCGCTGGTGCGGTTGCGATGGCATTTGGTGTTGAGCGTCGTGAAGAATCTGGTTTTGATACACCAGATCCATTGACTGTTACTGGCGAGTCTTCTGGTAACCAACGTGATGCTACCGAAGGTGCTTTCCGTTTAGACGAAGCTTATGCTGAACTGTCGATTCCAGTGATAGAAAGCTTACTGATCACGCCAGCGGTTCGTGTATCTGATCATGATGCATACGGTAATAATGCCACGGGTAAAGTTGGTGCAGAATTCCGTCCATTTGAAGAGCTGTTGCTACGCGGTACTTGGTCACAAGGTTACCGTGCCCCTTCAATTTCAGATCTGTACGCGGGTAGTGCAGATTCTTACGCAACTTGGACAGATCCTTGTAATACAAGAACCGCTTCTGGCGCGGTAATTGATATTTCCGGTTTACCAGGATGTGCGGGTGTGCCTGATGGGTATCGCCAAGCCAACACACAAATCCGTATTTCTCAAGTTTCATCACCAGATCTTAAACCAGAAACCTCAGAGTCTTATACTTTAGGTACTGTGTATAATCCATCTTGGTTAGAGGGCGCAGAATTTACCGCCGATTACTATAACATCAAGGTTGAAGATGCGATTGGCCGCTATGGACACACCATAATTGCGCGTGAGTGTGCCACAGGTTCTAAAGCATCATCTTGCGATAAAATTGACCGCGATAGCTTAGGTAATATCGTCGATTTACGTAACTTCTTGCAAAATGCCGGTGTTTATGAAGTTGAAGGTATTGACTTCTTTGCATCTTACCTCTTTGGTGAAACCGCCTATGGCTCGTTCAAAACGTCATTGGATCTGGCCTATGTGATGTCAAATACCTTCAATGACGGAGATCGTGTAGGTATTCAAACGGGTGATGGTGGTTTCCCAGAGTTTAAAGGTAACCTAAAGTTAGATTGGGGCATGGGAGATTGGGATGCCCATTGGCAAATGCGTTATGTTGGTGAGCTGACCAGTGATTATTATGTTAGTGATCCAGACAATTATGACTTCTATAAAGCGAATGGTTATAGAGAAACCTTCAGTGCCTATATGATACATAACGTCTCTGTTGGTTATAATATTGAAGATTATAACACTAAGGTTTCTTTAGGTATCAATAACTTGTTTGCTAAAGAACCACAAGCAGAAGGCCCAACTAATAACGAGGCGCTTTCAACCAATAACTTCTCAGTGACTGAGTACGACGTGAATATGGATCGTTTCGTATATTTACGCGCGACCACTAAGTTCTAATATTGTTAGCATGTTGAGTTAATAGAAAGCCGAGTTCACTCTTGTGACTCGGCTTTTTTTATCTTGAGTCAACAAGATATTCTCTCGTTACTAGGGCGTGGTTGAAACAGTTGTTGGGTGATTTTGGCATAAACTGGCACTGTCAGTGTTGTTTATTAAGCTATCAATCAATAAGCCAAGACAATGGTTTATATATGGGCATTACCAATTGTCTCGGTAATGTATTGTGAATGGCTTAGAGCAGCATTTACTTTAAATA
>NZ_JBOFMC010000273.1:0-2642 GCF_051658185.1 Shewanella sp. | reverse complement strand
CCATGTAGCCATAGCACATAGCACATAGCACATAGCACATAGCACATAGCAAAAGTAATGTGGCCACAACGAGTTGCGATGTTAAATGGCCCTAAGGCGCGGCAAACACGCTAAGTTATCACGTGTGAAATCATCGTCTTAAGTAATAATTGCTCGGGTTATAGCCCATTTTGAAGTTGAAAAATCATTTTTTCAGCGCTGACATCAAAAGTCAGCACAAGATGCACGTCTTCGCCTTCGGGAGTGATTTTTACTTGAGTCTTGTCAAAGCGTGCGCTTGCCCGTGCCGCTAATGTTTGCGCATCTTGCATTGCACTTTCACCGTGAAAGTGCAATGCCAACTCCGTATCGTGCTCGTCGATCACCGCGCCAATATCCACAAAACTGCCACAATCGGTACAGGTGTCATTCACTGTGTGCGCTTGTCCGGCAATAATACCTTTCATCGTGTATTCCTCTGTTATTTATCATCATGGCGTAAAAGCAGGCGGTTTGAACCTCAAGCGTGACGCCACTTTGGGTTCTTGATTATAGTCAATCTGATGCTGATAAATCGGATTTAATTCACGCTTATACTAAGCACTGGCTAACAGGGGAGCTAAATTGCGCTGCATCGCCAATTGATCAGCAAAATGCGGGAGTTGCTTTAATAAGGCGGCTTGAATGTCGGCCGAGGCGAGTTGTTTGCGTTGCCGCTGCTGAGTCGTGAGGTCGCAGTTACTTAACACTTCTACCATCCCCTGAGGCTCGCGACCGCGGATCACCAATGCCTCCGGTTTGATGGCCTGCTGCAACTGAAATGCTCTGGGGCTGGCTTGCAAAAAAAGTGGGCTGTTATCGACGATAGCGTCATCCAAGGACAGATCGGCCAATAACGAGGCCGCTGGCGGTAAATCAAATTGATGGCGTAATTTTTGTTCCGTTTGCTCTTGTTGTTGCCCCTGAAACTGGGCCATATCCCTTGCATCAACCGATAATAACGCCAACAGCAGGGCAAACTCCCCCCGACGATTGTGTTCTATCGCCGCATTTAACCGGCTGCCCAATTGGGCTTCATTGACTAAAGGAACAGCAATCTGCATGAAAAAACATCACCAAAACAATTCGTTGTTAGTTAATCGACCACTTAAGCGATAACTTTAGGAAAATTTTAATCTTGGGTCTTTACATGCATAAGGTTTCTGACTACTATGGCGGCCGCAATTGAGGAGGGGTTCCCGAGTGGCCAAAGGGATCAGACTGTAAATCTGACGGCTCCGCCTTCGAAGGTTCGAATCCTTCTCCCTCCACCATTTGCACTAGCGTGACTAATACAAGTAGAGATCATCGTGGAGGGGTTCCCGAGTGGCCAAAGGGATCAGACTGTAAATCTGACGGCTCCGCCTTCGAAGGTTCGAATCCTTCTCCCTCCACCATCTTGTCTGTGCTAGAGATAGCTGAAGTAAAAATGCAGCGAGTCTCGAGTGATGCTAGTCTGAGTTGACTGTGCTATAAGCTTAAACGTGGCCAACGTTAAGTGGTAATAATGAAATTATGTGGAGGGGTTCCCGAGTGGCCAAAGGGATCAGACTGTAAATCTGACGGCTCCGCCTTCGAAGGTTCGAATCCTTCTCCCTCCACCATTCATCCCTTCCCTTCCTGCGGTAACGCTAAATAAACCTTATTTCCTAAATTCTTATTACTGCCTCTGTTTTCATTTCCTTTTTTTATTTTCTGGTTAGCAGCCCTTATTCCTCATTGCCACATTGGCTGAATGCGTAAAACGGATCATCTCAACGCCTAGCCTCGCTCAGGCCACAAACTTTTTGGCATCATCAAGTCCGTTAGCCGTGGCGAGGTATCTGCGTGGCGTTCCACATCATCTGCCGGTTGAAACTAATCAATATCAAGATATTTATGAGTTTGAATGGATAACCGCCAGTTGCGGGCAATGCAGATTTTTATGGCTAATGCGGTAGCCCTTGGCTTTTGACTGATAGGTTGTAGACACATCGTTTTAGCCGAAATATCGATATCTTTAAGTAACTCATCAAGTTCTGCTAAATGATGTTCAGTGGCAAGTGGATGCTTAATTTCATTGGCACGATTAAGCGCTTGGCACAGGACCGGGTAGCCACCTTTCATATTCACTTTGGGTGACACAGTAACCCAGGTGCTCGCATCACAGCGCACCTCAAAGGTGCCACTGGTTTCTATTTGAGTCGCAAAACCGTGTTGATGCAGGGTGTGCGTTAATGGGCGTAAATCGTACATACAGGGCTCGCCGCCAGTTATCACCACATGGCGGGCAGTAAATCCCTTGGCGATAAAGGCGTCAATCAGACTTTGGGCCGTATGATTTGCCCAGCGCCCAACACTGCCATCAACATGGATCACCTGCTCTGGTGTCACCTTATTAGCTTCTAAGACATCCCAGGTATGTTTGGTATCGCACCAAGCACAAGCCACTGGGCAACCTTGCAAGCGCACAAAAATGGCGGGGACGCCGGTAAAGACACCTTCACCTTGAATCGTTTCAAAAACTTCGTTAACAGGATAATGCATGCTGCGGCTCCATTTTTGGGAGGCTGCCTTTATAGAGGATTTACCAGCGAGCTGCAAGCTGTTCGCAGGATAACGCCTTTATAAGGGATCTTGCGTAT
>NZ_JBOFMC010000272.1:0-6974 GCF_051658185.1 Shewanella sp. | reverse complement strand
TGTCGTGGTGAGACCCATGGACAAATCAGTTTTTAGGGTATCAAGGGGCGTTGCCATGGAAACGCCATCAATCCCGAGGCGAAAAGCTTCAATACTGGCGCTGGGGCCAAGGTTAAAAATCAGCCCTAGGCTATCCATGAGGCTAGGGACATTGAGCGCCACTGTGCTTGGCGCGACCCAGCTGGTCATTTGCACCGGGAAGGAAATGAGCAGCAACACATAAGCCGCCATCGCGGGATTGAACAGGTTATGGCCTAAGCCGCCGTACAGATGTTTGACCACAATGATCGCAAACACGGTACCGATGACAATCATCCACCAAGGTGAAAGGGGCGGAATGGCAATGCCGATAAGGATCGCCGTTAACATGGCGCTGTTATCGCTTAAGCTGGCTTTGATGCTGCGTTGGCGCAGTTTCATTACCCAAGCTTCACAGCCTAAGGCGACCACGATTGCCAGTAATACTTGGATGAGGGTGCCCCAACCAAAAAACACACACTGCAGAATAAGGCCCGGGATCAAACATAAAATCACCCGCAGCATCACCGTTGAGGTCTGCAAATTGCGGCTAACATGGGGTGATGAGGCTATTTTAAACGCCATCGTGATTCCTTTTTATCTTGGTCATGTTATTCATAAAGCCGGGCATCTCACGACTCCTTGGGGCTTTGGGCCGCTTTTTTGGCCTTCGCCTTGGCGATGGCAGCGGCAACCTTGGCCTTTTTGATGGCCTCAGGCGAGGTTAAGTCAGCTGCGTCAGCGATGGGCTGAGTCATGGGCTCTGCAATGAGGATGCCATCTGCCAATGGCTTATTATGCGCTGAGGGCTCATCATTCACTGAGGGCTGATCATTTGCTGAAAGCTCCTTGTGGGCTGAGAGCTTATCATTCGCTGAAGGCTCCTCATGCGCTGAAGGCTCCTCATGCGCTGAAGGCTCCTCATGCGCAAAGGGCATATCGTGGGTCATTCGCTTTGGCTGGTCAATCGGCGTTGCTGGTGCCGAGGAGGCCATCGGCTCTGTGCTTGCTGCGCTCGCGCCATTATCTTCTAATGCTGCTTGGGCGGCTTTTTTAGCCTTAGCTCGGGCTACCGCGGCTGCAACCTTGGCCTTTTTGAGTGCGTCGGCATCCGGCAACTCAGCGGCAGTGATAGAAGCTGCACTGATAGCGGGTGTATTGATTGCTGAAGCCCTGATTTCGGTGTCAGCAGCACGTTGAACCCGCGCGCTATGCTCTGAGGCAGTTGGCTCTGATGCACTTGACTCTGATGTACTTTGCTCAGCAGCCTGCTGCGCCGCTTTTTTGGCTTTGGCACGGGCGATGGCGGCGGCGACCTTGGCTTGTTTCTCGGTCGTGGCATCGCTCGGGCGAGTGTTTTGAGTATCGCTATCCGAGCTGTCAGTGTGAGCGCTGTGGTCAGCGTTTTCGGACTCCGCTAAACGCAGAGCGGCTTTTTTGGCTTTGGCGCGGGCGATGGCGGCGGCGACTTTATCCTGTTGGGATGATGCAACCTCCGAAGAGCGAGGCGTAGGATCCGTATCTGCGGCGGTATTTTGCTCGACTGGCTCGGCCGTCTGCGTTGGGCTCTGGGCTAAGGCGGCTTTTTTGGCCTTAGCGCGGGCTACCGCCGCCGCAACGGCGGCTTGTCTGGCATCTGGCGCAGGTGTGTCAGATACCGTCGATGTTTGCACCATTGACTCGGGCGCGGCCGGGGTCAGCTTGCTTATCGGTTGCAGCGTGGTGGGATTCTCGCCATCGTTGGCATGCAAGGTGTTAGCGGCTTTCTTGGCGGCGATGCGCGCCATTGCTTGGGCCACGGCATCTTTATCTGCACCAGTCATGCTGTGTTGGCGTCGCTCGGCGGCTTCTTTGGCCTTGGCTTCTCGGGCGCGTTTTTCTTCTTCAAGGCGTTGTAAACGAGCCTCAAAGCGTTGCTTGGCCCGCTCCGCCTGATGTTTTTCATCTGCGGCTTGTTTTAGGGCAGATTTGGCAATGCGGTAGTATTCCACCAACGGAATATCACTGGGGCAGACATAACTGCAGCAACCGCATTCAATACAATCTTTGAGGTGATAGCTGGCGGCTTTGTCGTATTCTTCGGCTTTAGCATGCCAAAACAGTTGTTGTGGTAAGAGCTGGGCGGGGCAGGCGATAGCACACTCACCACAGCGGATACAGGCTTTTTCGGCAGGAGGTTCGCCAATCTCTTGGTTGCTTGGCGCTAAAATGCAGTTCGTTCCCTTTAGAATGGGCACTGTAATCGTCGGGAGCGCATGGCCCATCATCGGGCCGCCGATAATGACTTTTTGGTTGGCTTCGGGGGTAAAGCCTGTTTGCTCAAGGACATGGGCAACTGGGGTGCCAATGGGGAGCCAATAGTTGCCAGGTTTTGCTACTGTCGTACCGGTTACCGTGACAACTCGCTCTAGCAGCGGTTTGCCAAGGCTGACCGCTTGATGAATGGCAAAGGCGGTGCCGACGTTGTGCACGACTATCCCGAGTTTGGCCGGGATGGCCCCAGAGGGCACTTCGCGCCCAGTAAGGATTTGGATAAGCTGCTTTTCGCCGCCTGAAGGATACAGCGTGGGGATCACAGTGACACGGGCACTGCCAGCGTCAAGACCGCTGCTTGCCAGCGCCGTTTGCATGGCGGTGATCGCCTCAGGTTTATTATCCTCAATCGCCACGATAATCCGTTTAGGGGTTAATAGCTGCGCAATAATGCGGACCCCTGCAACAATATCGTGACTGTATTGGCGCATCAACCGGTCATCGGCGCTGATATAGGGCTCACATTCTACCCCATTGATGATCACTAAATCGATTTCACTTACCGGATTGAGCTTGATATGGCTAGGAAAGGCCGCGCCTCCAAGGCCGGCAATGCCCGCCGTATGGATTTTGTTGAGGATCTGCTCAGGTGTCAGCTGCGCGGCGTTTGCAGGGATTAAGTCGCACCAAGTATCGTGGCCATCGGGGACGATGACGCAGGTATTGACGGGTAAGGCCGAAGCATGATTGCTGGCACGAGGCTCAATGGCCACCACCGTCCCCGACGTTGGCGCATGCACGGGCAAATGCCACAGCGATTTCCCTTGGGTTAATGGCTCTCCTTTTAACACTTGCTGGCCAACCTTGACCGCAAGGCGGCAGTTTTCACCGACGTGCGGGACCGGCACCAGATATTGCGCGGCTAATGGCAGCTGACCAATTGGGGTGGTGTTCGAGAGTTGCTTGACTTGTGGTGGATGAATTCCGCCGGGGAAGTGCCAAAGCGTCCCTTTATCTAATTGATCTAATAATGCTAGCACCGCTTATCCTCTTCTAACATTTGCTGCTGACACTGTTGGTATTGGCTCATTTTGCGCGCTGGCTGTTGTCTTCGATAATGGTCACAGGGATGCTGTCTAAGCGCCAATTCCAATTCTTTACATTGGTGGTGACAGGGATCATATCAATACAATCAACAGGGCAAGGCTCTACACACAGATCGCACCCGGTACAATCACTGGCCAGTACCGTGTGCATCAGTTTGCCCGCGCCGATAATGGCATCGACAGGGCAGGCTTGAATGCATTTAGTACAGCCGATGCATTCTGCTTCACGAATAAAGGCAACTTTCTTAACTGCCGATTGCGCCTCGGCATTGAGGGGCTCGGGTTCAACCCCCATTAGGTTTGCCAGTTTTTCCATGGTGGCGGTGCCACCGGGAGGGCATTTATTAACTTTCTCGCCATTGGCTATCGCCTCGGCATAGGGGCGGCAGCCGGGATAACCGCATTGACCGCACTGGGTTTGTGGCAAAATGGCTTCAAGATCATCGACAATAGGATTGCCTTCGACTCTAAATTTAACGGCGGCAAAGCCCAGCATGACCCCAAAAAACAATGCCAATAGGGTTAATAATATGACTGCTAATACAATGGTGGACATCTTACTTAACCAATCCTGTGAATCCCATAAAAGCAAGGGACATAAGACCTGCGGTGATCATGGCAATCGCGCCCCCTTTAAAAGGTGAGGGCACATCGGCTGCGGCAAGACGTTCACGCATGGCCGAAAACAGGATCAATACTAAAGAAAACCCAAGGGCGCCACCAAACCCAGAGATAGCTGATTGAATAAAATTATGTTTTTCATTCACATTCAGCAAGGCTACGCCGAGGACAGCGCAGTTGGTGGTGATTAGGGGTAAATAAATCCCGAGGGCGCGGTGCAGCGGCGCGCTGGTTTTTTGTACCACCATTTCAGTAAATTGCACCACAACTGCAATCACTAAAATAAAACTCATGGTACGCAGGTAGCCTATATCGAAGGGGAGTAATAGGTACTGATTGACCAAATAACTGAGAATGGACGCTAAGGTCAACACAAAGGTGGTCGCCATAGACATACCAATAGCAGACTCCAATTTACTGGAGACGCCCATAAATGGACACAAACCTAAGAATTTAACTAAAACAAAATTGTTAACTAGCACAGTGCTAATTAACAAGAGGAGATATTCGCTCATCTCAATACTTGTTTAAACGGATCTTAGCCGTATTATCGACGTTTCCGGTTACATAAACAACATATAGAATGCAGGGTTAAACATATTTAGTGTAAAAATTGTCGATGAATCAACCCGATGAATTACTAACTTTGCTCTGTGGTTAATATCGCTTGCGGCTGAGCAATATAGTAGCCTTGCATACCATCGACTAATAATTGTTCAAGGGTGAATTTTTCTTCTTGGCGCTCGATACTGGTCGCGATGACGCGGATCCCCGTGCGTCTGGCGACGTCCACGATCATCCGCACAAAAAACTTATTATTGGCATCGTTATCAATGGCCGTGGTATAGGTGCCATCGAGCTTAATGTAGTCTGGGCGCACCTCGCTGAAGAATTTAAAGGAAGTAAAGCTATTACCAAAACGCTCAATTGATACCCGCGTGCCGACACTGTGCATCTCGCGCACAAATTTATGACTGGCAGCTAAATTAACTTGCATACCGGACTCATTGATCTCAAAGACTAAGCGTGAGGCGAGGTATTTTTGTTTGCCCAGGATGTCCTTAAGCCAGGCGACAAAGCGTTCTTGATGGGCCGACAATGCACTGATATTGACGCCAAAATTGCCATTAAGGGTTGGATTTTCTTTGAGCATTTTTAAGGCATTGAAAACCACCAATTTATCTAATTCGATACTCATCCCATGGCGTTCAGCCATGGCGACAACTGTCGTGGTGGGTAAAGATTTGCCTTCACTATTATAAAAACGGGCCAAGAGCTCACGGTAGACCTCAACTTCGGTGCGACAAGGTTGAATGGGCTGCTGATAAAACCGTAAGGCATTACGGTTGATGAGATCATGGATGGCAAGTTTCCAACGGTCGTTCCCGAGTTGCTCATTGCCTGTGGATCTTTCTTGAATATGGTAACTGTTCGGCCCTAAGGTTTGCGCAATACTGACCGCAGTATCGGCCAAGGCCAAAAGCTGAGCGGCTTCCATGCCCTGTTGATAGGGCACGAGGCCCAAGTGCGCCACCGACTCGGTTTGGAGCATTTGTTGGTATTCATCAAGGTAAATTTTTAATTGATCTAAGAACCTCGGGGCATCCTTAACAACCACATCGGGAATAAATACCGCAAAATCTGCGCTCGAGACTCGGTAGCATTGGGCATCTTGAAACTTATTGCATGCTTTACGGATACAGTTGGCCACCTTGGCTAAATAATCATCCCCGGCAGCGCGGCCATGTTGTTGATTGACATGGGCAAGTTCTGTGGCTTTGACCATCACCATTAAGCCAAATTGGGGGGGATTGTGATTGGCGATGCTGGCCAATTGACTGGTAAAGCGGCCACGGGTGCTAAAGCCTGTGACCGGATCCTGATTAACAACTTTGTGAAGTTTTTCATTTTCTTGCGTCAGGTTATCGCGCTGGGTTTTAAGCTGGCTGCGGCACTCTTCTAAAGCCGTGCGTATCGGCGAGAGTTCAGCGGTAAGCTTTGATGACTCAAGGGGGGGCAGGCTTAATTGTGGTAACTGCCTGATACATTCGGCACTGTAATGAATGGCGCGTTTGAGTTTGGCTAAGAGTAAACTAAAAACGAGGACGCACAATAGATAGGCCCCGAGGAGGAGGGCTGCCATCGTTTGAGTATGGTTTATGGCTTGCAAAACGGCGCCATTGTCGCTGAGTTTTACCTGTAATCGGCCTTGAGCAAGTTTTTGGGTATGCGCTAAATCAAGGCTAAACAGCTTGGCAAGGGGATGCCGCTCCAAAGGGATAAGGCTGCCATAGGTGTGGTTTAGCCCACTATCGTTATCGTCAATATATTGGAAAAATTGGAAAGGGTGACTGACTGACAATAATTGATATAACTCTGCGCCACTACCATGCCACTCTGAATAGGTGGCCAATTGGTGGGTAAGCTGGGTCAACTCCTGTTGCTGTTGTAATTCTAATTGGCTATGTTGGTTTTGATACACCCAAGCTAATAACGCGAGAAATACCACAAATAGGAAGACAGGATATGACTTTGACATGGCAATAAAAATCCGCTCTCAATTCGTACAAGTAAGACAACCGTCACTGGCTGCGTCAGCGTCAAGGGTCATCGCGAGGAGCCTTAGCATCGGGGCTAACAAGCCATCTCATTGTAACTGTATTTACAAAAAATACAAAACGATAGGTCTAAAAGAGCAAGATTAAGGGAGTGACAATTAAGAGGGGTAAACGCTGAGATAAAATGGCTCCCCTGACTGGACTTGAACCAGTGACATACGGATTAACAGTCCGCCGTTCTACCGACTGAACTACAGGGGAGTAGAGGGTGCGATATTACTATCGACTTTATGAGGTGTAGCTTAATGACTGGCTGCAATAACAGCTAAATTTTACAAAGTGTAAAATGGCTCCCCTGACTGGACTTGAACCAGTGACATACGGATTAACAGTCCGCCGTTCTACCGACTGAACTACA
>NZ_JBOFMC010000271.1:0-2304 GCF_051658185.1 Shewanella sp. | reverse complement strand
CCCATTTGGCGGCAAAAGGGGCAAGTTCGTCGGTGGCAAACTGGCGGGCCAGCTCAGCAAATTGGCGTTGGTCTTCGTTGAAATTAAAATCCATTTGGCTCTCCTATGACTCTTTGGCCATTTCTTTTGCGTAAATTTTTTTGCGTCCTAAACCGTGAGTTTATCAGCACATTATTCATCAATAGGCGCCAACAGCGCGCCACTTTAGATAAATAACCTACTGTTTCACAATGCGTTAAAACTGTTTTTTTAACCGCTTAGCGCAAGTTAATGCTCATATTAGGGCCAGCTGCCACCGCAATGTCCGACTCGAACCAGCGCGCGGTAATGGTTTTAGTTTCAGTGTAGAAACGCACCGCTTGCTTACCGTAAGCGTGTTGGTCGCCGTAGAAACTGCCCTTCCAACCCGTGAATGAGAAGAAAGGTAATGGCACAGGGATTGGCACGTTAATACCCACTTGGCCGACTTCGATTTCGTGTTGATATTTACGCGCCGCAGCGCCGCTCGCGGTAAAAATAGAGGTGCCATTACCGTAGGGGCTAGCGTTAACGAGTTCGATGGCCTCTTCTAATGAATCGGATTCCATACAGCAGAGCACAGGGCCAAAGATTTCTTCTTTATAGATGCTCATATCGGTCGTGACCTTAGTGAACATAGTAGGCCCAACCCAGTTACCGGACTCGAAACCTGCCACAGTAAAATCGCTGCCATCGAGTAAACACTCTGCGCCCTCTTCCTTACCTTGGGCGATAAGTTTGAGCACGCGTGCTTTGGCGGCTGGGCTTATCAGCGGGCCGTAACCTGCGTCTTTATCATTCCATAAACCTGGGCGAACCTTGGCCAGCGCTTCTTTTAGCTCGGGGATCCACTCTTTAGCCGCGCCGACAAATACCGCGACCGAAATCGCCATACAACGTTGCCCCGCTGCGCCGACAGAAGCACCGACTAGGTTGTTGATCACTTGCTGTTTGTTTGCATCCGGCATGATCACGCAGTGGTTTTTCGCCCCCGCAAAGGCCTGCACGCGTTTTAAGTTATCGGTACCGGTTTTGTAGATGTATTGCCCCACAGCCACCGAGCCGACAAAGGAAATGGCTTTCACCGCAGGATCGGCCAACAAAATATCCACCGCCGTCTTATCGCCATGCACCAGTTGTAATACGCCCTTTGGCGCGCCCGCTTCGACAAATAGCTCAACTAAGCGCTGTGGCGTCATTGGATCTTGCTCAGATGGCTTAAGGATAAAAGTATTACCGCAGGCAATCGCCAGTGGGAACATCCACAAAGGGATCATCGCCGGGAAGTTAAAGGGCGTGATGCCCGCGCACACACCAAGAGGCTGCGTGTAGCTGTAGGTATCGATTGAACGCGCGACGTTCTCAACGGTTTCTCCCATCAATAATGAGGCAATGTTGCAAGCATGTTCCGCCACTTCAATCCCACGCCACACATCGCCTTTGGCATCTTCAAAGGTTTTACCGGTTTCATGGGCAAGGATGGTCGCTAACTCATCGTGGTGTTCTTTAAGTAAGTGTTGGTAGCGCAACATGACCCGCGCACGCTCAGACACGGGCACTTCTTTCCAGGTTTTAAAGGCCGCCTTGGCACTGGCAATGGCCGCATGGACTTCATCGGCCGTGGCGCTATTGATAACGGCAATCGGCGCGTTATTGGCAGGATTGGTCACCACAATGTGTGATGTACCCGTGCCTGTGGTGAATTCGCCATCAATGTAATGCTTAACTTGTGTGGTCATGTTGCAATCCTTTCCTTGTTTAGGGTCGAGCTGGCGGTGCGATTTTATGGGTATCCTCGATGGGATATTTGCCCTTACCAGCTCAGTCTTGGTCTTGTTGATTTAGCCGTTATTCGCGATTAGCCTTTGCTTAGACTTCGATAGCCATAGCGGTCGCTTCACCGCCACCGATACAGAGCGAGGCTACGCCGCGCTTAAGCCCACGGGCCTTAAGTGCATGAATTAAAGTCACCAGTAAACGCGCGCCCGAGCAACCGATAGGATGACCTAAGGCGCAGGCGCCGCCGTTCACGTTCACTTTTGCCATATCTAACCCTAATTCAGAAACAGCCAGCATAGTCACCATGGCAAAGGCTTCGTTGATTTCGAACAGATCAACCTCATCCTTTGACCAGCCCACATTGCTCAACAGTTTTGCCATCGCGCCAACGGGCGCCGTGGTAAAGAGTGCAGGCTCCTGCGCATGGGTTGTGTGGCCCTTGATGGTGGCGAGCACTGCTAAGCCTAACAGCTCAGCATTGGCGCGCGTGGTTAGCATCAGCGCCGC
>NZ_JBOFMC010000270.1:0-6395 GCF_051658185.1 Shewanella sp. | reverse complement strand
GCAAATTCAACTTGGTCACATCTCTTAGCAAATCTTGATATACATCAACATTATTTCCGCTGCTCGTGCCTAAACTGACTCTGTCAATTATGTAAACCCCTACCAATTTACATTTAAACAACAAAAAGGTTGACCCATGGATACACATGCAGCCCTCTATGAACAGGGAAGAGCGCGCTTAGATGCCCTGCGCCAATTCGCTCCCCGTCAACAACCCTCTCTGCTTGAAAAAATGCAGCAACACGGGATTAGTCGTCGTGACTTTATGAAATGGAGTGCCATGGTGACGGGGATGCTCGCCCTCCCCCTGCCTTTTAGTCACTTAGTCGCAGAAGCCGCCGAATTGGCCGATCGGGTCCCACTTATTTGGCTACACATGGCCGAATGTACAGGCTGCTCAGAGTCGTTGATCCGCACCGATACCCCCAACTTAGATTCACTGATCTTTGATCATATCTCCTTGGAATATCACGAAACCTTAATGGCGGCGTCAGGCTGGCAAGCAGAAGAAAACCTAGAGCACGCCCTCGAAACCTATAAAGGCCGCTATTTATTGGCAGTCGAAGGCGCAGTGCCTACCGCCAATAACGGCAGTTTTTTAACGGTCGGATGTAAAGGCCATACCGGTTTAGACATTATTAAACACGCCGCCGAAGGTGCCGCTGCGATTATCTCTGTGGGTACCTGCGCCGCCTTTGGCGGGGTGCAAGCAGCCTACCCTAACCCTACGGGAGCCAAAGGTGTACATGCGGTAGTCAGCCAACCTGTGATTAACCTGGGCGGTTGTCCACCGAGCGAGAAAAACATCGTCGGCACCTTAATGTACTTCATCATGTTCGGCAAATTACCCGCACTCGATATGTTTAACCGTCCTAAATGGGCTTACGGCGCCCGGGTACACGATAATTGTGAACGCCGCGGCCGCTTCGATGCTGGTGAATTTGTTGAAGAATTTGGCGATCACGGCGCCAAAGAAGGCTACTGTCTCTATAAAGTCGGTTGTAAGGGCCCTTATACCTATAACAACTGCCCGACAGAACGCTTTAACCACCACACCAGTTGGCCAGTCCTCGCGGGGCATGGCTGTATGGGCTGCTCAGAGCCTAACTTCTGGGATGATATGGCTGACTTTGAAAAACCCCTTGGCCGTCAACTGCTCCATGGCATAGATGCCACCGCCGATACCATCGGAGCGGTCATTTTAGGCGCAACCGCAGTGGGCATAGGTGCCCATGCTGTTGCCAGTATTTTTGCCAAGCCGTTAGAGGAATAACCCATGAGTAAGCGCGTTGTTATCGATCCTATCACCCGTATTGAAGGCCACTTACGTATTGAAGTCGAAGTTGATGAGAATAATGTGATCAACAAAGCATGGTCATCATCAACGCTCTGGCGTGGTATCGAGGTCATTCTCAAGGGCCGCACTCCAATGGATGTCGGCCTGATTGTGCAGCGGATCTGTGGGGTATGTACCTATTCCCACTATCGTTGTGGTACAGAAGCCGTTGAAAATGCGCTCGGCCTTCAAATCCCCTTAAATGCAAAATACCTGCGCTCGCTCATGCAAACGTCGCTCTATATGCATGATCATATTGTGCATTTTTATCACCTACACGGCTTAGACTGGGTCGATGTCGTATCGGCGTTAAGTGCCGATCCGGCTAAAGCCGCGCAAGTGGCACTGCAGTATACCGACAAGCCCATCGCCGCCGGTGAAGGGGAATTACGGGCGGTGCAGGAGCGCGTTAAAGGCTTTGTTGAGACGGGTAAACTGGGGCCCTTTGCCAACGCCTATTGGGGCAATGGCACCTATAAGTTTACACCAGAGCAAAATTTAATCGCCTTATCCCATTATCTAAAAGCACTAGAAGTACAAAGGGTTGCGGCTGAAATGCTGGCGATATTCGGCGGAAAATCCCCGCATCCCCAATCCCTCGTGGTCGGCGGAGTCACCTCAGTGCGCGATATGTTAAGCCCCGCACGGCTCCAAGAATGGAAACAAAAACACGCTATCGTCACTGACTTTATCATGCGTGCTTATCAAGCCGATATCATCATGGCCGCAGAAGCCTTTGGCAATGAGCCGAGTGTGCTTGGTGGTGTCAACATCAAAAACTTCTTAGCCACCCATGATTTTATCCTCGCCAATGGCGAATTTATGTTTGATCAGGGCGTGATCATGCAAGGCGATCTGGCGGGGGTGAGCGATCTTAACCCAGAGCTTATCGCTGAAGATGTGAGCCACGCTTGGTACAGCGCCGATGCGCCACAACACCCCTATGATGGCACCACGATCCCCAATTACACCGGTTTTATCGAGCGGGAGACGGTCTACGGCAAATTGCCAACCTTGGACGGTGACGGCAAATACTCTTGGGTCAAATCCCCCCGCTATCAGGGTGAGCCGGTCGAAGTTGGGCCACTGGCTTGTTTGTTGGTCAGCTATGCCCGAGGTAATAAAGTGGTCGTCGCGGCCGTCAATGGCTTATTGGCCCGGACGGGGTTACCCATAGAAGCACTCTTTACCACCTTAGGTCGCACCGCCGCGCGGATGTTACAAACGGTCATCGTGGCCGAAGAAGGCTTAAAAACCTTCGATGCCTTATTGCTGAACATTCAATCTGATGAAGCAACCTTTGTGAAGCCAAACATTGACCCAAGTAAAGAATACGTGGGCCATGCGATGATTGAAGCGCCGCGGGGAATGTTAAGCCATTGGATCCGCATCAAAAATGGCTTGGTAGAAAACTATCAAGCCGTGGTGCCCACCACTTGGAACGCCGGCCCCGTGGATGCCAACGGTAAAATGGGTCCCTACGAGGCCTCGCTTATCGGGTTAAGACTCGAAGATCCCACGAAACCCCTTGAGGTGATACGGATTATTCACTCATTCGACCCTTGTATGGCCTGCTCTGTGCACGTGCTAGATTTCAAAGGTCAGGCATTGAGCGAGTTTCGTGTCAGCCCCAATGGCCAATAATCGACCTTCTCGAGGGAGGCAGCCTAATATGAACCATTCTGAAACTCGCATTCGCACGCTAGTATTTAGTCCGGCAATCCGTATTTTTCATTGGCTACGGGCACTGACAATTTTGGTGCTAGTGGTGACGGGATTTTACATTGCTTGGCCGTTTCTAGTCGCCCCAGAAAGCACTGATGTCCTTGTGCAAGGCTGGATCCGTTTTGCGCATTTGATCGGTGGTTTTATCCTCACCGCAGTCACCATCGCGCGATTCTATCTGTATTTTTTCAGTCGAAGCGACATTGAACGCCGCTCATTTCGTGATGTGATGAGCATCAAGAGTTGGATAACTCAGCTGAAATCTTACATTTGGATGGGACACTTGCATAAAGCCGGTGTCTACGGGCCACTGCAGTTTGTGACCTATGTTGCCATTTCATTCGCCGCGCTGGTGATCTGCATTACCGGGTTGGTGTTATATGCCAATGTCTATCACCAAGGTTTAGGCGGCGTACTTTGGAGCAGTGCCGCCTGGATCACGGCGCAAATGGGTGGACTTGCCCAGGTGAGACTGTGGCACCACTACCTCACTTGGGCCTTTGTTATCTTTGTGGTGATCCACGTCTATATGGCGGTTTGGTCAGGGATCCGCTTCAAGCATAACTCGGTCGACTCAATTGTCTCTGGCTATGACTACCACAAGCCAGACTCACATCACTAGGAGTCCAATGAAGATATTGCTACTTGGTATTGGCAATGTCCTGTACGCCGATGAAGGCATCGGCGTACATTTTGTCAATTATATTGCTGATAATTATCAGTTTAGCCATGAGTCCCATGAGCTAAGTCTGCTCGATGGCGGCACCTTAGCGCAGGGGCTTATTCCCATTATCTGCCAGTACGATTACTTAATTGTGGTCGATACCGTCAACGCCAATGGTGTAGAACCCGGCGAAGTGTACTTCTTCGATTTTGACAAGGCCCCCAAGGAAATTGATTGGCAAGGCAGCGCCCATGAAGTCGAAATGCTGCAAACCCTCAATATGATGGAAATGGTTGGCGACAGGCCTAAAACCTTCGTGTTAGGCGTCACCCCAACGGTACTCGAACCTATGGTGCTTGGTTTAACGCCAAAGGTGGCCGCGGCGGTGCCGTTAATGGAGTCCACGCTTTTAGGCCACTTAAGTTCTCTTGGATTTAGCATTACCCGCATTGCAGATCACAGTATCGACTCGCTGATCCCCGACTCTTATAAACGTAGCGTCACTCAAAATACATAAAAATGTCGATGAATGATAATAATGAATCCCTAGCGCTATAGAGATCGATGACTAATTAGATGGGTGAATTGTATAAAGATGAAAAACATCAGATTTGATTTTATATGTGCACGAGAGGTGCCGTTTTATGCGCACCTTTGTAACCAGTATCTGCATGATGAAACGCTTAAAATCACCATTGGCTGTGACGCGCAGCATCCCTTTGGGACACTGCGCTATTTTATTGAAGCCCAAGGTGAACAGGCCCAGCTCGAACAACTCGCCGATGCCATTGCGGCGGATTTTTTACTTTCCGCTTGGCTCATTGATTCTGGCATCAAAGCAATTGATACCCCCCAGGGCAGCAAGGCACTGCTGCACACCACAGCGCTTAATCCCCCCCTTGCGAGTCACCCCGCGGTCAATCCCAGTGTGGCTGGCGTGCCCTTTTGTCAGCAGTGTTATCCCCTCATTGGTGATAATCAAGCTGCAAAATTTGGTCAGCTCGATCTGGCCTGCCCCTGCTGTCATGGGGAACTGCTGCTCACTCCAGCGCAAAAAGCCTTAACCTTAACCGATCTTAACGCCATGGCGGCGCAGCTCCTAAGCCAAGGCCGATTGGATCTCGCGGCCGAGGGCATAAGCTTAAGCCTGAGTGCCTTTCCTCAGGGTGAGCAATATCAGCGTCCCCAATTATTAATTTGCGATCCCAATCGCTTAAGTGATCATTTTCCCCTCAAGGAGCGGCAAATATTCGCGCTTTCCAGCATTGAAAAACCGCTGATCAGCGCCGCGCCCATGACCAACCATCGTCACCTGAACGCCCCGCTCTATGACATTGGCTTTGCCTATAGCCGAGTCGTCTTAGTCTTAGCGGAACTGCTACGCCAAAAAGGGGTTAATTGGGTATACCTTCAAGGCGAGCACAACCGCACCCGATTAGCTTGGGTGGCAGGCGCGTGGGCAGAGTGTACTACTCAGGCCGTCAGCCCTGCCCCACGCCAGTACCGCTGCGACAACGAGCCCTTAAGGGATGCGGTCGATTTTGGCGGCTTTCATGCGAGCTGGCAACAACCGAAAGGCGCACGCCAAGCCCAAGGAGTCATCACCTTAGTCCCGACCCTGCGCTCACGCAGCCATCATCGCCAACAACCGGCTGACTCACTTGACCCCGACTCACTTGAACCCAGCACGCGAGGGCAAGATAACAGCACGTTAGCACTCGAACCAAGCATGGGCTATCGCCACGCCGAGTGCGCGCTACTCAGCGCCATGTTAAGCGCAAACGCGGGGACGATGTTAAAAGCCCAGCAAAACCGAAAACTGGCGAAAAACTCAGCCGTCATCTACCTAAGTCAACAACACCCAAGCCAGATTGTGACTTGTGATGCTAAGGGCGAGACAGCATTATTTTTTGCCCTCCCGCCGCTGCCCGATAACGGTTATGAGATTTTCCATCAACTCGACAGCAGTCCACAGCGAGCGGTAGCACAAAAATTTAAGCAGTTATTTCCGGATGACTATTTAAAACTCCTGAGTCTACAACTGCAAGGGCGACGGGATAATCTGCAAAGTCTATGGGCGATTGCGGCGATTTTAATTGGCCTGAATAAGGACAGCACGACCCAAAGTCCCGAGAGCTTAAGCGATGCACTCATGGCCGCAGCCATGGCCTATCAGGGCAGCAATGCGCCGCGTATTGATTATCCCCTGACCAAAGGCGAGGCTTATCGCAGCGTAAATTGGTGTAAAACCTTAGGGACAGTGCTCAGTTTTCGGATTGCTGGCAATGAAGACCCACACCAACTGGCCTTCGCCATGCACGACTCCCTCGCCGATTACTTAGCCAATTGGTTAGAGCACCTTGATTTAAATATCGGCATACAGCACATCGCGCTGGCGGGTAATGCATGGAGCAATGACACCTTAGCCCAACGTGTTAACCTAAGGCTTGGCAAAAACTTTCCTTTAGTGGTCAATCGGCACTTGGAACTAGATGGTGCTAATCTTGCCGTTGGAGCACTCTTTGCCAAGGGCCGAGACTGGGACAGGCAAGACTAAGTCATTCATTTGATTAAGAGATAACATAGATTGGATAACCCAAGCTCACAGGCTGAACTTCAGCGTAAGCAATTACATATCACAGGTATTGTCCAAGGAGTGGGCTTTCGCCC
>NZ_JBOFMC010000269.1:0-2929 GCF_051658185.1 Shewanella sp. | reverse complement strand
GTGCCAATTTTGTGGCGCAAGCGACAATCTGTTGCTGTCATTTTAGGTAAAAGGTGCGTCATGGCGGCGGAGTTTGGTATAATCCGCCGCTTAATTTTGTTTAACCTATTTAGCTGTCGTTGTCATAGCCCGATTGCCTGCGGAAGTCCCATGAAGTTTATTGTAAAGCTATATCCCGAAATCATGATGAAGAGCAAGCCTGTGCGCATGCGCTTTACCAAAATGCTTGAAACCAATATCCGTAACGTGCTCAAAAAAGTTGACGAAGATGCCAAGGTGCAGCGTCAGTGGGACCGTATCATGGTGATGGTACCCAAGCACAAGCCCGAGTTAGCCCAAGCCTTTGGTGAGCGCCTGGCCTGTATTCCTGGGATCGCCCATGTGGTGCAGGTTGATGAATATCAGTTTACCTCTGTGGATGATATCTACCAGCAGGTACTGCCGGTGTACCGCGAGCAACTGGCAGGCAAAACCTTTTGCGTGCGGGTGAAGCGTACGGGGGATCATGACTTTAACTCCATCGAGGTGGAGCGGTATGTCGGCGGCGGCTTGAATCAATTTACGGATGCCCTTGGGGTGCGCCTAAAGAACCCGGATGTGACGGTGAATCTGGAAATCGAGCGCGATAAACTCTACATGGTGACCAAGCGTATCGAGGGGCTAGGTGGATTCCCTATGGCCACCCAAGAGGATGTGTTGTCCTTGATTTCTGGTGGGTTTGACTCTGGGGTATCGAGCTATCAACTGATTAAAAAGGGCGCACGGACCCATTACTGCTTCTTTAATTTGGGCGGCGCCCAGCATGAAATTGGCGTAAAACAAGTGGCGTATCACCTGTGGAAGACCTATGGCGAATCCCACAAGGTGAAGTTTATTTCGGTACCATTTGAGCCGGTCGTGGCCGAAATTCTCGAGCGTATCGACAATGGCCAAATGGGCGTGGTACTAAAACGCATGATGATGCGCACCGCCGCCCGTATTGCCGAGCGGATGGGCATTCAAGCGATTGTGACGGGTGAGAGTTTGGGTCAGGTATCGAGCCAAACCTTGACCAATTTAAACGTCATCGACCGCTGCACCGACATGCTGATTTTGCGGCCGCTTATCGCCATGGATAAGCAGGACATTATCAATGAATGCCGGAGAATTGGGACTGAAGATTTTGCTAAATCGATGCCTGAATATTGCGGGGTGATCTCGCAAAAACCAACCGTAAAAGCCGTGCTGGCCAAGGTTGAAGCTGAAGAGATGAAATTCTCAGCGGATTTAATTGACCGTATCGTTGCACAATCCGTCACTATTGATATTCGGGAGATCGCCGAGCAAATGAATACTCGTATCACCGAGACTGAAACTGTGGTTAGCATTGATCACCATGAAGTGGTAATTGATATTCGCGCCCCAGAGGAAGAAGAAAACAAACCGTTGCAGATAGATGGCGTGGAGATTAAACGCATTCCATTCTTTAAATTAGCGACTCAGTTTGCGGAACTCGACAAACAAAAGACCTACTTGCTGTACTGTGAGCGTGGCGTGATGAGTAAGCTACAGGCCTTGTATTTAATTGAGCAGGGTTACAGTAACGTAAAAGTGTATCGCCCATAATGCATTTAGGCGGTGCTTGAAGCGCAAACGCGCGCCTTGTCACGGCGCGCGACATTGCACCGAACGCGCAATGTGCCGAATGCTCAATGCCATTGACCACAAAAAAGCCGCAATTGATTGCGGCTTTTCTTGTGGGATTACGCCACCTTGGGTATTCCCGCCGAGCGGGATGATGCAAGGCTGAACGGCTGCATTCGCGGGTGAATGCGCCGCTTATAGGGCGCTATTGGCGGCGTGCTTTGGTGGAAGTGCGCCATCTTCAGTGGACAGTAATGTGGGCGAAGCTAATGCTTCTTGCTGCATTTGCTCCATGGTTTGGGTTAAATCGGCACCGATGCTCGCGGGTAAATCGCTGGTATCGATAACAATTTCTTCAAAGAATTCATTGGCACTGACGGTCGCACTGAGTGCTGAGACTAACACTAACACAAATAAAGAGTTTAACTTGAGCATCGTCGCCTCCGGGCTGACAAAATAGTCTGTCAGACACTCCCATTATCCTCGTGGAGATTGTCCAACTGCGGTGTTTTAACCGCGCAAAATTTAACCAAAAGTGCTGGCCTTTACAAACGATTAAATGTAACAATACGGATTAGAAAAACTAATTAATAATTGAGATAGAAAATACGATGTCAAGACGACTACCACCGCTCAATGCGGTTAAAGCCTTTGAAGCGGCCGCTAGGCACTTGAGCTTTACTCGTGCGGCTGAAGAACTGTTTGTGACTCAAGCCGCAGTGAGCCACCAGATCAAGGCGCTAGAAGATTTTCTCGGATTAAAATTATTTCGTCGAAAAAACCGGTCATTACTGCTCACCGAAGAAGGCCAGAGCTATTTTCTTGATATTAAAGACATCTTTACGCAATTAGCCGATGCCACCGACCGACTCTTAGCGCGCAGCGCCATTGGTTCACTGACCGTGAGTATGTCCCCCAGTTTTGCCATCCAATGGTTGGTGCCGCGTCTGGCAAAATTCAGCGAGAAAAACCCTGATATTGATGTGCGGATCAAGGCCGTCGATACTGAGGCAAGCTCCTTAACCGATGATGTGGATGTCGCCATTTATTACGGTTTAGGCAATTGGCCGGGGCTTCGCGCCGATAAGTTACGCAATGAAGTTCTGATCCCGGTGTGTTCGCCCATGTTACTGAATGGCCCAAAACCGTTGTCTAAACCGAGCGATCTAAAACATCACACCCTATTGCACGATATGAGTCGCCACGACTGGCAAGCCTGGTTTCGCCAGTGTGGGATCAGTGATATTAACGTGAATCAAGGGCCGATTTTTAGTCATTCGTCATTAGTGTTACAGGCAGCGGCCCA
>NZ_JBOFMC010000268.1:0-2282 GCF_051658185.1 Shewanella sp. | reverse complement strand
GGTCGATGTGCCTTTACTGATTGTGGCGGTAGCAGCAGACAGTTCGGCTAGCGCCATCACGCTTACCAGCAGTCTTGGAACTGAGCATGTGATAACGGACTTATCGCAAATGTTGGTGACTGACTTTGGCATTTCTGTGCCCTTAGCGCGTGGATTATGGGGAAAACTTAACCGAGCTTGTTATTATCGTTTTGTGAATGAATTCAATTTGTCTGATTGATGCTGTGACATAACTACACATGTCGTCGGTAATGAGTTCAGGCGGTTAACTAGTTTATTGGCGGTTAACTGATAGTATTAGGGAACGCTTGACGCCTTAGGCGCAGGCCGTGTCACAGGATTTGGCTAATACCCTTGTTTGCGGAGGTGCTGATTGAATCGTTATGAAAGCTTGGGCTATTTGGTTTCTCACTTGAATATCGCCTTACAACATGAGCTTGATTCTCAACTTAAACGTTATCAGCTCGATATCAAATTATGGCCAGTGCTTTTTGCCCTTTGGCAGGAAGAGGGGATCACGCAAACAGAATTGTCTAAACGATGTGATGTGGCCAACTACACGATGACGCGCTTACTTGACCAACTTCAAGTGCAGGGGTTAATTACCCGGCACCAAGAATTGGATAATCGGCGGGCCTTTCAGATTTTTTTAACCGATGAAGCCAAGGCATTAGAGCAAGATTTAATTCGTGAGGCTGAAAGGGTCAACGAGACTTGTTTAGCGGTGTTGAGTGAGACTGAACGCGAACAATTTATGTATTTGCTTAATAAGATCAATAGGATGAGTTAGTTTTGGGAGTTGTTTACATTAAACGTCAATGAGCTGAATTGCAGTTAGCACGAGCCAGCGCTTATTGACTGCTGCTAACTCAGAATAGCCCATGAGAGTGCAAAAAAATTGTCGCGGAGAATAACCTAAACCCTTTTATCCTCTCGCTCAGTTCATCATCGATGGCAGCGAATTTCCCTGAGTTATGCGTTATGGTCTATTGATGTCGGATCATTACCCTGTACGGGCGTCGCCTTGCATTAATACCGGCCAAATTGTTGCAAAAACCACCCAGCAACGTCGACACGCCTTCGTTAGCAGCCAATGCTGCGATAATTGGCAAGCTAATTAAAATAGAGTGTAAACAAGCACAATAACCCTAAAAAAATCGTAGAGTGCTGCAGGACGCGCTGGCTTGCAAGGAAATCATCCTTACCTTGTTTCAGGCTGGTGACCAATTCGTTTTGTTTATAAATGCGGCACATTAACTCATCGGTTTGAGGGTCGATCAGTAATGTAAATCTGCACAGATGGCCATCTTTAAGCTGGATACAGTGTTCACTTTGGGGTTTAAAATTTCGCTTACGGGAAACCTGCTGACCATTTACCAAAACGCGCTCCAAACCATTCCAGTTACTGGCTTGCAGTTCCACCACATCCCCATTGAGAGCATACTTAAAGCGAATCATCATCGTCTCCTTTGCCAAGATTGGGACTGTTAAGTCAAGCAGACAAGTCGGCTTTTTTCTAGCGCACTCAATGAATATTTAGTTGCAAAAGTAGTGAGTTTTCAATTATCAGGGTTATTGATTTTGCGCTATAGCGCAGCGGGGGGCGATAACATCGTTGTGTATTTACAAAAAGTGTCATCGCTTAAGACTTAATACAAGCTGAAGCTGTAAAGGCTTGGGGTGGGACGGGGTCATGATGAGCGAGGGGATATAAACAGTGACAGCGGTACAACGCCGTAGTCACTGTTTATGACGGTATTAGAGTGGTTACTCAGTTAACGTAACACTACTTTTTGGCGGCTTGGATAATTGCCTTTGCCATTTCATCGGCCACCGCGCCAGTGGTGCGATTTTGCTCATCGGCTTTGGCAAAAATTTCCAACAAAGTGTGATAGATTTCTCTGACTTTGGCTTCAGATTTAGCCGCATCATAGTTATTTTCAAATGAAACGTTGATGATCCCGCCGGCATTGATCACATAATCGGGGGCATATAAAATCCCCATTTCTTTTAGCTGCTCACCGTGACGAACTTCAGCCAATTGATTGTTAGCGCACCCGGCGACAATTTTGGCTTTTAATTGCGGCAAGGTCGCATCATTCAAGGTTGCTCCAAGGGCGCAGGGGGCATACACATCGACATCTTGACTATAAATGTCCTGAGGTGAGACGACTGTGCTGTTAAAATCTTGTACCACTTTATCTAAGGAAGCCTGATGGATATCGGTGACGATGAGTTTTGCACCTTCTTCATGCAAGTGTTTGCATAAATAATAGCCCACA
>NZ_JBOFMC010000267.1:0-4183 GCF_051658185.1 Shewanella sp. | reverse complement strand
GACTTGCTGCGGGTCGTTGAGCAAATACCATGGTTCGCCCTTAAATATGGCCTGCATTTAATAACCAAGCAGTGATATTCGCTTTTCTATATTTAGCGCCCTTCAATATTTAACGCTCTTCTGTCCAACAATGAGCCCGTGAATCACTCTGTATCAGACTGATCCACGCCAACGCCTTAAAGCCGCCCTAGCGCCCTTAATCTTTGGACTTTTCGAGGGCCTCGATAAAGCGATTCGACTCGGCTATCGAGCTATTCATCTCTTTGATAAGGCCTGAAATATCAGTCTGTAAACTGGCAAACTCCCCTTTGATGGCGCCAATGGTTTGGGCGTTGAGGTTGTGTTTAAGGTACAGCATATTGTCTTTCATTGCCGTGAGAATGGGGGGCATTTTGGCTTCGGCGCGGCGCATGCTTTTTACCAGTTGCTGATAAGCGCGACGAGTTTCCTTAAGCTTGGCTTCGCTGCTGCGGCGCAGATTGGCTTTGCTGATCTCGTTAATTTCGTTTTGCCATTCTTCAAATAATGCCTCGGCCACATCTTCGACTTTATTGATGCGATTACTGACATTATCGGCGGCCTCTTGGGCTGATTCGTACTCGTCTTTTGCCTTGTTATAGGCTTTTTCAAGGTTGCCGCCGCGATGATTGAGTAGCGCTTGCATCTCTTCAAGGGCAGAGCTGAACTCTTGTTGTGCGTTCTCTTGGGAGGCTTTAGCGTCTTTAACCCGATCAACCATGATATCGCGTTTATGGTAACCGACCTTTTCCATGGCTCCGTAATAGGCGGTTTGACAGCCGCTAAGCAGCAGGCTGGCGGCAATTAGGCTTGAGCTGAGTAATCGTTTCATTGGCTATACCATGCTGAGTTAAATGAAGTTAGTCGGCCTTAAATCGGGCTGCATCAATAATGGACCATAAATAGGCGATTGGCAGTAACACCCAGCCGACCAGTACCCAGACGAGCGCCCCGGCAATGGCCCAAAACAGGAAAAACGCAAGTGCCGCGAGTAATCGTCCTTGTAATAGTTGCCCTAATCCCGGGATAAATAAATTGCACAGTGCGGCCAGTACGTTACCGCCAGATCCTTGTTGAGACATCAATTCGCTCCTTAGGCTTGTAAATTCAGTATTGATTGTACGAAGATAATGAGTCTATACCAAAATAATCAGGAAAACCCGTGACAAACAAGCGAGCAGCAGCACACATTGGCGTGTTTTTCCTCGGGGTGTGGCATTTTTTACTGCACTTAAAGCAGCGTTTAGCTGAGGATCAAATTAATATCCGCGCGGGGCATTTGGCCTATGTGACGCTATTATCACTGGTGCCCATGGTGGCCGTGACGATGTCGATGTTATCCGCTTTTCCGGTATTTAAGGGCATCCGCGAACAGATCGAGGCGTTTGTGTATGCCAATTTTTTGCCCGCGGCGGGCGATACAGTGCAAGCCTATATCAATGAATTTGTTGGTAATGCCTCTAAGGGAACGGCGGTTGGCGTGGCGGTATTAGTGGTGGTGGCGATCATGCTGATCTCGGCCATTGATAAATCCCTGAATAATATTTGGCGCACCTCACGCCAACGTTCGGTGGTGGTGGCATTTTCGATGTATTGGATGGTGATTACCCTCGGCCCGGTGTTGGTGGGTGCCAGTTTGTTAGCCTCTTCTTATCTTATCTCTCTTAAGTTTTTTGAGGACGCGGCGATATCTGGCATGTTGGCCATGGTGATCGAGCGTCTCCCTATGTTGTTTTCGGTCGCGGCATTTTTACTGCTGTATATGGTTGTCCCCAATCAAAAAGTGAAGTTTTTACATGCCGTGATTGGCGCGGTGGTGGCTGCGTTATTGTTTGAATTAACTAAAAAAGCGTTTGGCTTGTATGTGACACAGTTTCCCAGTTATGAGGCGATTTACGGGGCGTTAGCGACCATCCCCATTCTATTTGTGTGGGTCTATTTGTCTTGGATTGTGGTGCTGCTAGGGGCGGAGATCACCGCGGCTTTGCCCGAATATTTAGATGATGCACCGCCCCAGCCTGCCACGACGGAGGAGCCGCACTAACTGTAGGGCTTGGCCTCCGTGAGATAAGCGGTTTGAGTCTGCTAAGCCCGCTGAGCTAGGTCGGCGGCCAGTGCCAAGCCATCGACGTCAACTACACCCATGGCGTAAGCTAAGGCCATGTCAGTATTTAGAAGGAATAAGAGTGATTGCGTTAATACAAAGAGTGACGCGCGCCAGTGTCGAAGTAGAACAGCAGACCGTTGGCGCGATTGATAAAGGTTTGTTGGTGCTCCTTGGGGTGGAGCGGGAAGATACCCCAGAGAAAATGCAAAAATTAGCCACTAAAGTTATGAATTATCGCGTATTTTCTGACGAAAATGGCAAGATGAATCTCAATCTGACCCAAGCGGGCGGTGCTCTGCTGGTGGTCTCGCAATTTACCCTCGCCGCCGATACCGAGCGCGGACTACGGCCCAGTTTTTCAGGTGCGGGCACGCCAGCGCAGGCCTTGGCGCTGTATGAGGCCTTTGTCGATTTTTGCCGCGCTCAAGGGGTGATGACTCAGACCGGGCAATTTGGTGCCGACATGCAGGTGAGCCTAGTGAACGATGGCCCGGTGACTTTCCAGTTGCAGGTGTAGTCACGCCGCTTGGCGTTTGGCTTGGGCGCGCTTGGCTTGGGAGCTTGGCTTAGGAGCTTGCCGCTGCATGCTTGGCGCCTAGCGTTAAGCCTGAGTGGCAATAGGCTGAAACGCAAACGTTCTAAAAAATCGAATGTAATCTCACAATTTATCCGCTTTTATTCCTGTTTATTGGCCAATACACTCTGTCTTATCCCATTGGGGCACTTAAGCAGTCGGTATTGAGGAGCAGATGATGTCTAACGTTTTAGTATTAAAATCCAGCATTCTTGGCGGTTATTCACAATCAGCGTTGTTAGTGGATCACTTAATGCAGCACTGGGAAAGCCAAGGCGCTAGCATCAGTGTGCGTGACTTAGCGGGCAAAGATGTGTTGCCTATGGTGGATGGTGAAATTGCCTCTGGCTTACGTGGCGGCGCGGATTTAACGCCGCGCCAGCAAGCGATGCTGGCTCTTTCTGATAGCTTAGTGGCAGAGCTAAAGGCGAACGACACGATTGTCATCGCCGCGCCTATGTATAACTTTACTATTCCCACTCAGTTGAAAAACTGGATTGATTTTGTGGCCCGCGCGGGTGTGACCTTCACTTATACCGAAAAGGGACCAAAAGGCTTAGTGGAAGGTAAACGCGCGGTGTTGATCACCACACGTGGCGGTGCTCACAAAGATGGCCCAACGGATCATGTGGTGCCTTACTTAAAAACCGTCCTCGGTTTTATTGGTATCACGGATGTGGATGTGGTTTATGCTGAAGCGCTGAACATGGGTCCAGAGGCCAACCAAAAAGGGATTCACGCAGCTAAAGCCAGTATTGATCAGTTAACCCTCTAATCTTAAAGATAACAATAATGCCGGCTTAGATGCCGGCATTATTGTTTATGCCGCTTGCAGGGGGGATGAACAAGATGTTGTCACGCCTGCCGCCTCACCGCCTGCCCCTCGTTAGGCTTTGGCAGGCGTTGGCGTCGGTTGGTAGCACAGCAGATCGGTTAGCGATCCGCCATTGACGACACACTCAAAGCCATTGGCCCTTAACATGTCGCAGCCCTTTTGAGCGCGAATGCCCGCGCCGCAGTAAAGCACAAAGGGGTGTTGTTTGTTTTCAACCTGCTGCAACCATTGCTCGAGTGTTGGCAGCGGCACATTGATGGCCTGAGGCAAATGACCCGAGGCAAACTCTTCTGCTGAGCGCACATCTAGCACCTGCGCACCTTGTTCAATCAGTTGCCAACATTTTTCACCACTGCTGCTGCCAGATAATTTAGCCAGTAAAGATTGAAACATCATGCCGCCCTATAATTAGAAAATTTTCAATAAGATTATTCTAATTAATTGACGGCTGCAAGCTTGAAAGGGTGCGCTAGCGAAGATCGCGTTTATTGAGGGCTTTATCACTGCCGAGCACGCAGGGGACACTATAGGTTTTTGGTCATAAATACGCTATTGGGGTCGAGCTGGTAATCGGCGAAGGGGCCGCATTGTTCAAAGCCAAACTTAGCATAGAGATGGCGGGCTGGCTGAAAAAAGGCCATTGAGCCGG
>NZ_JBOFMC010000266.1:0-8545 GCF_051658185.1 Shewanella sp. | reverse complement strand
CCATTCACCTTCTCCCTCACAGCCCTTTCGCCATGATGAAACATCATAAGGTAACGTTGTGGTCCTTTGTGTCAGCGCGGTTGGCCACTATGAAAACGAAATTCATCGTCCGCCGCCATAATCAGCTCGGCTTCTCGCTCACCAAAATATGCCACTCGCGCACTGATATCCTGAGGAGACACTAACTGAGCAAGAGTCAAATAGTCCTCATAATGCCGTGCCTCCGAGCGCAGTAACGACACATAGAATTTTGCCAATTGTGGATCTAAATAAGGTGCTAATTTGGCAAAACGCTCGCAGGAACGTGCTTCAATATATGCACCGACAATTAATTTATCTCGAAGGATATCTTGCTCATGGGTCGTGACATGACTCATCAGGCCTTTGGCATAACGCCCCGCTCGAATGTTGCGATACGGGATTTGCCTTGCGTGCATTAATTCCAGCACCTGCTCAAAATGATGAAACTCCTCTTTTATCAGTCTGATCAACGGTGGAATAAGATCCTGCGCAAAACCAAAGTGTGCATTAGGCTGTAACGGTGCACTCAGCTCATTCTTTCTGGCATCCCGGGCAAGAAACTGCCCGATATCCCGCTCCTTAAAATAGACAAATTCCTCATAGGGCTTAGCCCAAGATAACAATAAGCGACCACTGTCCTTGGTTAAGGCATAGCGCCTTAATAAATACATGGCAGTCTGTGCGGCCTTTAGCTCGCAATTACAATGATCAATCAACAGATCATCTAACGATGTTTCCACCCGCGCGACATCAATCCAAGTTTGCGGTGTCTCGCAGTGAAGAAACCGCTGAATAGGGGCAAGTAATTGCTGCATAACTCACTCAAGCTCATCCAAAATTCACACTATTTTACGCATATTTAACGCCAAGCTATAGCATTAGCTTGGGGTAAACTTGACGATCTGCCGTTTTTGTCTAATAAATAAACTACACCTGATGCCGCTGTGAGATGCGAGGTATACCCTCTCACCGCTAAGGGTAACATCAATCCATGACGACAGTAGCGGAACAGTTGAATCGCACTATTGAGGTCAAGATTGCAGAGCTGTGATCAGCTCGTCTGACGTTTGGCGAGCCTTTTATTAATGCTGAACAAGGATAATTATAATGATACTGAATCACTTACTGGGGTTATATACTCATCCTAAACAAGAATGGCACGCTATTGAGAAAAATCATGAATCACTCAAAAGCAGCCTAAGCCACGTGCTAGTGATAGCCCTCATCCCCACAATTTGTAGCTACATTGCCACCGCCCACATTGGCTGGAATCCGGGGGCAGGCGATCCGATTTTCCTCACGTCACAGAGTGCACTGTTTATGTCAATCGGCATGTACTTTGGATTGATTGGGGGAGTGCTGGCGCTGGCCTATTTAGCCTATTGGATGGCGAAAACCTTCGACGCTCACCCCACATTTACCCAAGCTTTAGAATTAGCCGCCTACACCGCAACACCACTGTTTATGGTCGGCTTAGCAGCGCTGTATCCCGTGCTGTGGTTTATTATGGTGATTGGACTGGTGGGATTAGCCTACTCCGTTTACTTATTGTATGCGGGCGTCCCTATCATTATGAATATTCCAGAAGAAAAGGGCTTTATCTACGCAAGCTCTGTAGTCACTGCGGGTTTAGTGCTGTTGGTGGGCTTAATGGCAACCAGCGTTATCCTCTGGAGTTTAGGATTTGGCCCAATGTACCAATAAATTCAGGTATCGATAATTTTACAAAGCAAAAGTTTCAGGTAGCAATCATCCAAGGAATCAATGACGTCTATCATCAAATAGCAATACTAGGCGAGTAATCGCATTATCATCCGTTTTAACAAATGCCCTTGTTCACCCATTAACAAAACAGGCCCAAGATATGCTCTATGGGCCTGTTACTTTAGCCGTCTTATATTAAGACGCTAGCTACCTTTCAACTTAATGCTGACGCAAATGGTTTATTCAAACGAGTCGCGTAATGCCACAGTAAGATTGAACACTAAATGCTCTGGCGCAGAATCTTTATTATCGGCGCAGAAATAGCCTTCACGCTCAAACTGGTAAGCCTTTTCCACTGGTGCATTGGCTAAGCTGGCTTCAACCAAGCCATTAACCACCACTAACGATTGCGGATTCAGCACTTCGTCCACGGTTTCTGCTGCGGCGGGATTGGCATCGGTAAATAAGCGTTGATACAAGCGAAACTCAGCCGGTTTTGCGCTGGTCGCTTCCACCCAATGAATAACGCCTTTCACCTTACGGCCATCGGCAGGATTTTTGCCTAAGGTATCAGGATCGTAGCTACAGTAAACTGCGGTGATATTACCGTCGCTATCCTTGTCACAACGCTCGGCCTTAATCACATAAGCATTACGCAAACGGACTTCTTTGCCCATCACTAAGCGCTTGTATTGCTTGTTCGCTTCTTCTCTAAAGTCTGCTACATCGATGAAAAGTTCGCGGCCAAAGGCCAGTTCACGGGTGCCCATGGTTTCATCGCTAGGGTGAGAAGCCGCTTGAATAGTCTCGATTTGACCTTCTGGATAGTTCTCAATCACCACTTTTAATGGACGCAGCACCGCCATCGCACGTGGAGCATGTTCGTTAAGTTCTTCACGAATACAGGCATCCAGCATGGCGGCTTCAATCATGTTCTCTTGCTTAGTGATGCCAATGCGCTGACAAAACTCACGGATCGATGCCGGGGTATAACCACGACGACGCAACCCCGCGATGGTCGGCATCCGCGGATCGTCCCAACCCGACACTAACTTGCGGGTCACCAGATCGTTAAGTTTACGCTTTGACATTAAAGTATATTCAAGATTCAAGCGCGAAAACTCGTATTGACGCGTACGATTCGGCGCTTGAAAATCATCCAAATTATCGAGTACCCAATCGTATAACCGGCGATTATCCTGAAACTCTAAGGTGCATAAAGAATGAGTGATATGCTCAAGCGCATCAGAAATACAGTGAGTAAAGTCGTACATAGGGTAAATGCACCACTTATCACCCGTTTGATGATGGTGGGCAAAACGAATACGGTAAATTACCGGATCGCGCATACACATAAAGGGGGATGCCATATCAATTTTGGCACGCAGCGCACACTCACCTTCTTTGAACTCACCTAAACGCATCTTTTCAAATAAACGCAGGTTTTCTTCAACCGCAGTATCACGATATGGGCTGTTTTTTCCGGGCTCTTTAAGGGTGCCACGATATTCGCGGGTTTCATCGGCATTCAAGAAGCACACATAAGCCAACCCTTTATTAATCAGCTCGACCGCATATTGATGTAACTGATCAAAGTAGTTTGATGAATAACGCACCTCACCATCCCACTGAAATCCAAGCCAGCGCACATCCGCCTGAATCGAGTTAACATAATCAATGTCTTCTTTTTCAGGGTTAGTATCGTCAAAACGCAAATTACATAGGCCTTGATAATCCCGCGCTATCCCAAAATTGAGGCAGATAGACTTGGCGTGGCCAATATGCAAGTAGCCATTGGGCTCTGGCGGAAAACGGGTCTGCACACGCGTGTGCTTACCACTTTGCAGATCCTCATCGATGATATTACGAATGAAGTTACTCGGACGTACTTCAGTGTCCACATGACTCATGGAATTCCTCTTTGCGAACAATGGCAATTTTTAGAAAACCAGCATGATCCTACAGATCAGTACTGGTTACAATGCCTAGTGCTAAAAACTATGATTTACGGCGGCTATGACTGTCAGCGTCTATGATTCTCAACGCCTATGGTCTACAGCCCTTATGCCTGATAGCCGTGATAGTAAAACAATAAAAGCAGCCATGAAAGCTGCTTTTATCTGTGTACTCACCCACCGCCATTTTAGGCTATGGATAGTTAACGACTATGCTGGCAACGATTTACTCTGGTCAGCATAGTCTTCACCCCACTCATTACCCACAGCATGAGGTCACAGTTTACTCCGTGATGATGCGGATCCCCGGAATAATCTGTTGGGTTCTTTTGCCCTTGCGCTTAAGCCACAGGTAAAAGCCCACTAACGCCAGCACAAAGAAACCAATCCACAAGCTTGACTGTAGTGGGTGGCTGCTAAAGGTCGCGGCTTGATACACTATCGTGGCAGAGCCATAGGCAAGTGCAAAGGTCCAAGTGGCAGCAAAGATGGCCCAGCGTGAACCAAACTCATTGACCAAGGCGCCCATCGCGGCCACGCACGGGGTATAGAGTAAAATAAACAGCAAATAGGCAAACGCCGCAATCTGAGTACTAAAACCTGACTGCAATGCACTGAAGGTCGTGTTCTCGACTCCCAGCGTTTCAGCGGCCACGACGGTGTCGGACACATCGCCCACCGACATTTTCAGCGGGTCTTCTAACGCTAAACCAAATAAATTGGCCGGAATGGTGGCTAATGCCTCATCAAAGCTCTCTGCCAACGGTGTTAATGCCTCATCACTGGACGATGCATTACTGTAGAGGCTATTAAGGGTACCGACGACCGCCTCCTTAGCAAAAATCCCGGTGATAATCCCCACGGTGGCTGGCCAGTTTTGTGGATCTATGCCCATCGGTGAGAAGATAGGCGTGACTTTTTGGCTGACCACGCTCAGAACCGAAGCTTGGCTGTCTTCATGACCGAAGGTGCCATCAACCCCAATCGCATTAACAAAGTTAAGTAAGGTCACCACTAAGACAATCGTTTTACCCGCGCCCAGAATAAAGCTCTTAGTGCGTTTACCAGTACGCACCATCACCGCTTTCAATTTAGGCAACTCATAACTGGGCAACTCCATCACCACCGCACTACTGGTGCCCGGTAATAAGGTGCTGCGCAGCAACAATCCGGTGCCAATCGCCGCAAAAATCCCGATCACATACAGCAAAAAGACCAAGTTTTGCCCAGAATCGGGGAAGAAAGCCGCCGCAAATAACGCATACACAGGCAAACGCGCGCCGCAGGACATAAAAGGCGCCATCATGCCGGTGACAATCCGCTCACGTTCACTGCCAAGCGTTCGAGTGGCCAAAATGGCCGGTACGGAACAACCAAAACCCACAATCATCGGCACAAACGCTTTACCTGGTAAACCAATGCGGCGCATTAGGCCATCCACCACAAAAGCTGCCCGAGCCATATAGCCTGAGCTTTCTAATACCGATAGCCCCAAAAATAACGCCGCGATAACCGGTATAAAAGTCGAGACGGTTTGAATCCCTTGCCCTACCCCGCCAGCCAGAATGGTCACTAACCACGCTGGGGCACCGATTTGAGTTAATAACGCCCCAAGATGATCAACCAACAAAGCCCCAACAAACACATCGAAGAAATCGATAAATGCACTGCCGATATTGATGCTAAACATGAACATCAAATACATCACCAGTAAAAACACCGGAATACCGAGCAGCGGATGTAACACAAGTTTATCGAGCTTATCGCTTATCGTCTGGTAATTATCTGCCTTAACAGCACTTTGAAATACGCGTTCCACAAAATTAAAGCGCGTTGTCGCCACCATGACTTCAATATCATGGCCCTGCTCGGCAAGATGTTGAGTGCAGCTTTTGACTTCCGTCTGCAACTGGGCATTCTTACAACTACCACAGCCCAAACCATTGCCTAGCATCGCCAGCGCCCGGCCACGGCTTAATTGGGGATCTTTTGCGCACAAGAGTTGTACACTGGCCTCGATTTGCTCATCATAATCAAGGATAAGTGGCGCTTCAGAAATACGCCCTTGCAGTAAATCGAGCACTTGAGCTTGTACTTTAGCGACATCAGCCGGTTCGCGGGAACACACGCCAATCACAGGACAGCCGAGTTCTTGACTCATTTTGGTTAAATCGACGCGGATCCCTTGCTTGATAGCCGCATCAATTTTATTGAGCACCACCACCATCGGGATCGAAAGTTCGCGCAGCTGCGCCGTCAGGTATAAATGCCGCTCAATATTGGTCGCATCGACTAAGTTGATAATGCCATCAACCCGTTGTTCAGCTAAATACTGCTGGGCAATTTGCTCATCAAGGGAGCAGTCACAGCTATTACCCGCGGGGAGTAAATCATAGATCCCCGGCAAATCAGTTAAATAAACATCCGCGCCATTTAACGTGAAATGTCCGGTTTTTTTCTCGACGGTCACACCAGACCAATTACCAACCTGTTGATTCGCGCCAGTTAACGCGTTGAAAAGAGTCGATTTGCCCGCATTGGGGTTACCGACGGTTACGCAATGAAACTGCTTAGTCATTCGCCTTTTCCACCTCAATGATGTCTGCCAAGTCTCTGCGCATACAAAGTTTACTACCACGAATAGCCAACTCTAAACCTGAGCCCATTGGCGCACGGCGGATTAACGCAAAGCGAGTATTGGGTGTAATCCCCATAGATAATAATTTGCGCTTGACTGTCTGCGGCAGATCTAATCGCCCGATTTCAGAAATAATGCCATGATCACCGGGGTTAAGTTCGCTTAACTTCATTCCGTATTCCACCTTGCAACGGGTTCAGCTTAAAACATGGGGCATTGTAACCAAGCAATGCCCCAAATAATTTTACCTAGATCAACATTTTTGACTGGTAACGATAATAGTTTTCAATTGTGTTGAGTATTATGGGATAAAAAGCGTGATGAAGAAACCGTTATCTCACAATAAACCCTCGCGCGAGTAGCCTGCTATACACCACAGGCGAAGGTCGCACTCGGCATTCAACTTTCGGCATTCAACTTTCGGCATTCAACTTAAGGTAATAAATTTAGCGCCGCACATTCGCAACCCTCCCCCTGCTCATCTACGCTTAATCGGCTAAAAAACCTTAAGGCTCGGTACGCGCTCAATAGCAAATGCGGGTTAATGATGGGGCGCTAAAAATGCACGCCCCTTAGCAACAGCCATCGCCGATGAAAACCATGCCATCACAGCGGTGAAGACGATGTAGCCAACACCCCACGCCTATCCATAGGCCAAAGCCTCGCTAGCTCGCGACAAATAAAATAGATGGGTAAATAAATTGGCAAGTGATAGTGGGCGCAGGCACTGCGATGTGGTGCGTGAACCTGTCTTTGGCCATTGCGATTGCTTGGCTTTTGCTAATATTACTGTTTGCGAGCCGCCAACATTGCCACGAGCCAACATGACCTCGAGAAAGTGCAACGAATTTCTCGCCAATGGGGACTCTCGCAAGCCAAGGCGGCTAACAATGATAGCGGTTAATAACGGCTCTGATACGCAGTTATCTACCTCTAAAGAAATAGTCAGATCTTAGTCACATTAACTACTTAAAGTGACTGATAAATACCAGTGACTTAGTTAGCCTTATAGGTGGAAAACTAATTCCACACATTACAAATGGTTAATAAGAATAACTCTTGTTAACCCTGTGTAATGATGATTACAACTATTGCAGGGAAATATCATGATGAAACGGTTCAATTTCAATCACGCGACGAAAGCGATGTTGGGTGCCGGTTTACTGTCCTTCGTACTTGCCGGTTGCGGCAGTGACGGCGACGATGGCAAACCAGGTGCCGATGGTCAACCTGGTGTTATCGGTGTTAGTATCGATTCCACTCCAACACTCAAAGCAAAAATCACTGATGCCACTATCGATGCTGGCAAAGTGACGGTTAACTTTACGCTAGAAAATGCCAATGGCGTTGCGGTACTGGGGTTAAATAAAACCCATGATCTGCGTTTTGGTATTGCCCAGCTAACCCCAGTTAAAGAAAAAGTAGGTGAAACTGAAGCTGACCGTGGCTTACAGTGGCAAGCCTACATCAATACTAAAAAAGAGCCAGGCACTATCCCAGAAGGTGTAACCAACCTTAATCCTTCCGCCCAATTTCAAGCTAACGTTGAAGCCGCCAATAAATGCGACACCTGCTTAGTCGATAACGGTGACGGTAGCTACAGCTACACCTATCAAGTCAATATCGCGAATGTTACTGCCCCAGTGGCCGTGACCTATAAAGCGGATAATACTCAACGCGCCACCCTTGAACTGCAATTACCTCAAGTGGTCGCTAACGCTCACTTAGATTGGCAGCCATCAACAGGTAAAACCGAAGGGATTGCCAGTCGCAATGTGGTCTCTATCGAAACCTGTTACACCTGTCACCAACCCGACAGCTTGCAATTACATGGTGGTCGCCGGTTAGATATTGAAAACTGCGCCTCTTGCCATACCGCAACCTCTGGTGATCCAGAGTCCGGTAACAGCGTTGACTTTACCTATATGATCCATGCGATTCATAAAGGTGCAGACAGAAAAACCGTTAATGCAGAAGGCGTTGAAGTTGCAGCCCCGTACAAAATTATTGGTTACGGTGGCAAAGTGATTGATTACGGCAAAGTCAACTTCCCACAAAAACCTGCCGCTGATTGTTCAGCCTGTCACGTTGAAGGCGCAAATGCGCCTGCGAATGCCGATTTATTTAAAGCTGACTTAAGTAATACGGCATGTATTGCTTGCCATGAAACACCTTCTAAGAGTCACCTCACTGTGGGTAAAGACTGTGTGTCTTGTCACAATGCCAC
>NZ_JBOFMC010000265.1:0-10880 GCF_051658185.1 Shewanella sp. | reverse complement strand
GATCTTCTTCAATTTCATTATGTGTTCCTTGATTGTTTTTGTTGTTGCGGCATTGTTAACTCCCGAAGGGATTGTTACGACAGGACGTGACGAGCGGCTAATGCGTTATGCGTATCGGTTGATGCATAAAAGCTATTAGCTGGTTGAGCTTTAAAATATTTGCTTACTAAACAGGAGCTTGGTTGCTTGTTGCTTTACTTGAAATGGTATGGCTGGATACAAATTGTCACGAGTGCTAACTTGTTGCTGGTTTTTATTCTCTGTATGTTGTGCTTATGTTGTTGCTGGTGGGTGGCGAGTGGTGATTGAGTTTAGGCATCTAAGAAATTTTCGAGTGCTCGCCAAGGAGCGTAATTATCAAAAGGCCGCCCAAAGGTTGAATTTGGCACAGCCCTCATTAACGCGAAGTATTCAAAGATTAGAGAGTTTATTGGGAGCCGAGTTGTTAATTCGGGGGCAGCAGTCCATGTCATTAACGCCCTCCGGCGAGCTGGTGTTAAGTCACAGCGATCATATTCTACAGAGTGTGGATAATTTACGGATTGAGCTGCAATACCTACAAGGTAAGAGCAGTGGTTATCTGGCCATTGGTGCCAGTCCTGTGCCGGCGAATACCATTCTGGGGCCGGTGATGGGGCAGTTTATTGAGCAGTATCCCGACGTGCATGTTGAACTGGAAGTGGGGCCTTGGCAGCAGCAACTCGATAAACTGTTAAAGGGGCAACTGTCATTGATTGTCACCGATATTCCCGGGGATGCGGTGGGCAATGAGGCCGCAGTGCAATGCTTTAATTTACCTTCTTTTGATGCCGTGTTCTGCACAAAAAACACCCATCCTTTAGTGTCGCGCCCCGGGTTAACCCTTGCGGATATTCGACGATATCCCTTAGCTATCCCGCGGAATTTACCAACAGGGGTGGCGGAGCTATTTGGCGATTTGTTTTTGCCCTTTCGCAAGGATTTTGCGGGCTTACTGCATTATGATGCTTTCCCGCCAATAAAAGGCGCATTAATGCATTCCCCTATGGTGGCATTGACGCCGCAAATTGCGCTGCTCGAGGAGGGCGCGCGAGGGGCCTTGCAGGTCATTACGCCACTGGATATGCCTGAGCTTAATGTGTGCTTTAGTGTGGTGATGTTACGCAAGCAAACCAGTATTGCGGCATCGCGATTTTTACGATTTTTGCTGTAGCGCGAATAAACTTGGTTTATGCGGCCATAAAAAAACCCTTCGCGAGCATGCTGGCGAAGGGTTTACTTTAGGGGTTAAGCGAGCGTATTACTCTTTATATTTCAGAGTGCCGTCAGCTTTAATCTCATCAAACCACAGATTGTGGTGTTGAGTTGCCCAGTTTTCATCACAGTAGCCTGACACCATACATTCCATACCGCCTTCAGACATGACGGTTGCCATGAAGATGTGCACGATAGAGAAAGCACAGATCACAATCGCGCTGACTGAGTGCAGAATTAGCGCGATTAAGCTTAATGTACGGCTAGGTTCGAATAGGTTAGGGAACAGTAATAACATGCCTGAGGCTGAAATCACGAATCCAAACAGGGCAAAGGCCCAGAACCACATTTTCTCACCGGCGTTAGCAAAACCAGCATCGGGGTGTTTGCCTTTGAAGGGACCGAAGTTGATGTAACCACCCACGACCATAAACCACTTCACATCGTACATTTTTGGCAGCTGGTTTTTCGCCCATAGGACGGTCATCAGCGCCCAGCCGAGCATGAAGGGGATTGCCATCACGTCATGGACTTGTTTGGCACCGTTCACTAAGGCTGCCCAGACGCCTTCACCCAAATAAGGTTGGAAGAAGAAGCGACCAGCAAGCAAGACCAAGCCTGTTAAAATCAACAGTAAACAAGGGATTGCGCCTAACCAGTGGATGGAGACGTCAAACTTAGACCAGCGATATACCATCTTGCCTGAAAAACCATGGTGCAGCTTAGAGATGCCGTTCACCTTGATAAACAGGATAAAGATAATAATCATGCCAAATAGCGCCGCCATTAAGGCCGGTGCCAACCAATCGCTACGCAGCTCTAATGCGCGCAGATCATAGGTATTGATAGGTTGAGCATGAAACTCGCTCTTAGAAGCGGTGTATCCCTGGACGCCATCCTTCAGTTGTGCCCAAATTTGAGCATCAGACTGTTGAACTTGGTTTGCCAGTTCATCACCACCATTAGCTAGGCACACGGCACTAAATAGCAGTGCTATGGCTAAGCCTATGTGTTTGAACCATTTGTTCATCATATATCCTCTCTCACTTAGTCGCACCTACCGAGGTAGGTGCTAGCCTAAGCCTGTGGACAGATCCTGTGACCTGAATTAATTCCAAGCCGCGTTTTTAGCGCCACGGTAAGCGACACGCTCACGGAAGATGCTAGAAACCACTTCAGCATCACCAGCGAGTAGCGCTTTAGTCGCACACAGTTCTGCACACATTGGCAGTTTGCCTTCCGCAATGCGGTTAGCACCGTATTGCTTGCGCTCTGCTTCTGAGTGAGTTTCTTCTGGGCCACCGGCACAGAAGGTACACTTGTCCATTTTGCCGCGGTTACCAAAGGCACCCTTTTGTGGGAACTGTGGCGCGCCAAACGGACAGGCGTACAAACAGTAGCCGCAACCGATACAGGTTTCTTTGTCGTGCAGCACGATGCCATCTTCGGTCTTGTAGAAGCAGTTTGCTGGGCAAACGGCCATACAAGGCGCATCAGAGCAATGCATACAAGCAACAGAGATAGAGGCTTCACCTGGTTGACCATCGTTGATGGTTACCACGCGACGGCGCTGGATTCCCCACTCAAGAGCGGAGGCGTTTTCGTTTTTACAAGCAGTGACACAGCCGTTACATTCGATGCAGCGCTTGGTATCACACAAAAATTTCATTGTAGCCATAGTGGCAATTCTCCTAGCTTAAGCTGCACTTATGCTTTAACGATCTGACAGAGCGACGCTTTGGTTTCCTGCATTTGAGTCACAGGGTCATAACCATAGGTCAGTGCCGTGTTACAGGATTCACCGATAACGTAAGGGACAGTGCCTTCTGGGTAGTTAGGCGCTAAACTCTCACCGTGCATCACACCTGCGAAGTGGTAAGGCATAAAGGTCACACCTGGTTGTACTCTTGGAGTCACCATAGCTTGTACCTTAATACGGCCACCTTCAGCACCTTCTAGCCACACGTCTTCACCGTTACGGATGCCGCGATCAGCTGCATCGCTTGGGTTGATTTCAACAAACATTTCTTGTTGAAGTTCAGCTAACCATGGGTTAGCACGTGACTCTTCACCACCACCTTCGTACTCAACCAGACGGCCAGAGGTCAGAACCAGTGGGTACTTACCTGATACGTCTTGATCTTGCAGCGTTTTGTACAGTGTTGGTAAGCGGTGTACCTGCATATCGTCATGAGTTGGGTACTTAGCCACTAAATCACGACGTGCGGTGTAGATTGGCTCACGGTGTACTGGCACTTGGTCTGGGAAAGTCCAAACAATACAACGCGCCTTAGCGTTACCAAATGGAATACAACCGTGTTTGATGGCTACGCGCACGATGCCGCCAGACAGGTCAGTTTTCCAGTTTTTACCTTCAGCAGAGGCTTTTTCTTCTGCAGTCAGATCATCCCACCAACCCAGCTGTTTAAGCAGTTTGTCGGAGAATTCTGGGTAACCGTCTTGGATTTCAGCGCCTTTAGAGAAGGTGCCTTCAGCCAGCAGGTTTTTACCATTGTATTCAACGCCATAACGGGCACGGAAGTTACCACCACCGTCTTTAACGTGTTTGGCTTGGTTATACAGAATTTGGGTACCAGGGTGTTTCGCTTCTGGTGTACCCCAACATGGCCAAGGTAAACCGTAGGTTTCACCTTTGCATGGACCGCCCTCAGCTTCGAGTGTTTTGTTGCTGAAGGTGCCCCAGTTTTGGGTGTGTTGTTTGATACGCTCTGGGCTTTGACCGGTATAACCGATAGTCCACATACCGCGGTTAATTTCGCGGGAGATATCTTCAACCACTGGCATGTTGTTTGCGATGTTCCAACGTTTTGCCCACTGGTCAACAATACCCACTTTTTTAGCGAGCATGTACATGATTTCGATATCGTTCTTAGATTCGAATAGCGGTTGGATAACCTGCTCACGCCACTGGATTGAACGGCCTGAGTTAGATACCGCGCCTGATGCTTCAAACTGAGTACAAGCAGGTAACAGGTAAACCCCGTTCTTACGACGGTGCATAACACCCGCCATTGTTGGGAAAGGATCCACAACCACTACGGTGTCTAATTTGTCTAAGGCGTCACGCACATCGCGTTGACGAGTACCCGTGTTAACGGATTGACCCCAGAAGAAAGCCATGCGGATGTTGTCTTTTTGTGCCAGCTTGTCTTTTTCAAGCAGTACACCGTCAAACCAGCGTGAACATGGCATACCTGGTGTGGTCATTGGGTTGGTGCCAAGGTAAGTACCGTGATCGAAGCGGCTCTTCATCCACTCCATATCCAGTTCCCACACGTTGGTCCAGTGTTCCCACGCAGAGGTCGTTAAGCCATAGTAACCAGGTAAGTTATCAAATAATAAACCTAAGTCAGTCGCTGCCTGTACGTTATCGTGACCACGGAAAATGTTAGTACCGCCACCGGAAACGCCCATGTTACCCAGTGCTAACTGCAGGATACAGTAAGCGCGAGTGTTAGCATTACCGACGTGATGTTGAGTACCACCCATACACCAAATCACCGTGCCAGGACGGTTGTCCGCCATTAATTTTGCGGCTTGGTAAATAACGTCTTCAGACACGTCACAGATGTTAGCCACTTCCTTTGGAGGGAATTTTTTGACTTCTGCTCGGATAGCGTCCATTTCGAAAACGCGCTGCTGGATAAAGGTTTTGTCTTCCCAGCCATTTTCGAAGATATGCCATAACATACCGTAGATGAACGGAATATCGGTACCTGGACGGATCGCGCAGTGCAGATCAGAGTGCGCCGCAGTGCGAGAGAAACGTGGGTCAACAACAATCAGCTTGGCATTGTTTCTTTCTTTTGCTAGCAGGATATGCTGCATTGACACTGGGTGCGCTTCGGCAGGGTTGGCACCAATCATGAAGATCGCTTTCGCGTTCTGAATGTCGTTGAAAGAGTTAGTTTGCGCACCGTAGCCCCAAGTGTTAGCAACACCGGCTACCGTGGTAGAGTGACAAATACGCGCAGAGTGATCGACGTTGTTGGTACCCCACATCGCCGCCAGTTTGCGGTATGCGTAACAGCCTTCGTTAGAGAACTTCGCGCTACCCATGAAGTACACTGAGTCTGGGCCTGATTCTTTACGAATGTTGAGCATTTGATCGCCCACTTCGTTAATCGCATCTTCCCAAGAAATTTTCTTCCACTTGCCATCAACAAGTTTCATTGGGTATTTAAGACGCTTCTCACCGTGACCGTGTTCACGCAGAGCAGCACCTTTAGCACAGTGACCGCCGGCATTGAATGGGTGATCGAACGCAGGCTCTTGACCTGTCCATACACCATTTTGTACTTCAGCATATAAACCACAACCGACAGCACACGCACTACAAATAGTCCGTTTGATCTCGATTGGGGCATCGTATGGGACTTCTTTGGCTTCAACGCGACGCATCATGCCAGTGCCCATGAGAGAGGCTGCAGCGATACCGCCAGTAGCAATACCTGCATGCTTCATAAATTGACGACGGCTAATGCCTAGCGTCGGTTTGTCAGCCGCAGGGACTGCATTGGATTTGCGAGTTAATTTCATCGCTGATTTCTCCTAGATTAGCCGCGCAGGCTATCGTAATAGCTAGTTATATGCGCAGTTTTGTGGTAACCCTTTGATGATTTTGGGGCTGCTACATTGTTGCTTTCGCTGGCTTGGGCTACGCTGATGCCGGTTGCTGCAATTGCTGCACCTGCTACGCTGCCGACTGTGAGTGCTTTAAGCAAAGAACGGCGAGACAAATCGCTGGGTTGCTGCTTCATGCTGGCTCCTGAATTGAGAGGTAAATTGGGAATTGCGCTGCTTTTCGAATAAACAACTTGTTATCAACAAGTGAACAACTGTGGTGAAAATAACAATAAAATCATTTGTTTCAGCCCACTATTTATCGCGCGTGAGGACTATAGCCATAAGGGGGGTAAAGATATTTGATCTAGAACAGGTTGCGGACTTTAAAAGGGTGATAGAGAGTGAAAAGCGTTAACTGGCTCATGGTTTAGCGCATAAGGGATTTGCGCGTATATTGACCGGAAGGTTGTCGCAGAAGTCTATTTGTTACTTATTTGTTTGTTGTTGATTTGCTGGTAATTTGTTGTGCAGTAGAAAAACACCCCGCAAGGCGGGGTGTTTCACAGGCTAAGGTGCTAGCCGTTTAGTTTTTGTAACGTAAACTGCCGTTAGCTTTGATATCGTCATACCATAAATTGTGATGTTGGATAGCCCAGTTTTCATCACAATAGCCCGACACCATACATTCCATACCACCCTCACTGAGTACGGTCGCCATCCAGATATGCACAATGGTAAAAGCAATCAAAATAATGGCGCTGATGGCATGGATCAGCAAGGCTGCCATGGATGCTTCCCTCGGTAAATCCAGACCAGGCAGCACTAACATCATCCCGGAAACACTGATAAATAACCCGAATAGGGTCAGCGTCCAGAACCACATTTTTTCCCCGGCGTTGGCAAAGCCGCTGTCGGGATGTTTGCCTTTGAATGGCCCGAAGTTGATATAACCACCAACCACTAAAAACCATTTTAAATCATACATCTTAAAGGTTTGCAGTGGCATCCACTTCACCACACACACCGCCCAAGACAAGATAAATAATGGGCCTACCCAATCATGGATGGTTTTGCTGCCGTAGATCAAAGGCGCCCATAGGCTGGGGATCTGTGAAGGTTCTACGAAGGGTTGGATAATATGTTTACCAAGCATAATGGTTAAACCGGTAAACATCAGGGCGATACAACTGACCGCCATGATCCAATGGATCCAAATATCAGCCTTAGACCAACGAGCAACCATTTTGCCCGAAAAACCATGGCTGAGTTTGGAAGGGCCATTCACCAAGTAAAAGACTAAAAACGCACCAAAAACCCCCACAACGGTCAGCGCCATTACTGGGGTTAAGTATTTGTTTCTGAGTTCTTTACCTTGGTTGCCTGCGACATTAATCAGCACCCCAGTTTCCACTCCTTCGGCTGTGGTATAGCCAGCTTCACCGGCTTTTATTGCTCGCCATAGGTCGGCATCACTGGTTTGTGCTTGCGCTTGTTGTTGACTCGATTGCTGATCATTTGCCTGAACGGGGCCAGAGCCGATGGCTAAGCCCCCTCCGATGACAAGCACTAATAGAGCAAACAGACTGCGCAGTGATTTGTTGAACTGTTTGTTTAACATTGTCACTCCTTGCCAAAGGTTAGGGAGATTCCCTAACCCTCGCTCTATTAGTTAATCTCACCCGTCTTGGGGTTATAGCCCCACACGACATTCGGGTTGCCTCGAGATGCCATACGTTGACGGTAGATGTTTGATACCACTTCCGCATCACCCGCGAGTAGCGCTTTGGTGGCACAAAGCTCGGCGCACATGGGCAGCTTACCTTCAGCAATTCGGTTGGCACCGTATTTTTTGCGCTCGGCGTCGGAGAAGGTTTCTTCTGGGCCACCGGCACAGAAGGTACACTTATCCATTTTACCGCGGCTACCGAAGGCGGTTTTCTTCGGAAATTGCGGAGCACCAAACGGACAAGCATAGAAGCAGTAACCACAACCGATACAGGTATCTTTGTTGTGTAATACTATGCCGTCGTCGGTACGGTAGAAACAATCTGCTGGACAAACGGCCATGCAGGGGGCGTCGGTACAGTGCATACAAGCCACTGAAATGGATGCTTCTCCTGGTTTGCCATCGTTAATGGTCACCACGCGGCGACGCTGAATTCCCCACTCAAGTGCGGAATCGTTTTCGTTTTTACAGGCTGTGACGCAACCGTTACACTCGATGCAGCGTTTGGTGTCACATAAAAATTTCATGACTGCCATAATGGCTTATCTCCTGATCAAGTAGGTTAGGCTTTGCTTATTTGGCAGAGGCTGGACTTAGTTTCTTGCATCTGAGTCACAACGTCATAGCCATAAGTGAAAATGGTGTTTGCTGATTCACCTATCACGTAAGGCACTGTGCCTTCCGGATAATTTTTCGCAAGGCTTTCACCTTCAAATACCCCTGCGAAGTGGTACGGCATAAAACATTCACCCGGCACAACCCGTGGCGTCACCATTGCCTTCACTGTGATCTTGGCGCCTTCAGGGCTATGCACAAAGACATTGTCACCGTCACGGATACCGCGGTCAGCAGCGTCTGCTGGGCTGATTTCGATAAACATTTCTTGTTGTAGCTCGGCTAACCAAGGATTAGAACGGGTTTCTTCACCGCCACCTTCGTATTCCACTAAACGACCGGATGTGAGCGCCAGTGGGAAGTCTTTAGTAAAGTCCTTGTCCTGAATTGACTTATAAAGCGTCGGCAGACGTGCAACCATACGGTCTTCGTAGGTTGGGTATTTAGCGACTAAGTCTCGGCGTGGCGTGTACAGTGGCTCGCGATGAAGTGGAATATCATCGGGGAAATTCCATACTATTGCACGGGCCTTAGCATTACCGTAAGGAATACAGCCGTGTTTAATCGCAACACGCTGGATCCCACCGGAGGTATCTGTCTTCCAGTTTTTGCCGTCGGCGTATTTTTTCTCTTCCTCAGTTAAATCATCCCACCATCCCAATTGCTTGAGCATATCAGCGGTAAATTCGGGATAACCATCTTGGATTTCACTGCCCTTTGAGTAAGCTTCTTCTGCAAGAAGATTGACACCATCTCGTTCGACACCAAAGCGGGCGCGGAAAGCACCGCCACCGTCTTTAACATGCTTAGTCTCGTTATACAAAATGTGTGAGCCTGGGTGTTTCATCTCTGGCGTGCCCCAACACGGCCAAGGTAAGCCGTAGGTTTCTCCCTTCGCAGGACCGCCGGGGGCTTCTAAGCTATCCACATCAAAGGTGCCCCAGTTTTCTTGGTGCATTTTTAAACGCTCAGGGCTTTGGCCAGTGTAGCCGATTGTCCACATACCTCTGTTGTATTCGCGGACAATATCTTCAATCAGCGGTTCTTCACCATTGACCTTAATATGCTTGAACAGCTCTTTATCAATACCCACTTTTTTCGCGAGTTTGCACATAATCACGTGGTCTGGCAGTGATTCAAACAACGGCTCAATCACTTTAGAGCGCCATTGTATGGAGCGGTTAGTCGCAGAGACCGAGCCATAGGTTTCAAACTGGGTCGCAGCAGGTAACAGATACACTCCGTCTTTACGTTGATGCATTACCCCCGCCATGGTTGGGAATGGGTCGACAACGACCACGGTATCCATTTTATCTAATGCTTGGCGTATTTCTCGGCCACGGGTTTCGGTGTTGACCGATTGCCCCCAGAAGAACGCGAGACGAATATTGTCTTTTTGCGCGATTTTGGTTTTATCTTCCAACACACCGTCGTGCCAGCGTGAGCATGGGATCCCTGGCGAGGTTTGCGGAGATTGGCCTAAATACTCACCTTGGTCAAAACGGCTTGAAAGCCACTTAGGATCCAAATCCCACACGTTTGCCCAGTGCGCCCAAGAACCAGAGGTTAAGCCGAAGTAACCGGGTAGGTCATCAAACGACAGGCCAAAGTCTGAAGCGCCTTGGACGTTGTCGTGACCGCGGAAAATGTTGGTGCCACCGCCGGATATCCCCATGTTGCCTAAGGCTAATTGTAAAATACAGTAAGAACGAGTGTTCGCGTTACCGACGTGATGTTGGGTACCGCCCATGCACCAGACAATGCTGCCGGGTTTCGTTTCCGCCATCATTTTAGCCACGCGATACATTTGTGCCTTAGGCACGCCCACCACATTTTCGACTTCTTCTGGGGTATATTTTTTCACTTCTTCGCGAATACGTTCCATGCCGTAAACGCGGCGCTTGATAAAGTCTTTATCTTCCCAGCCATTTTCAAATATGTGCCATAACAGACCATAGATGAACGGAATATCGGTACCGGGGCGGATATGCACATACTCGTCAGACTTAGCTGCAGTACGGGAGAAACGAGGGTCGACAACAATAATCTTGGCGCCACGTTCTTTGGCGACGAGAATATGTTGCATTGCAACGGGGTGGGCTTCGCTGGGGTTTGAACCCACAAATAAGATGCATTTTGAGTGGCGAATGTCGTTAACGGAGTTGGTTTGCGCACCGTAGCCCCAGGTGTTTGCAACACCCGCTACCGTGGTAGAGTGACAAATACGGGCTGAGTGGTCGACGTTATTCGTGCCCCACAATGCCGCTAATTTGCGATATAAGTAGGCTTGTTCGTTGGAGAACTTCGCGCTACCCATGAAGTAGATAGAGTCAGGGCCTGATTCTTGCCGAATCGCCAGCATTTTATCGCCCACTTCATTAATGGCTTGATCCCAAGAGAGCTTTTTCCACTTGCCGCCTTCTAACTTCATTGGGTATTTCAGGCGTTTTTCACCGTGGCCGTGTTCACGCAGTGCCGCACCTTTCGCGCAGTGGCCGCCTTGGTTAAATGGATGGTCGAAGGCAGGCTCTTGGCCAGTCCATACTCCGTTTTGTACTTCGGCATACACACCGCAGCGACTTCGACCTGAAGCAGCATGAAAAGCACTCGGGTAAGAAGCTGCAATACTTCGATCCGGAGCTGAACGAAAGCTACGTGCCGTTCGTGGTCGAAACGTCGGTCGGTCTCGATCGCATGTTCCTGGCCGTGCTGAGCGCCG
>NZ_JBOFMC010000264.1:0-2170 GCF_051658185.1 Shewanella sp. | reverse complement strand
TGGTGGCATTCATGAGTATCGACAGGGAGAAGCCCCGCCACAGATAACGGAGCTAACCGGAGACCAGCAGATTATTTTGGCTGTATTGGGTGAACGCTACCGACAAATTTATTCCTAAATCAGGTGCGGAATGTCGGGTTGAGACATTGAAATCAGCGAACATGATGAAAAACCACAAACTGGCCCGAGCCATCGGCGATGCGGGCTGGTATGGTTTCATCATGAAGCTGGAATACAAGGCGCAAGCGGCGGGTCGCCACCTGATTAAACTCAATCAGTGGTTTGCCAGCTCGAAACTGTGCCATGCCTGCGGCCACACGATGCTGGATATGCCACTGCATCAGCGGAACTGGGCATGTCCGGCGTGTGGTGCGGAGCATGACCGCGATATCAACGCGGCCATGAATATCCAGCAACAAGGCATATTGGAATTAAAGGCGGCGGGACACGTCGTTTCTACCCATGGAGGCCAGAGTAAATCTGCCAATTCGGCAGTAGCGGCCTAAGAGGTGGGAAGCCTCGCCGCTTGCGGCGGGGAGCAGTCACCTGAATGCGCGTAAAACCCCGTCCTTCTAGGGCGGGGATATAAGCGCGGTAACGTTTATCGCTGCAAACGACAACGTGCCGTCACGGTCAAAGCGCGCTATTCCAGTCATCGCCGGGCATCACTCTTTTCATGAATTCGTCAAACAGCGGCACGGTGAAAGAGGTATCGCCATGGCTTGGACTCCAAATCATGCCTTTAGCTATCAGGCTATTTCTCGTTGGGCCAAAAGCTTGAACTTGTTTGCCTAGGCTGGTTGCAATATCACCGGACCTATGTGGACCAGGACCGAGCTCAGCCATCGCGCGAAGATATTTTTTCTCGGCTGGCGTCAAGCGTTCGAAGCGGACACGGAAAAAACTTTCATCAAGAGCCGCAATGGCTTCACCTGATGCTTGCTCCACATCCAATGCGGTGATCGGACTTTGCGTGGCAACGTCCCAAGCGTGGTTCCCCCACTCTTGAAGAAAATAAGGATAACCCCTTGTTTTAATGACAATGCTCCTAACAGCCTCAGCTTGGTATTCAACCCCCTCGTCTTGTGCTGGTTTTACAATGGCAACCGTTGCTTCCTCCTCGGACAGCGCACCAATTTGTGGAAAATCGAAAAGCCGTTCAGCATACGATTTCGCATTGCCGGCTCGCCCCCTTAGTTGCGGCAAGCCAGCACCGACCACTGTGACAGGCAAGCGCGATTGCGCACATCGATGTAAGGCCGAGATAAGAGCCGATAGTTGGGACTCTTCGACGTATTGGAGTTCATCGATAAAAATCACTAAGGCTGAGTTGGCCGACTGAGCGGCCATGCCCGCTTGCTCAAGCAAGGTGGTGAGATCCCCCTCTAAATCACCGTTATCTGCTAGGCCAGGTTCTGCTTCAAAATCAAGTCCGACCTCGATATCACGGAATGTCACTTTTAATGATTGCGCAAAGCCTGCCAAGGCGCGTAAACCTCGCTGAGCCAAGTCTCTTGCGGCATCGATGCGACTAAGCTTAAGCAATGATAAACGGAGTTGGGGGGCGAGCAGGGCAGGCAAGGAGCGATTTTCAGGGGCTTCAATACGAATTGTGTGGACCCCTGCTGCCTCGGCATCAAGGCGCATTCGATCAAGTAATACGGTTTTACCTACGCCACGCAAACCTACCATTAGAACACTTTTAGCTGCCCGCCCGGCCTTTAATCGCGCGATGCTGATCCTTACCCGTTCCCGTATCTCATCACGGCCAGCAAGCTCCGGTGGAGGCGAACCTGCACCAGGAGAGTAAGGGTTGGTTATTGGATCCATAGATATACCAAAGTTATGTATGTTTATTATTTTTCAATAAACATACATAACTTAAATATAAGTTACAAGAAGACCAAGCTCGGGTGTTATTTGTTACGTCCCGCTTAGTTCTATAGTGCACCCCTCTTCAGTATCCAATGTTTGCGCGCTTGCGGCTTTTCACGTGATGAGAAGATGTGATCTGATCCCCCAAACTGGACACGTCATTAAGCGGCGTGTTTAAGCTCGAACTCGAGCGGGGTTTGGTAATCTAGCGCACTATGCATGCGCGTTTGGTTGTAATCAATTTCCATGTACTCAAATAGTCGATTTTTCATCTCCATTCGGCTAGGTGGTGGGC
>NZ_JBOFMC010000263.1:0-6349 GCF_051658185.1 Shewanella sp. | reverse complement strand
AAGGCCGAGGTGCTACTCGCGGCGCTGTAATGGCTCGCATTTCTCCCGGTAATGATAAATCTGCGGCGCCCTTGGTTGACAAATCTCTGTGCAGGGTATGTGATTAGATTTAGGTGCATCGATAATCAGGATAACCCCTATGAAACTAATGACGACAGTGCTCGGCTTGATGGTGTTATTGTTGGGTTGTGCGACAGGCTCCTCCCCTGAGGAGAAAAAAGCCAACGCCAATAAAGAAACGGCAGCGGCGCTGCAGAATATTTATCAGGAACATGCTGAGGCTCGTCGGGCGGTATCTGCAAGCTTGGGGTATCTCGTGTGTACCGGGAATGACAATTATCTGTTTGCCGCCTCGACTGGCGGTGGGGTGTGCACCTTCCGTAGCAAAGGCGTCGTTGAGTATTATCGATTTGCCACGCTAGGCGCAGGTCTTGGCTTGGGCTTTAAAAAAGTCGCATTTTTGTACACCTTTCATGATGCCAAGGCAATGAAGCGTTTTCGTGAAGAGGGCTGGGATGCTGGCGCTCGCGCTGAAGCCAGCGCCCGATATGAGGAAGACGGTGGGCAAGTGGCCGCCAATACTTCCTATGATGTGGGTGGCGTAAAGGTGTTCCAGGTGGCATTGTGGGGCGCCGCCGCCCAAGCGACGGTGCAGGGATATAAATTCTGGGCAACGGATTTCACCAGTGATGTCATGTAGTGTTGCCCATTAATCTGAGGCGCGGCGGGATGCTTAATAAACAGCGCTGCTGTGGCCTGCTCAATGTGTCCGCCGCCCCCAAAAGCCCTCCCACGAGTTCTATGCGTTAGCAGGGGCGCTGTGCTTTTGTTGTACTTTGGTTGTTCTTTGGCTGTACCTAGGCAGCATTTAGGCCGCACTTTGGTTGAACCTAGGCCGCAGCCAATGGCACGGCCTCGAGCTGAAGGGGCTGGGGTATTCCCCGTTCGTGATTCGCTATCCCAAGGCTTGCCTCAATATCCTCAACACTTTGCTGCACTTCTTGAGCAATGCGATCGCTCTGCTGCGAACCGGTTTGCGCCTTGGCTTTTAGATTGTCCATTGCCAGTATAAATTCATTGAGATAGTCGACTTGCTCCTTGGCGCTGCGTGAGCCTTGTTGGGCGGTCGCTGCCATTTCGCTCGCTTGCTGCTGTACGGTTTGCGCCGCTTGCCACAGGCTCTGAGCCCGCAGTTTTTGGCTGCTGGTGGCCTTTGCAATCCCATCAACACTCTCGCCGAGCTGGCGGTTTGAATCGGTTAACTGCCTGAGTATATTTACAATTTCCTGCAAGGAAACCTGCGTGCGCTGGCTGAGACTGCGCACTTCATCGGCGACCACGGCAAATCCGCGGCCCTGTTCCCCGGCCCTTGCTGCCTCGATGGCGGCATTAAGGGCGAGTAGGTTGGTTTGTTCGGCAATATGACCAATGACATCAATGATTTTTGCCACATCCGTGACTGAGCTATTCAAGCTTGCGAGGGAGGCGTGACAGTGTGCGACCGCAGTTTGGGTTTGGTCGGTGGCGTAAAGGACGGCCTCGGCCTCGGTTTGGCTCGCTTGCATTTGTGCCATGGTTTGGGCGGCGCTGTGCTCGACGCGCGCGGAGGTGTGGCTTACCTCATCGGCGAGGTTGCGGATATGCTGCGTCTGGACTTGGGTCTGGCTCACAATCGTTTGGGTATGCAAGGTGTGCTGCGATAGGTCCATAATGCGTGCGACCACGCGACTTAAGGCGTGGGAGATCTGAGCAATTCTGTGGCGCTGGGCTTCATCTTCTTGCTCAAAGCGTTGTAATAATTGATTAAAGTGCCCTGCGATCTGGCCCGTTTCGCAGCGCCGACTGCTGTCTAAGCGCTCACGGCGGTTAGATTCGCTCAGCTGCATAAAGGCTTGATTGAGGCGCTTAAGGGGCTTAACCACCCTGCGCTGCTGCAGGATTAAATAGCCGATAGCAAACAGCACCATGATAGAAACCATCGTATAAATAATGAGTTGCAGCTCATATTTTAATTGCTGGTTTTGGGCGGCTTGAGCTTGGCCAAGGCCGATAAGTTGCTGCTCGACTTGGCTAATGGCGGCTATTAATTGAGCTTGCATCTGCTGGTTGGCTTGCAGCAATTGATGGGTGTTAGCGATCTCCTTGTGATAGCGGTTAGTGAGGCTTAAGAGCTCGTTGCGATCCGCTTCGCCCACTTCAATTTGCTCTGGCTGCGGCGCACCGAGAGCAAACTCATCCACGGCTTGCTGCTGATAAATACCTAATAACGGCAGGGCGTTGAGTTGCTCGTGCCAGCGGTTGAGTTCGTTACTGGTGCTGTCGAGGATATTTTTAAGTTGCTGATTTTTATCGATGAGATAACCATCGGTGAGTTGAGACAGTTGATACACTAGGCTGGGTAACTCGCGGCTGAGTTGCCAGTATTGCGCGGCGAGACTGGCATTCACCCCAAGACCTTGGTTGGCATAGCTGCTGAGGCGGCGGTTGTAGTCGAGCATTTCAGCTTCAGCGTGGGCGAGCAGTTGTCGCGGATGACCTGCGAGTTTACCAGCGGCGCGGTATTGGCTATCAAGATCTTCAATAAATTGGCTCAGGCTTGCTTGTAACGCCTTCTGTGCAGGGCTCGATGTGGCAAGATCCAGCTCCCCCAGCTGGCCATTAAGCTGTCCAAGTTTGCTCTTGGCTTGCTCGAGCAGGGTGGCATTGCCGTTTTGCAAATAGCCGTCGAGATCGCGGCGCACGCCAATTAAAAAGCCTTGCTCGATCCGCTGCAAGATTTGGCTTTGTTGCTCAATGTGTTGGCGTTTGGTGTTACTCCACAGTATTGCGCCAGCCAGCAAGGCCGCAAGTAACAGCAATAACGCAGAAGCTGAGAGGGACAGCGTGGAAATCTTCATAGTGCAATCTTCATCATCGGGCCGAGGGTGGGTTATGGCGCCGAGTTTATGAATTTGCCATGACACTAATATGACAGCCCAAACTGGTAGGATGGCTTTTTAAGCTTTAATGACGTGGGCGCTTAACCGATAAGATGATAGAAATGCCCGCGGCGTCATTTGGCATCAATAAGGCACTATTCGAGCGGGATCCATACTTGAGCGATTAAGCCACCCTCAGGGCGGTTAGCGAGGGAGACTGTGCCTTGGTGACGGTCGATAATCCGCTTGATGATCGCCAGTCCTAAGCCTGAGCCCACGCTGCCCCTTGCGGTATCGCCTTGGGTAAAAGGGTGAAACAGCATCGGAATTTGCGATTCATTCACGCCAGGACCATTATCCTCGACGCTAAAGCCGATGCGCTTGCCATCAAATTGGGAGCTGATACGGAGCCAACCATTGCCATAGCGCAGGGCATTTTCGACCAGATTACTGAGCACCCGTTTGATGCCGATGGGTTGGAACTGCGCCGTGGGGCAATCCGCCAGCACGACCTCAATAGTGTCGGGGCGATTTGCTTCTGCTTGGGCAATATCTTGGATTAATTGATTAATTTGTCCCGGTTCCCGTAGCGTATCCTGATCTTGGCGAATATACGCAATAAACTGGCTGATAATGGCATCCATATCCTCGATATCGTTGACTATGCCCTCCTTCAGATATTGATCTTCTGCAACCATCATCTCGGAGGCGAGGCGGATACGGGTTAAGGGTGTGCGTAAATCATGGGAGATCCCAGCCATCAGCAATACTCGGTCTTGCTCTAACTGCTTCATGCTCTGCGCCATTTGGTTGAAGGTGTTGGTCACCTCCACCAGTTCACTCGAGCCTTTTAGGGGCAAAGGAGCGGGATATTGGCCGCGAGAAACACTCAGTGCCGCCTGTTGTAGTCGCCTTAACGGCCGATTTTGCTGACGAGCAAACCACCAACCGCCGCCGACGCTAAGTGCACCGATGACCATTAAATAGAGCGTCAGGGGCGACAGATCCGATACATTTTGGCCAATGAGCGGCACGTTGATCCAGACGGAGGGCGCTTGCGGGGGGCGGATCCAAATCTGCAGAACCTTGCCGTGGGTGACGCGCACTTCGGCCTCGCCGCCTAAATATTCAGACATTTGTGAGGACCAAAAGCTGTAATAGGTTGCCTGCTCGATCCCCGCGAGGCGCGCTTGCTGCAGGTTGTAGATGGTCATGCCATCGTCGCGCACCTTGGCATTGAGGGCATCGACTATGGTTAAGTGTTCTCGACCAATATCGACGCCATCGACAAACAGCAGTTTAACCTGCCGAGCAATTAACTGATTGATTTGCTGATAGCTAGGTTTGATCACATACATAGCGACAGTGAGGTAAGACACCAGCTGATTGATCAGTAGGAGGCAGCCTATCAGTAGTACTGTTTGGCTAAAGGCGCTGCGGGGGATGAATCGTTGCCACCACTTTTGCTGCATGCTTACTCCCATCTTCCCTTCATCGCGGCGTACCTTGGTGGCCACGGCGCAAACATGGCTGCACATGGCATAACGGCACAGAGAGCGTGGCAAGCCTCGGCATCTTTGGGCTCATCGGCGGGCAGCGCCATCGGGGACGAACACATAACCTAGGCCCCACACCGTTTGAATGTATCTGGGGCTTGCGGGATCCTTTTCAATTAGGCGCCGTAGGCGTGATACCTGTACGTCAATTGAGCGCTCAAGCGCCGAATAATCGCGGCCACGGGCCAGATTCATCAATTTATCCCGGGATAAAGGTTCCCGTGGATGGGTGACTAACACTTTTAATACTGCAAATTCACCGCTGGTCAGCGCGATGGCCTCATTCCCTTGATACATCTCGCGGGTGGCTAAATCCAGTGAAAATTCGCCAAAATGGATTTGTGCCTCCTGCTGGGCAGGCGCCCCTGGCACCTCAGGTGCTTGGCGGCGCATGACCGCTTTGATGCGTGCCAGTAATTCACGGGGATTGAAGGGCTTAGGCAAGTAATCATCAGCCCCAAGTTCAAGCCCTGTGATCCTATCCACTTCATCACCCTTGGCGGTCAGCATCACGATAGGGATGGTGTTTTCTTGCTGGCGTAAACGGCGACAAATAGACAGCCCATCCTCACCGGGGAGCATTAAATCGAGCACCAACAGGTGAAAATTTTCTCGTTCGAGTAGGCGATCCATTTGCTCACCATTGGCGGCAGTGCGCACCTGATAGCCTTGTTCCACCAGATAACGCTCGAGTAACGCCCTAAGGCGCATATCATCATCGACAACGAGGATTTTCGAGGTTTCTTGTCCCATGGGGTGTCCTTTAATTTAATGATATCAATAGGCTAAATTGTTTATCCAAGAGCATTAGCCTGCAGCATAGCCAAGACTACCGCTGAAGGCTAGCACCAAATTATCAGTAAATGTGTCTCGCCGATTTGGTCGCGCCGCGATCTTGGCCTGCGGCGGTGTTAGCTATTGAGAGTTGTTAGCCATTGAGCGTTGCCCATGGCAAGTGAGCGGTGGGCGCCACTGGGGGAGTGATTGGCGGTGAGCCTGTTAAGGCGTTTGTCCTCGTGCTCACGTTTTTACGCGCTTATCGCCCAGTGTCAAGCAGCCAAAAGTGGTGGTTGAGTTTGCTTTATTTTCTTCGCAATATTACGCACACTGACTATGTGCCTGCTAAAATCTATAATAAATTCAGTCGATAAGGCTAATGTTTATTGACGACGCCAGCAAGGCGTTATGCCAGTCATCCGCCGCTTGAACGGATAAAGTGCTATTGGCGTGACGCTGCGGAAAACGGTTGATAAAGGTGCCGTTCGAGCAAGTGATGTGGCGTTCATCGCAGTGAGCCTCGCGGCGTTGAGTGCCACTAAGCTCACCTTTTGATGCGCTCAAGCATGGTTGCCCAAACGGGGCGGTTTGAGGCGCCGCCGATTAAAGCTGCTCTTGTTGATATTGCGCGACGATTTTGCGCAAATCTGCAATGAGTGCGCTATTGGGGATGTGTGGCACTTGGCCTAATTCAACGGTGCTCTTAAACACCGCGACGCGTTTGCCTTGAGGTGATACCAGCACATAGCCTGCGCTATGATCCACCTGATAATGTTCTCCTTCCCCGACCATGGCATAAGCTAGCCCAAGGCTGCGGCTAAGGGGGAAGATTTGCGCCTGTTCGCCCGTGAGGGCGGTAAATTCAGGGTTAAAAAAATTCATATAGCTTAGGAGTTTATCCGGCGTATCTCGCGCTGGATCCACGGATAAAAAGATCACCTGCAGTGGCGCGATGGCGCTAAGCTCGGGGTAGGCGGCGGATAGCTTATTTAAGGTGGTGGGACATATATCGGGACAGAAGGTAAAACCGATAAAAAACAAGCTCCATTTACCTTGTAATTGCGCCTGAGTAAAAGGCTGATTATGTTGATCGACGAG
>NZ_JBOFMC010000262.1:0-2865 GCF_051658185.1 Shewanella sp. | reverse complement strand
TAGGCAGTGACACCTTAATTGTCGCCACCCAAGGCAGGCCCATAAATGGGCCATGCGATGGGACGGCTCCCTCCCCCAATACGCCACAAAATGGCACAGCATACCGCGGGTGAAGCGCTAAGCTAAACTCGCTAGGGCGGCAGCGTAATATGGATAAAGCATAAATAATATCAATCCATTAGTATCAAGATGGCATCGTAAAGTGCTACCCCACCAACACAAATTTCGATAGCATGGTGTTAATAAACCTTTAAAGCACGGGGTTATACGAAAATGCGATTTAAATTAATCACGCTGCTCATCTCGGCCTCGCTACTCAGCGGTTGCATGAGTGCTTATACGCTAACGCCTGAATTTGAAAAAGAGCTGCTAAAGCCAAATCATTGTCCACAAGGCTGCACCATTCACCACATATACAGTGGCTCGACATTGGGAATATGCGCCCTAAGCGCTAGCGCGCGGAGCCCCGGAAGCGGCGGCCAAGGGGCTGGCATCATGTTTTGGGATTTACCCTTTAGCGTGATTCTCGACACCCTAGTGTTGCCCTACACGATTTACAAGCAAGCCACCGTTGGTGGCAGCATCACCATTCAAGGCCTTGAAGGGAATTGTGAAAAAGCTGGTAACTAACAACTCATCACGCAATAACAGAAGCAAATTGTAAGAATCAGACTGGTATTCTAAAACCGACGATGATTTTTTATTTGTCAGGCTGCGTCACCGTTAATAACGCTGAACACAACTCTCAGATTAATCTACTGAATTAATCTCCAAGTATGGCTTGCTTGGCTGTGACCTTCCTAAGCGATACCTTAACTTGTAAGCGGGTTTCTGCACCTCTGAACCATAAAAATGTTAGCAAACAAATAACAGAGCAGCCGCCAGAACAGGCCCTGTATATAGACAGGGCATGAGTATAATATCTAATTTAGCTGCGTATCATCTTAAATAATATTAAGTTTTTTCATTTTACTGCGTAAGGTATTGGCATTGATATCCAACAACTCCGCAGCGCCACCGGGGCCGTAGAGCTTGCCACCCGTGATCCTTAAAGCATGGCTGATGTATTTTTTAGTCATCACATCCAGCGGTACCAAAATATCACTGGCATGACTTGGATCGATTATCACGGTTTGTTTGGATGGGGTTTTCACCTCTTCAACGCCCTGTGGCGCCAGAAAACGAAAGTCGAGCGGACCTGCGGGATGCTGGATTATCGCCCGCTCAAGCACGTTAATGAGTTCTCGCACATTGCCGGGCCAGTCATATCGATTGAGGATATTCAGTTGATCGGGTGCAATTCTGGGTAATTGTGGCAGATTAAACTTAGCACTGAGCTGCTCGATAAAGTGTTGCACAAGCAGGGGGATATCTGCGCGCCGTTGTCTTAATGATGGGATTTCGATAGGGAAAATCGCCAGTCGATACCAAAGATCTTCGCGAAACACTTCTCTATGGACCATGGCTTGAAGGTTTCTGTGGGTCGCCGCAATAATACGAATATCGAGTTGCACCTCATCATGGCCACCCACGCGGGTGATGCAACCATTTTGTAATACCCGTAAAAGCCTGACTTGCGCTGAAAGCGGCAGCTCACCGATCTCATCTAAAAAAATCGTGCCGCCATTAGCTTGTTCAAAATAGCCAATTTTGCGGGATTCAGCGCCCGTAAATGCGCCTTTTTCATAACCAAAAAGCTCGGAGTCAATCAAGGTCTCTGGGATGGCGCCACAATTTACTTTAATAAAAGGTTTACCAGAGCGCTCCGACAATTCGTAGATGGCATTTGCTATCACCTCTTTGCCGCAACCCGTTTCACCGAGCATCAAGACTGTGGTATTGATTTTGGCGATGGATTGCACCTGCTGCATCACTTGCTTAAGGCCAGAGTGAGCACCTACGACCCCATTTTGAATATCTAAGGTACGCCGCAGACTGACATTTTGCTTGGAGAGCGCTTCGTTTTCTTTGAGTAAATTACGGCCCCTGAGATTTAACGCTGTGATTAGCGCTAAGGTTTGCATGTGCGGCGCAATGAGATCGGCATGACGCGGCCTAAATACGCCTGTGGTTTTAGCATAAAAACCAATAATGCCAAGATGAGTATTTTCTATCGATAACCGCAGAATAATCAGTGAGCGAATGTCTTTTATCACCTGAGGCGCGACTAACGCTGTCACCGGATCGTGCTCAATATCATTAACCACTCTCACCCTTGGGCGCTCAGGGTCAGCTAAATCTAGCGCCATTGTTTCAGGGATGGGAATGCACTTATCTAAGGTACAGCAGTGAGTATCATTAACGTGGGCGATAAACTGTATGTCATTAAACTGTTTGCGAAAAATATTCACAAACAGCCCGTCAATGGGCAATTCATACCGAATATACTCGAAGTAACTCTGTAGGGATTTTTCGAGTTGTAAACTACCACAGAGTCTTAGGGTGGATTCGTAATAGAAGTGTTTTTCCATTGATATTTCATGTTGATCACTAAGTATCGTGATTGTAGATCGTTATATTTCGTGATTTTGTGCCTGTATTCAAAGTTCCACGCTTAATCCCCTCTTTTTAGGTGCTTGGCACGGCATCTGCACTTTCAAGCTGACAAGTTCCAGTGATTATTGAAGGAAATCAGCATGAGTGAAACCCAAGGCATTAATTCTGAGCGTCGCCAGCTATTAAAAGGGGGCATGATCATGGCCGCAGGGCTGGGAGCGAGTATCGCCCTTCCCGCTACGGCTAATTGTGAGTCAGTTCCTGTCAGTTTCGATGAGATAGTCGATGTAGTGGTGGTTGGTAGCGGTTTTGCAGGCATGGCTGCGGCGTTACAGGCTCGAGAAGCCGGCGTGAGCGTGATGGTTATCG
>NZ_JBOFMC010000261.1:0-4173 GCF_051658185.1 Shewanella sp. | reverse complement strand
AAACAAAGCTTTAGCAAACAATGGTGCCCGCCAACCTTAACCACGGCATCGCCAAGCCTGCGCTTTATGGATAAGGCCTGCCAAATTCGCTTTTGGGACGATGCCAATACCGATGAGCGCGAGAACCGCCTGGTGGATGTTTCGGCGTTTATTCGCTTTTTTAGCCATCCGGCCAAGTACTTTTTTAATCGTAGCCTCAAAGTGGATTTCACCTTACGGATCCAAGCCGATGATAACGATGAGCCCTTTGGCTTAGATGCCCTAGAGCGCTACCAGCTACAGAGTCAATTGTTAGCACACAATATTGCCCAAGGGAGCGTCACCACTGATAGCGACTTTATCGCCCGCCTCAAAGCCCGCGGCAATTTACCGATGCAACCCTTTGATGATCTTCTGCTGCGTCAATATCAGCAGGATATTGCGCCATTAATTGGCCGCACCTTATTCCTCAAGGGCGAGGCCGCCAGTGGCCATCGGGATATCCACTTAAGCTTTGAGCAGCTTGCCCATCCCCTAGGCCAAGGCCATCGGATCCTACTGAGCGGCAGAATTGATGATCTCAGTCCCAAGGGCCTAGTCAATTACCGCCCCGGCAGCGCTCACGGCCGCGATTTACTGCGGCTCTATCTGCGCCATTTATGCCTCATGGCCACGGGCCAGCCCCAGAGCAGCTACTTGTTAGATATGGGCCATTTTCATGCTCTTGCCCCCATCATGCCCGAACAGGCCAAGGCCTTACTCGCGGATTTACTGCAATTGTTCTTTGAAGGGCAACAACAGCCATTATGTTTTATGCCACGGACTTCCCTTGCCTATGTGACGGCCGAGGGCGACCATGGGGAAAAACTTGCCGCCGCCCAAAGCGAATGGCTAGATGAGCAGGGGGAAATGGGTGAAGGCACAGAGCCACACTATCAACGGCTATTTCAATTCCCCGACGATTTTAGCCAAGCAGATTTTGGCGCATTAGCCGAACGGATTTTAACGCCGCTAGTCAGCCTATATCACAAGGGAACGCTAGCAGAGCTGGAGGAGTTTGTCCTAAACGACAGCTTTAACTTGAGCGACAGCTTTAACATGAGTCAAAGCCAACACCCCGCGGCTAACCAAGATGACAGCCACACACGCCGCAGCGATGATAAAGGAGCCGCAGTATGATCCATTCCCAAGGCTTGGACTCCCATAAAACGCAGCCCCTCGATCCGCTCACTCTGCCCTTTGCTGGCAGCCGCTTGATTGAAGCCAGCGCGGGCACAGGTAAAACCTATACGATCTCCGGGCTCTATCTGCGGTTACTCCTTGGTGAGCAACCCAATGCCGATAGCTTAAATTCCCCCCAATTGGCCCAAAGCGCGCTCTTGTGCGAGCAAATTTTAGTGGTGACCTTTACCAATGCCGCCACCGAAGAGCTAAGGGATAGAATTCGCCGGCGGATCCAAGTCGCCTTTAAGCGGTTTTTAGGCCTGAAGGTTGACGATCCCTTTGTCGAAGCCCTGTACCAACAAACGCCCGAGGCGCTGCGGCCACTGGCCCTTAGGCGGTTTGACTTGGCGCTTAAATCCCTTGATGAGGCCGCCATTTTTACTATCCATGGCTTTTGTCAGCGAATTTTAGCGGATCTGGCCTTTGAATCGTCGCTGCTGTTTGAATCGGACTTTACCTTAGATGACAGCGAATTTTTACATCATGCCGTGCGCGATTTTTGGCGGGAAACCTGTTATCCCCTGCCCGATTATTTAGCCGAAATGATTGCCAAGGAATTTGGCGAGCCGGATACCTTGCTCAAGCAGCTGCGACCACTGATCGGGGCGAGCCAAGCAGCGCCCCTCACGCCCACAGGCAACTTTGCCAGCATTGCCAACGCCCTAGAGCACAGCTTAAAGCGCTTTGCATTGGCCTGGCCTGCGGGCCGTGATGACATGCTCGCATTGCTCCAAGGCCTGCCCCTGAATGGCACCCGTTTTGGCAAAGCGGCAGAAAAGTACCCCAAATTGGTGGAAATGTTTGCAAGCCTCGATAACTGGCTGGCCAAAGGTTACGGTTTACCGCCGCTAAAAGTGCTCGAGGCGTTATCCCTGTCGAGTTTAAAACTGAATAAGGGCGGGATCCTCCCAAGCGTAAGCGAAGCGCCGTTACTTGATCATATCGAGCAGCTCGCCACGCTCATTGGCCGGAGTAAAGGCGCGTTTTTAGCCAGCGCAAAAGCGGGGATTTCCAGACGCTTTGCCGAGCAAAAACGCCAACACAATGTGCTCACCCCCGATGATTTGCTCACCACCCTCGCGGCAGCATTAAAGGCCCAGCCAGAGCGGTTGCCCAAGGCTATCGCCAGCCGCTTTCCGGTGGCGCTGATTGATGAATTCCAAGACACCGATCCGCTGCAATTTGAGATTTTCTCAACGATTTATCAATGCCGTCCCCCACAGACGGCAAGCCCCTCGGCAAGCGCTCCCTTAGGACTCTTGATGATTGGCGATCCTAAGCAAGCGATTTATGCCTTTCGCGGCGCCGATATCCACACTTATATCGATGCCCGCAGCGCCACTGCCGAGCAATATCATTTAGATACGAACTATCGCTCGGGTGCCAACATGGTCGCCGGGGTGAACCATTTGTTTAGCCAGCATCCGCGCGCATTTATGAGCGATGCCATTCCCTTTGAGGCGGTCAAGACCCCTAAGGCCGCCACGGACAAAGTCTTAACCGGAAAACACGCCAGCAGCGCAGCGCTGCGCTTACGCCTACTCAGCGAAACCCCACAAGGTCTCAATAAAACCTTAGCAAGGCAGCGATTAGCAGCAGATGCCGCCGCGCAAATCACCCAGCTGCTGCAAGATGCCGCCGCAGGCGACTGCCAAAGCCCCAAAGGGCCCTTAGCGGCTAAGGATATCGCCATTTTGGTGCGGGATCGCAATGAAGCGGCCGTGATGAAAAAGGCCTTAACTGATCGCCACATTGGCGCGGTATTTTTAAGTCGCGACAGCGTTTTTCACACAAGGGAAGCCAAAGAAATGGCACTCATACTGCGCTCCCTTGCCGATCCCAAGGATGAGCGCGCCCTACGCAGCGCCCTTGCCTGTGCCTTACTTGGCTATAATGCTGAGCAAATACATGCTTTTAATCAGGATGAAGAACAGCGTCAGCAACTATTAGAATTGTTTTTTAACCTGCACCAACTCTGGCAACAGCGCGGCATCATGCCCGCCCTAATGAGTCTGGCCAATAGCACGCGCCTCATTGAGCGGCTCTTAGCACGTGGAGCTGACAGCGCGGGGGGAGAAAATACTGACGGCGAGCGCCGGCTCACGGATTTTCGTCACCTTGCCGAACTTTTACAGCAAAAATCCACCGAGCTGGATGGCATGAGCGCCTTAGTCAATTGGTATGAGCAGCAACTCATTGATAATACAGGGACGGATGAGCAGCAGTTGCGGCTAGAGAGTGAACAGAATTTAGTGCAGATAGTCACTATCCATAAGAGTAAAGGCCTCGAATATCCCGTATGCTTTATCCCCTTTATCAGCCTTGCGAGGGATAACCGCCGCCGTCCTGCACCGATGTTGTACCACCAAACCGATGCCCAAGGCCGGCAAGCGCTGATATGGGATATCGAAGGCACTGACGAAGGCTGGGAGCAAGCCAAACAAGAAACCTTAGCCGAGGATCTGCGGCTATTGTATGTGGCGCTCACCCGTCCCATTTATCGCTGTTATTTATCGATAGCCAATCACAGTCGCCAGCTTAAAAACGGCATTAAAAGTCAGCTCCACGAAACCGCTATCGGCTATCTGCTAGGCATTACCGACGAGAATTGTGACTTTAGCCGCCTATGCCAAGCCGCGGCAGCATTAACTCAAGGCATTGAGGCCATTGATGTCACCCTTGTGCCCGAGCAACTTGACGAGCGTACACTCGTGGCGCCTCAGGCGGCACAAGGCTCCTTTAGCCCAAGAACTGCTCAGCGACCATATATGACGCCCTGGCGGGTCGGCAGCTATTCCGGTTTAGTGAAAAACTCGCCCCACGGCAAAACCCGCCCCGGCGCCGATGATGAGGCCCAAGGGCCCGCTGCAGAGGGGATGGATCCACCTCATCCCACAGTCGAGAGTCGGCAAACGTCCTATGAGCTAAGTGCCCACGACGTTAACCTTCCCGACTTAATGATTGACGAGT
>NZ_JBOFMC010000260.1:0-2644 GCF_051658185.1 Shewanella sp. | reverse complement strand
GGGGCGGGAATGCGGCTCTGGCCAGTAAACTGCCAAAGCTGCATTAGCGGCCCGGCGGAAACATCAAACAGACCATGACTGAGTTCAAAACACTGCTGAGCAAAGGATAATAACTGCCACGTTTCTTCATCGATGACCTGCGCGCGGCCCTCGCTATGATTCAATTGCCACAGACAGTTATGGGGGATAAAACGGCTATATTTTTGCTCTATCCTGCTAACCTCTGCCACCGCCAGCGCCAACATCTCAGCAGCAACCGCGTGAGAATCACAGGCAATGAGGATTTCACAAGGACTGGCCATCGCACGAAACTGGCCAAGGAAGCCCCACTCGCGTGGGTGTAATTCATAGGATAATGCGCTCACAGCCGATGCCAACGCCATAACTCACCTCTTTGCCGCGCAACACAGCTTCAATCATCAACACATGTCATAGTACTTGGTAAATAAGGCATTTAACACAACATATTCCCCCATCGCCTAAACATGGTATAGCCAGCTAAGCTGACTATACCATCATGGACCACGGGTGATGATTATCCTACTATTTTGTTTTTAAAATGAATAACTAAACTGAGCCACTATCGCCTTTTGAGTTGGGAATAAATCATAGTTTTGCAACTCCCCAGGGATAGCCGTGCCATTGTTTTTCGGATCCTGTTGGTAATATTCCAAGCGATAAGACATCTCATGGCCGCCCGATAACCGATGGCCAAATTTCACCCCTAAGGTATAAGCCGTCATATCACCAATGCGGTAATCGGCACTGGCAAACTCAGGTAATGTCGTATCGGCGAGTAAAAAGGGTTGATAAAAATTGACCGCCGTTTGTTGGTAATAACGCAAATGGAGCTGTCCATAGAAATTGCCACTAAAGTAATAACGGTAATGACTTTCTAAGGTATGGGAGGTCAAATCCCAATCATCGGTATTATAGCGATAAGAAAAATCGACCACGCCGGAATCTAACGCACCTTTGGTCATCAGATAAACACTGTGTTTAAGGCGTGAATCGGGGCGACTTTCATACAAGATATCTTGCGTCTGCCCATCACTATTGACCACACTCAGCACTTTATAGGGATCGGTTAAATAACCATTCACACTCGATAACCCATAATTGGCCTGCAACAGCCAACGCGCATTTAACACTTGGGTGACACCCAGCATCAGATCCGCCGTCTGTTTATCATCACTTCCCCCCTGACGGGTGGCATTAAATGCAGTGCGATAGGCCTCTTCGGTAGCGAACTTATCGCGGACAGCCATAGACGAGAAATCCACCGGACGCCCCCCCACGGGATCAACGGTATCCACACTATAGGCCGTCCCCATAAAGACGGTGGTGTTGTCCTTATTAAAGCCCCGCTCAATACCCGCGTTCACCCCCATGGACATATAGTCAAACTCCTTGGAGATATTGGCGCCGACATTGAGTTTCCACAGCGGATTAAGCACTTCAGTCCAACCGACATTGGCCTGCACGCGCGTATCATGGAAGGTATCATCAAGAGGAGTCTCGCCCGCGCTCACCTGATACTGGCCATTACCTGAAGGACGGGTAAAGGTTTGGCTGCCACTTTGGGCTACCGCTCCCGATGCCGACGGTCCAGTTAAACTGTCTACCACCAATTTAAGATCCAACACGCTATCATCGCCAAACGCTTTTTGTGCGCTCCCAATGGCTTCTATCGCCTGCACCCGATCCTGCTCTCCGTAATACATCAGCGCCGCATCAACCTTCCAACTGTCGGGATTTTTTGCCAATTCGGTAGCCTGACCACTGGCGGCAAACAACCCACAACTGGCCAAGGTTAAAGCTGCTGCAATTTGTTTGGATTGCAGTGGTTTGGGTTGCGATGTAGTTTCGATAGCCTGAGTAAAATTCGAGCGAAGAGACTTATAGCGAAGAGACTTATGATGTTTGTTCATGGCTTACCACACCTTGTTAATTATTATTATCAAGTAAGATTTAATGCGCGCGGTTTAATTGCAACCACATCCGCCACCGGCAAATGCTCGCCCACCACTACTGCCTTCTTTACTGAAATAAATATGATCATCTAATGCTAAATCGAGCTTTTCATGATCGAGTGCCATATCGCTGCGCGCCAGTTGGCCCTTTTCCCAAGGCTGCACCCCAAGTTGAGCGCAGCCACTTAGGCCAAGCGTCAGGGTGACAAGGATGAACGCAGTATTGACTCGGCCCGGGGTAAATAATCGTGTTTTCAACATAGGTTACTCCTTCAACAGCTTGATAAGTTCACGTTCATAATCTGCGGCATTATCCGGATAAAATCCCACATGTTGCTGCACTAATTGTCCTTGGCGGTTGAACACAAAACTGCTCGGCATGCCCATTAAATCAAAACTTTTGGCAACATCCCCCTCAGGGTTAAAACGTAGGGTAAATTGGGCAGGCACTTGCTGTAAAAAGGTCTGAGCCAGCTCGGGCTCGGTATCGAGATTAATCGCCACGACCGCCAATCCCTCGGCCTGATACTTTTGCTGCATCGCATTCATCCACGGAAAAGATTTTCGGCAAGGACCACACCAAGACGCCCAAAAATCGACATACACGACTTTGCCCTTAAACTCATTTAAAGAAACGCTTTGGTTTTGTGCATTTAACACTTGATGATCCA
>NZ_JBOFMC010000259.1:0-3061 GCF_051658185.1 Shewanella sp. | reverse complement strand
TCAGTCGAGAATCAACGCGGTTTTAGCCCAGAAAACACCGAGCCTAAAACCGCGTACCTAAAGCTGCGGGCCCAAAACCGCGGGCCTAGGCGCCCTGTGCGCCTTAGCTTTGCGGCCCTAAAAAGCGCCGCTCCCACGCCCCGATTTCGCTTAGATAACTATTAAATTCAATCTCTTTTACCGATACAAATCCTTGCACAAACTCATCCCCCAGCAAACGCCTAGCCGACTCACTATGGCGCATTTGGGTTAACGCCGCATGGAATGTCGGCGCCAAATCATGGCTGCCCTCATAGGCACTGCCCGTTTCGGGTCTGCTGGGTTGAATTTTCTCTTCAATCCCCGCAAGGCCGGCGGCGAGGGAGGCTGCAATCATCAGGTAAGGGTTTGCGTCGGCACCGGCGATACGGTTTTCCACCCGTCTAGCCGCAGGGCGACTTAAGGGCACACGCAAACCGGTAGTGCGATTATCCACCCCCCAGCTTAAATTAATCGGTGCTTGACTGCCGGCAATATAGCGGCGGAACGAATTAATGTTAGGTGCAAATAGCAACATTAAATCAGGAAGATAGCGTTGCAAGCCGCCAATGTAATGATAAAAGCGCTCACTGTCACTGCCATCCTCATGGCTAAAAATATTATTGCCTTCGGCATCGACCACACTTTGATGTAAATGCATCGAGCTGCCGGGTTGGCCCGCTATCGGCTTGGCCATAAAAATCGCATTCAAGCCATGCCTAATGGCAATTTCCTTGGCCGCATATTTAAACATAAACGCTTGATCGGCCAAGGCCAGTGGATCGCCATGCACGAGATTGATCTCATACTGCGACTGACCCATCTCATGGATCCACGTGTCACCATTGATCCCCAAAGCGTCGATAGCCCCATGGAACTCATCCCAAAATGGCGCAAGCTCATTAAGCATATTCATGCTAAATGCCGATTGCCCCTGTTCGGCGCGGCCACTCTTACTCACCGGCGAGCGGTACGGCACCGCAGGATCGGTATTCGCGTCAACCAAATAGAATTCAATCTCAGGCGCCACCACTGGCGTCAACCCCAACGCTTGATAACGGGATAGCACTTTTTTAAGCAGCGAGCGCGGGGCAAATGGGCAAAGATGGCCATCTAATTGCACGCAATCATGGATCGCAAACGCGCGCGGCACAGTGCTCCAAGGGATACGCTTTAAGGTGCTGTAGTCGGGAACTAATAAAATATCCGGATCGGCATCCGGGAAAACCGGATCATAGGAATATTCCCCGGTAATCGCCTGCATCGAAATGGCTTGGGCAATCCGCAGCTCCGCTCCTTGCGCAAAGCTGCGGGCCGGCATCACCTTGCCGCGTGGATAACCAGAAATATCCGGGAATAAGCATTCAACATCACGTACTGTGCCGCCTTGAAAAAAGGCCGCAAGAAGGGCTGAGTCCATATTAATTTGTGCCACTAATGAGAAAATAGCGCTAAAGGAGCCGCCAGTATAATCAGCCTTTCGTTTGAAAAGCTATCATTAGCAGGTAAAAACGTAAAATATATATGACGCTTATGTAAAATTTACTTAGCAAAAACACGTTATCGAACCATGCGGTTATTTCATGGCAGCTTTAACATACACATCGAAGCGATTTTTTTTTCTGGGCCAACACCATGGTCGGCTTAACACCATCTAAATCTTCAGCATAATCTGGGCGCTTGACCACCACGCGCTTACTCGCTAACGCCATCGCTGGCGCGAGTAAACCATCAGCATCTAAATCGGCGCCCACTAACGATTGAAAAACGCGCATTTCTTTTTTAACGAGGGCAGACTTATCACGGTGGGGATACATAGGATCAAGATAAACCACATCAACCGCGTGTGGCAGGGCGCTAAGAGCCTCAAGGCTTGAACCATGAAACAGCTGCATTCGCTCACGCATCCATGCCCCAATTTCCGCATCCTGATAGGCGCGGCGCAGACCGTCCTCGAGCAACGCGGCCACCACCGGATGTCGCTCAACTAAGGTCACCTGACAACCTAGGCTGGCCAGCACAAAGGCGTCCCGCCCTAAGCCTGCGGTGCCATCAACGACCCGCGGTGATACTCCTTGCTTTAACCCCACGGCTTTCGCAATAGTTTGGCCGCGCCCGCCACCAAATTTGCGCCGATGGGCGACCGCTCCCGTGACAAAATCAACCACAATGCCATCCAGCTTTGGCTCATCCCGCTTATGCAGTGACAAAGTATCGGCTTCAAACCGCAGCTCAAACGGTGCATCGGCATCGAAAGCCAATTGCCAACGCGCACAAATCTCCACGAGTGTGGGGTATTGTTGATTGAAAAAGATTGAAATAGACAAAGGCACCACGGGTTAGGCAATGAAATACTGCCCGCATTATGCCAAAAGCCGTGGAAGCTGAATACTGTCTTAGTACCGCCAATTTACCCCAAGGACCATAAGCCCTATAATTGCTCGATTGAACGCGGGTATTTCACCTGCAAAGCTCACCCTGGGATCCCGCATGTTAAGTTACCGCCATGGTTATCACGCAGGCAATTATGCCGACGTGTTAAAACACACCCTCCTACTGCAAACCCTGCAGTTAATGCACAAAAAAGACAAACCGCTGGTGTATATCGACACCCATGCAGGCGCCGGAGGCTATGCCTTAACCGATGAATTTGCTCAAAAAACCGGTGAATATCTTGAGGGCGTTGCCAAACTCTGGGATAAGCCCGATCTGCCAAAATCATTGCAGGATTATGTTGAGGCGGTGCGCCACTTCAATGAAGACAATCCCCAAGCACTCGAGTTTTATCCCGGCTCGCCCGCCATTGTCGATATGGAACTGGGCCCCAAAGACCGCATGGTATTGCACGAATTGCACAGCAGCGACCATCTGCTATTAGAGGATTACTTTAGAGGGGATAAACAAGTCAAAGTCATCAAAGGCGACGGCTTAAAAGGACTGATTGCCGCAGTGCCGCCGCTAGAGCGCCGCGCACTGGTATTGGTTGACCCCAGTTACGAAATCAAAACCGATTATCAAGATGTCGCCGAGACATTAATCAAAG
>NZ_JBOFMC010000258.1:0-4394 GCF_051658185.1 Shewanella sp. | reverse complement strand
GGCCTGCTGCGGAGCGCACCTTATCGCGGATCCGTTAGGCCTAGTGCTTTTGGTATCAAGCAGTTAGCTTACTTTACATAGCGCATTTAGCCTCTGGCTAAATGCGCTTTGCGCGACTTTAGGAGGGGGAATGTTGGATAACCTTAGGTGCAGACGCGCCTGCCGACTTGAAATTAACAGCTTACAGGCTAAAGACGAATCCGACGCTGAATAGGCCACTAAAAATCATCGTCAGTTTCGCGGTGCGCCCGAGTAAGGGATTGAGCGCTTCACCGGAGACGGCATAAAAATCTTGGCTCAGTTTGCGCGCTAGCAGCAGCGATAAGCCTGCAAGCAATACTGGCAACCCGGGTAGGATGCCTAATAAAAAGCCGGCGATCACTAAGCCAAAGGGCAGATAAATGAGGGCTTGGTAAAGGACTTTTGCTTGGGGTTCGCCGATCCTTACTGCCAGCGTATGTTTGCCCGCAAGGGTGTCGGTGCGAATATCGCGGGTATTATTAACCAACATAATCGCGGCATTAAATAGACCAATCGCACTGCCCAGCAGCCAAGCATTTACGCTAGTATCGCCGGCCTGGAGGTAGTAGCTGCCAACCACGGCGACTAGCCCAAAAAACACAAAGGCGGCGACTTCACCTAAGCCGTGTGACGCTAAAGGATAAGGGCCTCCACTGTAACCTAGAGCACCTAAGATGGCGGCCGTCGCAAGGATGGCGATAGGCCAGCCACCATGCCAAATCAAATAAGAGCCGACCAAGAGCGCCATGATTAAACAAAATATCATGGCATTACGTACTGTGGCGGGGGGGATCAGGCCACTTTGGCTCACTCGAACCGGCCCGATGCGTTCCGCGGTGTCTATACCGTTTTTAAAGTCAAAGTAATCGTTGGCAAGGTTAACGGCAATTTGCAATAAAATGGCGCACAACATCGAGGTGGCCGCAATTAACCAACTGAAACGTTCAAGGTGTAGGGCAAGTATGTTGCCGATCAATAGGGGACCGATAGCCGCAGGTAAGGTGCGGGGTCGTATGGCTAAAATCCAAGGATTCATGGTATCCAGTCGTTATCTAGAAAAGGGAATGGGTATTGAACGGGCCATAGCATAGCAAGATTTAGGGCTAAAGTGAGCATAACCTAATAAATGCATTTAACAGAGTTTGAATTGGCGCACATATGTACACCGCTGTGGATTGAGAATTGTCGTCAAGTTCAAAGAAAATCCGCAAGCGCTATGCTTTGATAGTGACAGGATGCGGGGCGTTGTCCAAAATGCTGATGACATACAGGGATTTATTTTATGTTAGTCGGCCTGTTATTCGCGACATGGCGCCAATGGTATGAGTGTCATTCAAACAAAGGTGAGCTGGGATGCGTTTTGATAACAAGGTGGCGTTGGTCACGGGGGCGGCGGCCGGGTTAGGCCGAGCTTATGCCATTATGTTGGCTGAACGAGGGGCTAAGGTGGTGTTGATTGACCAAGACCTGGCGCCTCCGGCCGTCGCACAGTTTGAGCCATATCGTGCTGATCCGACGCCAACCAATCCTGAGTTGTTGCAAACCTATAACAGCATTATGCGTCTTGGCGCTGAATGTCAGTATTTTATTGCGGATGTGAGCGATCGCCAAGCGGTCGAGCAGCTGGTGGCGGCAGTAATAGACTCTTGGCAGCGAATTGATATTGTTATCAATAATGCTGGAATCTACGGCGACACGCCCTTTGAGAATATCACTCAGGCTCAATGGCAGCGACAGTTTGCGGTCGATGTGCACGGCAGTTTTAACCTCACCCAAGCAGTGTGGCCAGTGATGAAGTCACAGGAATATGGGCGGATTATTATGACGACCGGGGTGTCGGCCTTGTTTGGCGATTTGCATCAGGTGGGATACAGCGCCGCCAAAATGGCGCTAGTAGGCCTCGTTAATAGCCTCGCCATTGAGGGGGAACCATACAATATCCACGTCAACAGCCTGTGTCCCGAGGCGGTGACTCAGATGACGCAAAAGCACTTAGCCAGTGCCATTCAGCCGCTGTTTTCCATCGACACCTTAACGGCGACCAGTGCGTTTTTGGTGAGCGCCGCGGCGCCCAATGGCCAACATATATTGGCGGGGGCCGGCAGTGTTAGCCATGGAATGTTTGTCGAGTTTCAGCCCATGTATTTTAGTGATGGCCAATGTACCCCTGAGACCTTAGCCAGCAATTGGCCGGAACTTGAGCAGGCATTCCCGGTGTGCATGCATTCCTGTGGAGAAGATAAAGTGCTCGCTTGGTCGCGCCAGAGCGCGCTCGAGCACCATATCAAAATTGAATAATCGCTGCAGCCTTATCGATTAGGTTAGGCGGCCTTATTCATAATTACTCTTATTCATAATTGCTTGCATAGGTTTCGGCATAGCTGTGGGAATAGAGTTCAAACAAGTTACCAAAGGGATCTTCTAAATACACCATCTTGGCCTGCTTGCTGTCATCCTCAGGATGATAGCGCATGATGTCCATACGCACTTTGCCGCCAAATTGGCTGGTGCGCGCAATTACTCCATCAAAATCATCTGTTTGTAGGCAAAAGTGAAAAATGCCTAAGCGAGTAAAATCGACAATATGCCGTGGTTGATGCTCTTTCATCGCAAACAATTCAACCCCAATGCCGTCGGAGGTGATTAAGTGGGCGATGTTAAAGCCCTGGAAGCCTTCGCCAAATACAGCAATACACATCCGGCCAATCGCCGTTTCTCGCTCTTCTATGACCTGGGTGTTACCCATCACGACTTCCAGCCCAAGCGCCTTGGTATAAAATTCAACGGCTTTATCCATATCCGCGACCATAATGCCGACATGATTCATTTTCATATTCGTCTCCAAAACCGTTTTTATTCACGGGGTGTGTGGTTGATAGCGAGAGTATAGCGAGGACGGATAATTGTTTAAAATTATCAATAATTATCATTTTAATAATTAAAGTTTATGTATTGAGGTTCTCTGGCACAATGGGCATCAATCAGCTCATCGCGACAGGATTTTGCGTCTAATTGAATGCCTCACTGGCTTTTTCATCGGTAGGTGCAGCGGCAATCGGACAGTGCTGGCGTATGCAGTGCAAGCGAAAAAGGCCTGTATCAACCACATCGTCGCCGCATTCGGGGTGATGAGTACTGGTCAGCATGGGCCTAACTGAGTTAACCTTAAATATTATTGACTAACTCTTTATTAGGCACCCATGAGTCAGGTATTAGACAATCTTTTATCATTACTTTCCCTTGAACCTATTGAAATGGGGTTATTTCGTGGTCAAAGCCAAGATCTTGGTTTTGGTCATGTATTTGGTGGTCAAGTCATGGGGCAAGCCTTAAGCGCGGCCAAACAAACCGTGGCTGACGCACGTGAAGTGCATTCCTTCCATTCGTATTTTTTACGTGCAGGTGATGAAAAGTTGCCGATTGTGTACCACGTTGAAAATATGCGCGATGGTGGTAGTTTTAGCGCCAGACGTGTCAGCGCCATGCAAAAGGGACGGCCCATCTTCCATATGACGTGCTCCTTTCAGCAGCCCGAGACTGGCTTTAGCCATCAGGCGCAAATGCCACAGGTGCCGGGTCCGCAGGGACTATTAAATCAGCAAGAATTGGCAATGACGATGCGCGACAGAGTGCCAAAGCCCATGCTGGAAAAGTTTATGGCAGATGCGCCTATCGAAATGCGCTTAGTTAATCCCTCAGATCCCTTTGCGCCTAAGGAACGTGAGCCATATCGTTATGTGTGGCTGCGCGCCAATGGGACGATGCCAACCGATAGGCATATCCATGAGTATTTACTGGCCTATGCCTCTGATTTTAATTTTTTAGTGACGGCGGCTCAGCCTCATGGCGTGTCGTTTTTAACCCCAGGGATGCGCATGGCGACGATCGATCATGCGATGTGGTTTCATCGGCCAATTAATCTGGGAGAATGGTTGCTCTATAGCATCGATAGCCCCACTGCCAGTGGTGGGCGTGGCTATGTGCGAGGGCAATTTTTTAATCAACAGGGCGAATTAGTGGCCTCCACGACGCAAGAAGGCCTGATCCGCATGGTAAAAGGAAATTAACATGATCATCAAAGTGCAGATGCTAGCCGCAATAAAGCTGTTAACGAAGCTGAAGTCAGTGATTGGCTTGTCCTTGGTCGCCTTATTACTGAATGGCTGCGTCACCGTCGAGCCGCAGCCGCCTGTGATTATTAATGGCGCGGCAGGGTATTTAGAGCGGATTTTATTGCCGCAGGGCTGTGAAATTACCATTGCCATTATTGATATGAATACCCCTGGGGTGATCGTTGCTCAAAAGAGTTTCAATATTGCCAGGGCGCCGGTGCCTTTTAAGTTTTCGTTGCCGGCGCAATCTATCGATAAACG
>NZ_JBOFMC010000257.1:0-2185 GCF_051658185.1 Shewanella sp. | reverse complement strand
TCCTGAACGGCACCACGCTCCTCTTGGGTCATCCCGGCATGGTAGGCTCTCGCCTTAAAGCCCTGCAGAGTTAAACGCTCGGCGACCTCATCCACCCGCCGCCGGCTGCTGCAATAGATAATGCCACTGCTGCCATTTTGCTGGAGTAAAAACTGGCGCAACTGATTAGCGGCATTGAGTTTTTCAGCAACAGTGTAGCGAATATTGGGTCGATCAAAGCTCGATAACAAGCGATAAGGATTAATCCCGAGACGATCGCAAATACTTTGGCGGGTCGCCTGATCGGCCGTGGCGGTTAACGCCATCATAGGCACATAGGGAAAGAGTTGTTTTAGCTGGCCAAGCGCGGCATATTCGGGACGAAAATCATGGCCCCACTGACTAATACAGTGCGCCTCATCGATGGCAAACATCGAGAGCGGCATGGAGTGCAAGCGTTCAATAAAATCGGCGGTTAATAAACGTTCGGGTGACACATACAGCAGCTTTAACTCCCCATGACGCAGCTGCCTGAGCACCTGTGCGCTCTGCTCTCGTGGCAACGACGAATTCAGATAGGCCGCGGCCACTCCGGTTTGCAGCAAGCTATCGACCTGATCCTTCATCAAAGAAATCAAGGGGGACACCACAATGGTAATGCCCTCCATCAACAACGCAGGCAACTGATAGCACAGGCTCTTACCGCCGCCGGTGGGCATGATCACCAGGCAATCCTGGCCACTGCACACACGCTCAATCACCTCCCGCTGGCCATCACGAAAATCACGGTAACCAAAGACCTGAGCGAGACGCTCGGAGAGTGGATCATCATGTCGGTCGAGTAAGGGCGTTTCCATGGGTAGTCTATGTCAAAAGTGAGGGCGCCTATTCTAAAGGAGTGAGTCGCTCCTGTCTTGCCTCAATCGCACTTACCGCCGTGGGATGACACCACCATCGCGGCAAAATATCCCAGCGTCCGCTTGAGTCAAATGCCGGTGGGGCCTACAATCGCCGTCCCAATCTTTGTCTAAGAAATGCCATGCCAAACCATGAATACCGCAAAGGGATCCTACTCGCTGTTAGCGCTTACTGCATGTGGGGTTTTGCACCGTTATATTTCAAATTACTCCATCAGGTATCTGCCACTGAAATTTTAATCCACCGAGTCGTCTGGTCATTTGTGTTTATGGTGATCATCATGCTGTTTATCGGAGGATTCTCCAGGTTACGCCTGGTGTTTAAGCAGCCCAAGCAATTGCTGGTACTGACCATTACTTCCATTTTAATCGCTGGCAACTGGTTGTTATTTATCTGGGCAGTCAACAATGATCATATGCTGGATGCGAGCTTAGGTTACTTTATTAACCCGTTACTCAACGTGCTATTGGGGATGTTATTTTTAGGGGAAAGATTACGAAAATTACAATGGGTTGCCGTCGGCCTTGCCAGTATCGGCGTACTCGTCCAGCTCATTTCCTTTGGCTCGATTCCCATTGTTTCGCTGGCATTGGCCAGCACCTTTGGCTTTTACGCCTTGCTGCGTAAAAAGGTCAATGTGGATGCTAAATCAGGGCTATTGGTTGAAACCGCGATCCTACTCCCTGTGGCGCTCATCTATCTTATCGCCACCCTCGATAACGCCAGCGCCAATATGCTCACCAATACCTGGCAGTTAAATGCCATGTTGATGGCTGCGGGAATTATTACCACGATCCCCCTGCTGTGTTTTGCTGGCGCAGCGACACGCATTCCGCTGTCGATGCTAGGATTTTTCCAATATATCGGTCCCAGCATTATGTTCATCTTAGCGGTAAGTTTATTTAATGAACCCTTTGATGCCGAAAAAGGCGTGACCTTCGGGTTTATCTGGAGCGCCCTGCTGGTGTTCACCTTAGACATGGCCTACAAACGTAAAACGACGTCATAGCCTCGCGCATCAATTGCGACAAAGGTGCGGGAGGTTAACCACTCCCAGCGCCTTTGTCACTGAGCCAAAAGACACCGTCAATCATTAATAGCTATCATCGACACTCACTGGCGCGACGGAGCGCAACTCACAGATCAAGTGCGAGAATTTTGGAGCGGCGCTGGTAGTTATACAGCTGCTTTTTCTTCTGCGGCAACGCATCCACATCTTCAATCACAAAGCCGTGCTCTAAAAACCAGTGAATGCTGCGGGTTGTTAACGCAAACAAGCGGGAGTAAC
>NZ_JBOFMC010000256.1:0-1564 GCF_051658185.1 Shewanella sp. | reverse complement strand
GTGTTAAGCATTTGAGTCAATCGCCGCATGCGGCTTAGGGAAAGCACCTAGGGAGTAGCCTGAGGGATGATATGCACAGCGAGGTCAACAACTTTGAATTATCATTTTGTTTTACATGGATTTTTAATTAATGCGTTGCAGTAAGGCTATGTTCCCTTGGGGTGTCATCAGTAACCGTTGGGCACAAAAATGTTGAATATCTTAATAAAAGTCTGATTACATTCTATTTCTTTCATCGCAGACCTCTTATACTTAGGCCATTGAGTGCTACGGCACATTTGGCCCCCATTAACTCAGTGAAACGAACATGAAGATCCATTCTCTGCTCGGTAGTGTTATTTTTGTATGCAGCAGTTTAACTGTTGCCACGACAGCTTATAGCGCCGATTCGGCCTCTGTCACTAAAAGCACCGCCACTAAAGCCACCACTAAAACGGTTGCCACTAAAAAAAATCAAGCAAAGCAGGAAGTTGCTGCAAATAGTGCCATGGTGGTTGACCTTAAAACCAATGAAGTGCTGTATTCGAGTAATGCCCATGCCGTGATGCCCATCGCCTCGGTGACGAAGTTGATGACCGCGATGGTGACCTTAGATGCCAAATTACCGATGGACGAAAAGCTCACTATCAATATCAGTGATACCAAAGAGATGAAAGGTGTGTATTCTCGGGTGCGGATTGGCAGCGAAATTAGCCGAAAAGAGATGTTATTGCTGACGCTGATGTCCTCGGAAAACCGCGCCGCCGCCAGTCTTGCACATCATTATCCCGGTGGCCATAAAGCGTTTATCAAGGCCATGAATGCAAAAGCAAAAGCATTGGGGATGAAGCACACGAAATACGTTGAGCCGACGGGTTTATCCCACAAAAACGTTTCCAGCGCCAGCGATCTGGTCGTGTTACTGAAGGCCAGCCAAGGTTACCCATTATTGGGGCAATTAAGCTCGACCGAAAAAAAGACGGTCACCTTTGCTAAACCTAAATATAGTTTAGATTTTCGTAACACTAATAGATTGGTTTATAAAGATAATTGGGATATCCACCTCACCAAAACCGGCTTTACCAATGCCGCGGGCCATTGCCTGGTGATGCGCACGGAAATGGCTAAGCGCCAAGTGGCCTTTGTGGTGCTCGATGCTTACGGCAAATATACCCATTTAGCGGATGCTAACCGGCTACGCAATTGGTTAGAAACCGGTAAAGTCACGCCTATTCCGGCAGAGGCTAAGCAGTACAAGAAACAGCGCAGTCAGCAGCAACTTGCTAAGGTGAGCGAGACCTAAGCATTAGCCCTGTGTCTTAGCCACGTATGGCAATCCTCACGCTAAAAGGCCAGATAGTGTTCTGGCCTTTTTTAGTTAACCTATTTGTCCAGAAATTGACCTGCTCACACAGAAATCAACCTATTCGCCTAGTAGTTATCCATTCGTTCTGCAGTGACCCCCTTAGTGCATTAGCCGAGCTCTTCACCGCTCCATCATTGCCAATTGTACCTGATTTGGGTGAATCCTCATGCTTTTGCTGCGCTGCTCATCACGATGGCAAGATCCTCAAGATGGCAAGAT
>NZ_JBOFMC010000255.1:0-7075 GCF_051658185.1 Shewanella sp. | reverse complement strand
CGGGGGTGAGCTGCACGATTAAACAGCGGCTATCCCTTGGATGGATTTGACTTTGGGCGAGTTTTTTATCGACCAAATGCTTAATGGCGCGGCTGGCATTGGATTTATCGATGCTCAGTTTACTGGCCAGCTCCTTAATGGTGAGGGGCGTGCGGCCTATTTCAAACAAGGCATGGGCTTGCACCGCCGACAGTGGTAAGTCCCCAAAGGCGGTATTGAGTATCCCTAATTGCCTAACGATAGCGCGCGACAGCTGCCTTAGCTGGCTCGACGACTCAGGACTGTTGGTGAGCATTTGCGGTGAAACTGTTGTCTGTGGCGCCATAGTAAAACCTATTAATACCAACCCGATAAGAAAGAGGTTGGCTAGGGAAGGGGAAATTACCGCTAAGTTAGCGAGGTTAGGGCTTGATTGCAATCACGGGCTTGGGGCTGAATTTACCGGTGGTGAGCCAATGGCGTAAACCTTGCGCCTTCGCCGTTAAGCCTCATGCTTTTCCCCTTGTTGCTAGGGGTAAAACTGGGGATTTAACAGGGGCGCCATCGCGAGGATGATCCCTTGGGTGTAAATACTCTCCCGCGTAGCGTGGCCGTGGGTAAGCAGGCCGATAGCGCCGCCTTTTTGCTTAATATTGACAGTATTAAATAGTCTATCCATCACATGGCCAAGCTCTTCACCCGCTTCGAGCGCCCGATACACTTGTGTCGGTAACGGTAACATGGCGCTGCGACCAATGGCGAGTTGCTGCTGATGGCCGATGGCGATATAGGCAAAGGTAGCCGGGCCAAACTCAAAATGATCAACTCCCCCTTCCATTGCCACATAGTAGTCGGCCTGTTGCTGATGTTCCCTGTGGTATTGCTGACAATAGCGCACACGATTAATCGCCCCGAGCCTCGTTTCGGCATCCGTCATCGGCTGCGCGGCGACGCCGGAGGGGGCCTCCATGCCTGTGGCGTGTAGCTGACTTTCGGGGAACAGTTGGGCCATGGCCTTAGTTGCGGCATTGATTTTGACTGGGTTTGTTGAGCCAACGATGATCTTAATGATGTTTTGCTGCATAGTGATGTGTGACTTATTGACGTTGATGTAAGCGCGCAAGTGAATCATTGCTGAAATGATTGCCGCGGCCTAAGTGGTCTGGGCTGGCATTTTGCCATAGTCAGCGACCGAGCTCAGTAAAAAAGTGCAGCCAACCTTAAGCTGGGCGCTGAGGTGTGACAGGGGCCGATGGCGGTGCGGTATTTTGTGGCTAAGCAGTGGTCTGCGCGGTGATTTAAAGAGGCCGATATTGCGTGGCCGTGATCTTGCCCATCAAGCGCAAGGCGCAAAGCGTTAATAACAACTAAAATAGTCAATAGTCCATGAAAAATAGGCTATTTTTATAGGGCTTACCTTGACGAGCATGATGTAGCAAGTTGTTACTATTTAACAAATCTTTGCGTGATCTGCTTCAATGTTTTATGCATGATTGCAGATGCTTGTCGTGTTTTGCGAGATTGCGTGATCTTGGTCGCTGTGGTGAAATTTGCCTCAGCAAGCCCGATGTCGAAATCTGGGTCTGTTGGTGAAATGATTGTGTATTTTATGCGCTTTTTTGTGATCGTGTGGATGCAAAATTGAATATTAATTACAGTTAATAATAGATCCAGATCCCAATATCAGCTTAATCTGAAATTCACTTACCTAAAATGGTGCCAGATCAACTTTTAAAGACTATTTTTGGTTATCCTTATATTCAATTATTTATGCCTATCCACCGAAAGGTCACTTTATATGCAAAAAGATCCTGAAACATTCCAAAGCTCGCAGGAACAAAACACCACCGCCCGGTTGCCTTGGACTCGCCAAGATACCACATGGATGCTGAGTTTATTTGGTACCGCTGTCGGTGCTGGTATTTTGTTTTTACCCATCAATGCTGGTATGGGAGGCTTTTGGCCATTAGTGCTCATGGCGGTGATCATCGGTCCAATGACTTACTTGGCGCATCGCGGCTTATCCCGTTTTGTGTGCTCATCCAATATTCCTGGTAGCGATATCACCCACGTTGTGGAAGAGCATTTTGGCGCAGGTGCGGGTAAGGCCATTACTGTGCTGTACTTCTTTGCCATTTATCCTATCGTGTTAATTTACGGTGTGGGGATCACTAACACCGTCGATAGCTTTATCGTGAATCAATTAGGGATGGCATCGCCTCCACGCTTCTTACTTTCTGGCGTATTGATTTTCGCTATGATGGCAGTGATGGTTGCCGGTGAAAAAGTGATGTTAAAAGTGACCCAGCTATTGGTTTATCCGCTGGTGGGTATTTTGGCCTTCATGTCGGTGTATTTAATTCCTGAGTGGAAAATGGATGCACTGCAAGTTATGCCAGATGCCGGCACATTTTTAGGCACTGTTTGGTTAACTATCCCTGTACTGGTGTTTGCCTTTAACCATTCGCCTGCCATTTCACAGTTCTCAGTTTCACTGAAACGCGATTATGGTAACAACGCTGCCCGTAAAGCCGATGTCATTTTACGTAATACTTCGATGATGTTGGTTGGCTTTGTGATGTTGTTTGTATTTTCTTGTGTATTGTCTTTATCGCCTGAACAATTAGCCGATGCAAAAGCACAAAACCTCGCGATTTTATCTTACCTTGCCAACGTGCATGACAGTGGTTTTGTGAGTTACTTTGGGCCGTTAATTGCCTTTATCGCGATTATCTCTTCATTCTTTGGCCATTACATGGGCGCCACCGAAGGGATGAAGGGCATTATTGTTAAACAGTTACGCAGCAGTAATAAATCGATTGCCGAAGAGAAAATCAACAAGTTTATTCTGGTGTTTATGTTTGTCACCATTTGGGCGGTTGCAATCATTAACCCGAGCATTTTGGGCATGATTGAAGCCCTGGGCGGACCTATCATTGCGGCAATTTTATACCTAATGCCAATGTACGCCGTATACAAAGTGCCAGCATTAAAAGCGTATCGTGGCCGGATCAGCAATATTTTTGTGATACTGGCAGGCTTACTGGCGATGACCGCGATTTTATTTGGCTTCTTTGGCTAAACGCTTCGCTGAGTGTTTGACTGAGTATTGAGTGAGTATTGAGGTCGCAGCGCTTGCGTTGCCACTACCTAAAAAAGGATCGCCTTACGGGGCGATCCTTTTTTTGTGGGCGTGATATGAGCATGCTCAGAGGGGCCGAGCCTGTGTGTTTGCCTCATGCATAAACTGAGTTCGGGCAGTGCCCGCTGAGTCACTCCCCCTATTTTTCTTCGTACATCAAGTAGTAGCTTTGTTGCATGCCTAAGGCTTGATAGGTTTGCTGGGCATTGAGGTTGTCTTGCTCAACATATAACCGAAAACTGGCCGCGCCACCCTTAGTCTTGGCAAGGCGTTTTACCTCATGGTAGAGCTTACCGTAAATCCCTTGGCGCCGGTTTTGCGGGCGCACGTACACGCTTTGGATCCAGTAGTAATCTTTGGCGCGCCAATCACTCCATTCAAACGTCACCATCAGCGAACCAACAATTTCCCCCTCTTGCTCCGCCACAAGATAAAAGCCTTTTTCTGGGTGATTGAGTAGGGTGCTAACCCCTTGGGTGAGGGTGGTTTCGTCTAAGGTTAACCCTTCGGTTTCTGTAGCCATAGCTTGATTAAATTGCACTAAGGCGCAGAGATCTTGTTCCTTAGCTTTACGGATCAACATGTAACGACTCCTAGATTGTGATAAATGCTGCCCTCGTCGTGCACTCGGGCAATGCATCTTGCCACTTTAGCATGGAAGTCCTGAGGATCAGCTAGGGGGCGCAGGCTCTTTTGTAAAAGATTATTTGAGGCTTTTTGTTAGACTAAAGTCTTATCTGCTAGGCTGTATAGGAGATGCTAATGACAAATTGGGTGGCCAATGATGGAATTTATTAGATCTAGCCGTCGGTTTAAATTAACGACCATTCCGGTGCATGGTGTTGATAAAAAGCCACAAATTCACCATGGCGTGCATTTAACCTTAACCTTAATCACGATGGGATTATGGGCAGGGGTGTGGTGCTGGGTGGTGTTAAGTGCCTATGGGGAGGCGCCCTCCCTGTTCAGTCATTTTGAGGATGACTATTGGCGTTATTTAATTGAGCGTGAGCAGCCGCCTGCTTCGTTATATTCTGAGTGTTTGCAGTTAAACTATGGCGCCGACTACTTTGAAGCCTAAGCTTGCGTACATCTTGTACTTTTTAGCTGTTGTGGCGTGAGTTAATGATTTTGCTGTTAACTCGCGCTGACTGCTTGCATATCGCCGTCTTACTTTATCCCGCTTGATTAACTGCTTTGCGTGCGAGCTTAATCGAGCGCGACACATTGCCTTATATTTACCTCGATTTACCTCGATTCTTCACGCGGTAAGCGCCGCGTTGGCCGGTTTTTCTGGTGCTTGGCATCAACGTGATACAGATCATCCTTGGATTTTTATCCCTTATGCTAGACTCTGCGCCTCGCAAAATGAGGGGGATAACAGAGCGTCAGCCACGGAGAGGGCATCATCCAATCATTATTTCAACATCAAGGTTAAGAACATGTCAAAAAATAGCTCGTCAGCGTTGGGCCGCATTTGGTCACGTTGGATGGCGGTGCCATTGTGGTTACAAATTTTCGTCGGGATGGTACTGGGGATTGCGGTTGGTGTTGGTTTTGGTGAGCAGGCGACCTGCTTAAAACCGATAGGCACATTGTTTGTCAACACGATTAAAATGTTGATTGTGCCCTTAGTCTTTTGTTCATTGATTGTCGGCGTGACGTCGATGGAAGATACCGCCAAGATGGGGCGTATCGGCTTTAAATCCTTTGCTTTTTATCTGTGTACGACGGCGATCGCAATCAGTCTTGGGTTATTGGTCGGCCATATTCTTCAGCCCGGGGCAGGGGTGCCAGCATTGCAACACGATGTCGTGCACACCGCCAAAGAAGTGCCTTCGGTAATGCAGACCCTCATTAATATTGTGCCGACTAACCCTATCGCGGCGCTGGCAAGCGGCCAGATTTTGCAGGTGATTGTATTTGCGGTGGCCTTAGGGATTGCCTTAGTACTGATAGGTGATCACGGAAAGCCAGCCATTAAGGTATTTGAAAGCTTGGCAGAAGCCATGTACAAGCTGACCGATATGGTGATGCAGCTTGCGCCCTATGGGGTATTTGGCCTCATGGCTTGGGTCGCGGGAGAGTATGGTATTGAGATGCTGTGGCCGCTTATCAAGGTGATTATCGCGGTGTATTTGGGCTGCATTATCCATGTCTTGGGTTTTTACAGCATAGTGTTAAGCGTCTTTGCTAAGTTAAATCCATTGCATTTCTTTAAAGGGATCAGCAATGCCATGGTGGTTGCCTTTACCACCTCAAGTTCGGCGGGCACCTTGCCTGCCAGCATGAAGTGCGCCAGTGAATACTTAGGGGTGAATAAGAAGATCTCGAGTTTTGTTTTACCGCTGGGGACAACCATCAATATGGATGGGACGGCGTTATACCAAGGGGTTACCGCCCTGTTTGTGGCGCAGGCCTTTGGTATCGATTTAACTTGGGTAGAGTATTTGACAATCATTTTAACGGCAACTCTGGCCTCGATTGGCACCGCGGGTGTCCCCGGGGCTGGCTTAGTGATGTTGACTTTAGTGTTGTCCACCGTCGGCTTGCCGTTAGAAGGTGTCGCATTAATTGCGGGGATTGATCGTATTTTAGATATGGCGCGCACCGTTGTGAACGTTTCGGGCGATTTGGTGGCGACGACAGTGATCGCTAAGTCCGAGGATGAGCTTGACGAGGAGCACTATAATGCAGACATGGTCCAAAGTGCGGTATTTGCCGAGCAAAATGCCGCGATAGCCGACGCTGCATTGCGCGACACTCAGGCGTAATATTGCTTTTATTGCGCGATAAAAAACCGCCATTATTGGCGGTTTTTTTTATGAGGCAGTGAGAGCCTCGTTCCCCGTTTACGACGGCGTTATCACGCTGACTTTTACACGGTTAAGGCTTACCTTTGCGTTTAGTCAGGGGGTGAGCACTCAGCTTACTTCAGCTCAAACGCAAGAGCTCTAAGACAAGATCTCTAACACAAGAGCTCAACCGCAAGCCTGTTGGAGGCTGCTTATTTTAATTGGGTGAGTACGAGAACGGCTTGATTATTGCTGTCTAATAGCGACAGTTTACCGTGGGTAAACTGTGCCTTGGTCACGAGGGGCATCGCTTGCATAAATTGCTGCTCTTGCTGCATCAACGCTTCGATACAGGCTTTCATGGTGCTGCCAGCAGGCATTAGCTTAAGCTCTTGACCTTGCTGACTATATTGCCCAAAAAAGTTGTTGCAGCTGTTGTTACCATGGAGCTGACCTTCTGCGGCAAAGGTGATTTGCGCGGGGCTATTGTCGATCGTCGGCCGGCCTTGGATCTGCTCTACTTGCCAACTTCCTTCGAGGGCGATTGTCTCGGTTTGAGTGGTATTGGCGGTTTGACAGGCGCTCAAGCCCAGTACCAAGGCGCCGCAAAGCAGTGTATTTTTAAACATAGCGTTAGTTCCTTTTCATAATAATGCTCATAGTGTGACAACTTTAGCGCAAGAACAAAAGAGGTTTATATGGCGGATGTCGTTAAAAATGCTATGAATTTGTTGAAGTTTTTGCATTGGCTCGGACTGCTTTTGCTCTTTAGTGGCCTTGGCTTATATCTGTTGACCTCATGGAGTTTAGTCCTTTTCGGGATGGTCGTGATTGCGAGCCTTATCGGGTTAGGCTTGGTATTCATATCACCCTATCCCGTGGTGCTGTTTGTACAATGGGCTAAAGCGCAAGATGATAAGCCAGCGTCACAATAGTGCCCTAACAACACAAATAATCCTGTAACAATAGAGCCTTCACACTAGCGCAGTCGAATGGGGGGGGAGTTATCGTAACTAACTGATTTTAAAATGTTGCCCTGTGTCGGTTGGTGAGTGGTCGGCTGTTGGGATGTGAGGTTATTGCGGGCGGCATCGATCATCTCGGGCAGTTTGACGTTTGCGCTGGGTGAAAAGAAACTATAACCGATATCAAGTTTAAG
>NZ_JBOFMC010000254.1:0-3002 GCF_051658185.1 Shewanella sp. | reverse complement strand
AATAACTTCATGATATCAAGATCTTATTATTGTCATAGTACCATTTTTTAATATTTCTTATATCGTAGTATGGCCTTTATGTAGCTTGGTCTGACATTGTAATCAGTTCTGTAATTAGAGGGATTTTTAATCAAAATATATTCCTTTAACTATGCAAGGTTGCTTTAATTGATGAGGGTGTGGTGTTTGTGTTTTATCTGTTGCCAGTTTGTTTTGTGGTATTTATTGTGGCGTTGTGTTTATTTTGACCAAGGCGTGACGTTATTATCATAGATGAGAAACAGTATCTTGATCGTATGAGTAATTTCGAATACTGTGCTACTGTGCAGGGTTGAATTCAGTGGCTGTGATGTTATATGTGGTTTTGTAGTGTCGCAGAAGGATAATTTGGAACAATAACTCTACTGTAATTCTTATCTTTAAGCTGGAAGGATTCATTCACCACAAATGTATTGTCGCTCTTGTATGTTGAGATGAACACAGTGCATTTGCTACGGGAAGAAGTAAAATAATGTTAGAAACCATCGTTAATTTTTTAAATGCGCTACTTTGGGGCAAGTTGTTAGTTTACGGATTGGTTGGAGCCGGTCTCTATTTCACTGTCAGGCTTTTATTTATTCAGGTGACGCATTTTAAGCACTCGCTTAAGGTCATGACGATGAGTCGCCAAGGTTGTAAAAGTGGCTTGTCTTCATTTCAGGTATTTTGTACCAGTATGGCTGCGCGTGTCGGTGCCGGGAACATGGCTGGCGTTGCCGTCGCGATAGGAGCTGCAGGTCCGGGTGCGGTATTTTGGATGTGGTTGATTGCCATGCTAGGTATGGCGACCGCCATGATTGAATCGACCTTAGCCCAAGTTTATAAGGTCCGTGATACTGATGGGCAATTTAGAGGTGGCCCCTCATATTATATGGAAAAAGGATTGGGGCAGCGCTGGATGGGAGTGCTATTTGCATTCTTTTTAATTATTGCTTTCGGTCTAGTGTTTAACGCAGTACAAGCGAATACGATTACGGGAGCAATGGAGCGGGTGTTTGGCTTTGATCCTACCTATGTGGGAATTGGCTTAGTCATCGCCAGTGGCTTTGTTATCATGGGCGGCTTGCGTAAAGTCGCGCGGGTATCTGAGTTTATTGTACCGATTATGGCGTTAGCCTATATTTTGGTTGCTTTTATAATCGTCATTTTTAATTTAGATCAATTACCTGGGGTGATTAGCCTTATTGTAAAAAGTGCTTTTGGTTGGCAGGAAGCCGCCGCTGGTGGGGTTGCCTATACGGTAGCACAGGCGATGCAAGCTGGTATTGCTCGTGGTTTATTTTCGAATGAAGCTGGTATGGGGAGCGCAGCCAATGTTGCCGCCAGCGCTTCACCTAATCCAAACCATCCCGCTTCTCAAGGATTTGTACAGATGATGGGGGTGTTTGTTGATACCATCGTGATTTGTACTGCCACCGCGGCAATTATTTTGCTTTCAGGCGATGTGGGCTCTAGTGATGATGGGATCCGCTTAACCATTAATGCGATGTCTAGCCATGTCGGTGATTGGGGCGGCGCATTTATTGCCGTGGCAATTTTCCTCTTTTGTTTCACCTCAATTATTGCTAATTATTCATATGCAGAAACAAATGTGATGTTCTTAACCGGCAATAGCACTAAAGCTTTGCCGTTATTCCGTCTGTGCGTTTTAGGTATGGTGATGTTTGGCTCCGTTGCAAAAATCAGCTTAGTATGGAACTTAGCCGATGTGTCTATGGGGCTCATGGCGACGGTGAATATCGTGGCATTATTACTGCTATCAGGATTGGCTATTCGGGTCATTAATGATTATCGAGAGCAGCTGCAAATGGGAAAAACACCTGAATTTGATCGCAGTAAATTCCCAGAGCTTATGGAACAGTTAGATAATGAAATTTGGGAAGATATTGCTAACAAAGCGCCGATAAAAAATCCCTAATGCTTATTCTTATTTATAAGAGCATGTTTAGCTAATAATCAAAAACCACGTAGTATATGCGTGGTTTTTTTATGTCCTATGAGTATCATTGGCTAAGTTATGTTTGATTGGAGTTTTTAATGTTGATATTAGTTTCACCGGCCAAAACCTTAGATTTTGAACAGCCACCTTTGACGCAGGCTCACTCCAAGCCGGGCTTCCTTGAGCAGAGCGCCGAGCTTGTTCACATTTGTCGGCAGCTTACGCCACAAGATATTGCCACGCTAATGAAGGTGAGCGATAACATCGCGGGTCTCAATGCCGCGCGCTTTGGCGAGTGGCAGCCGGATTTCACTCTAGAAAATGCTAAGCAAGCCATTTTTGCCTTTAGAGGTGATGTGTATACCGGCTTCGATGCCGATACATTGTCGGATGCGCAGCTGGAGCACGCTCAGCGCCATTTACGGATCCTCTCTGGCTTATATGGGCTGTTGCGGCCTTTAGATTTGATCATGCCGTACCGTTTAGAGATGGGCACCGGATTGAAAAATCCTAAAGGTCAGCATTTATATGCATTTTGGGGCGACATATTAACCGAGGCTGTGAATCAAGCTGTGAGCGAGCAAGGGGATAATATCATTGTCAATCTTGCATCAAATGAATATTTCAAAGCCATTAATGTAAAGAAACTAAAGGGTGATTTAATTACCCCGATCTTTAAAGACTATAAAAGTGGTCAGTATAAGGTGATTAGTTTTTTTGCCAAGCGTGCGCGCGGCATGATGGCAAGGTATATCATTGAGCAGCAGATCCGCTCATTTGAAGAGTTAACCTTATTTAAAGCAGCTGGATATTATTATTGCGAAGAGCAAAGTAAACCTAACGCACCGGTATTTTTAAGGGAATCACAATCATAACGAAGTATGGTGGTCACTCAAAGGCCGCAGACAGCGACCTTTGAGTAGGATTTATCTCATTTAGCTTCAATGCTGATGGGCGGTAGCCTTTGATCTCCATTTGCCATAAGCAAGGCAAATTGTGCATACGCTGCGATGTTTTGGGCGAA
>NZ_JBOFMC010000253.1:0-4552 GCF_051658185.1 Shewanella sp. | reverse complement strand
ACGCCGATATAGGCTTCAGGATTGACATGGCCAACCACAATAAATACCGGGCTTCCTGCGTTCACTACTTCACCAAAACTGTGTTGGCGTTGGCTAATGGTGCCATCAAAGGGCGAACGCAGTAGCGACTTATCCAGCTTTAACTGATTGGCATACTTTAAGGCCAATAATCCTTGTTTGGCCGCTTCTAACTGACTTAATTGGTTACGATTTTCATCCAGCAATTGCTCTGCAACATAGCCTGATTTTTGCAGCTCAAGGTGACGCTTAAGGGTGCTGCTGGCCAGTTCGATATTGGCCTGATTTTGGGACAGATTGGCGAGGATTTCTTGGCGCTCAGCCTCAAGCAGGCGGGTATCTAAGCGGGCTAACACTTGCCCTCGGATCACTTTGGCGCCGCTATCAACATAGAGCTCACTTAATTTCCCTGAGAGTTCAAAGCCCACACCTGTCGTGTTGCCAGCCCTAAGGGTACCTGAATAGATTTGCTGGCTTTGATAGCTCGCGGCGGGGATGAGCTGCGCCGTCATCACTTTGGGCAATTCGGCGCTGGGCAATGCGTGGCGCGATAACTCACTGCTCGGGAGGTTGTGCGGGGTTGGCCGCTCGCGCACATCCTGTTGACAGGCGGTTAAACAGATGAATGTAAATAAGCCTATCGTGCGCCATGCATTGTAGATGATATGATCCATTTGCAGCCTTCCGATGTGGGTTAATGTTAAAATGCTGTTACTAGACTTGCTAGTCTAGATTGTAAAGACTGGACTGTCTAGTCTAGTTATGATTAGCTGACGTCAATTTATTTGGACAAATGATTTGAGAGTGGATATGACACCAGTGTCAGATACGTCGCTACCGATGAGCCGTAGCGAACAAAAAAAGCAGCAAATCCTCGTGGCAGCCATGGATTTATTTTGTCGACAAGGATTTCCCCATACCAGCATGGACGAAGTGGCTCGGCTGGCGGGCGTCTCTAAACAGACGGTTTACGCCCACTTTGGCAGTAAAGACGAATTATTTGTGGCCGCCATTGAATCAAAATGCATTGGCCATAATTTGAATGATGATTTGCTTAAGGATCCCCAGCAGCCAGAAGCCACCCTGATGCGTTTTGCCATTAAATTCGGTGAGATGATTGTCAGCCCAGAGGCCATCACGGTCTTTAAGACCTGCGTCGCTCAGTCCGAAAGTCACCCAGAGGCCTCGCAATTGTTTTTTGCGGCTGGACCGCAACATATTGTTGGCATTTTGGCGGACTATTTACACGCCGTGCAGGCATTGGGTAAATATGATTTTGGTAATGTGCAGCATAGCGCTGTGCGTTTATGTTTAATGTTATTTGGTGAGTTAAAACTCAGGCTAGAGTTAGGGCTTGACGTTAGCCCATTGGTTGCGGACCGTGAGGCTTATGTTTGTGGTTGCGCCCAGATGTTTTTACGGGCTTACCGTATCGAATAAGCGTATTGCATAAGCGTTAGGCATAAAGAAACGTTAGGCATAAAGAGCTTGAATAAGCCCTGCGGCTTAGTTTATCACGATGGTTCACGGATATTGTCTGCCAATCGTTCGTCTTAATAGGGATGGGGCAGCAAACACTGAGCTAAAAGTGGATGCTAAACAGTTGCCGTTAGTGTGAACTTTTTAGATAGAATTAACGTATTTGCCAGCAAACGATGCTAGCCGCATCAATGCTTTTAACTGCTTGCGGTATTACAATCAACGGCATTCATGATTATCCTATTCACGATTGCGGTATTTACCCATTGCTGTACCCCAAATGATAATAATCTAAGGAGTTGGTGTGACAACGCAAAATCTATCTGGCAACAACAAAACCCTATCGTTGATAAATATTGGGGTGTTACTTATTCCTCTTATGGGGACTGCTGCGATAGCCGCTGATAAACCACCCAGAGAATATAAACCTTTTAAACTCAGTATTGCGCAAATAAGCACCCAAAATGCCGCGATTGCAAACAGTCAGACCGAATTACAACGGGACAGTTTGTTACTTAATGCAGCGGTTAATATTCCCTTAAATCGGCAGTGGTCAATGGGGCTGAGCCTTGGATACGATAACTTAGATTATGCTTGGCGCCCAGTGGATGGAATGCAAGCGGACGCCGTTAAGGCATTATTTGGTTCAAGCGGCCAAACTTGGGAGCAAATTGAGCGCTATCGCGCGAGTGTTTCATTAAGTTATCGGTTGGATCAACATTGGCGTTTTATGATTGCACCTCAGCTTCAATATGCCTATGCCGATACTGCTTCGAGCGATAATGCCCAAAGTTACGGTGTTGTGGCCTCTGCGATGTATGCCTTTGAGTCGGGAAATATGCTGGGGCTGGGTGTGGCATATTTAAATGATATTGATGATGTGCGTACTGTGCCCTATTTAGCGATGCGCTGGCAAATTAACGAACGTTGGAGCCTTGCGAATCCCTTTAAAGCCGGATTTAGCGGCCCAGCAGGATTAGAGCTCAGCTATCAATTTAATCCTCATTGGAATATCGGGTTGGGTAATTCAAAGCGGACCGAAAGATTCTTAATTAAGGATGAGGATATCGCCGTAGAAATTAATGAATGGGTGACTTATTTACGTGGAGGCTGGCAAGCCACTCGCTCGCTCTCGGTAAATCTTTATGCGGGATATTATTTTAATGGCGAATTAGAAGTGACGCGCCAAGCTGGCGTCGACATGGATAACCAAGGCGCAGCGGCCTTGGATCTGGAGTTTAAGTTTTAATTATTGGCCCAGCATGGCCTCTTTTAGGCTTTGTTGGGCCGGTTTATCCCCCAGCCAAATTTTCAGTAAGGCTTGGCGAAACATTTCCCCTTCGATGGTGGCTTGTTTTTGATCATTTTTATAGGCGCTGACCCCGGTATTTTTCTGGGTCACGAAAGTAAATTGATCGCCTTGTTTGATTTCATCCTTAAATAACGCCATAAAGGCATCGATTTGCGGCTGAATATCGGCAGTATTATCTGCGGTTGCATATTCAAACCCTTCGGTAATCGCCGCGCGCATTTTATCGGAGGTGATCATATTTGAGGTGATATTGAGACGAATTGCGGCAATCGGCGCCTCGATAACTGTCGCCGTTGACTTAGCCGCGTTTGGCACATATAGGCTGCCAACATATAAATCCATAAAAAACTTACTGCGAACCCCAGCGCCGTTGAGCACTAAGGCTTGATTTTCGAGCGTTAAGGTATCGGCAACTTGGATGCCTGACACTTCTTTCGCCAAGGTGATACCGGGCAATATCAACGCCGTGGCTAGGGTTAGGGTAGAGAGCAACTTCATAATACACCTCAACTTATTTGACTTATGTTTATTTGTTTATGGTCAGTTCGGTCTGCCTGTCTTTGCGCCTGTCACTGCTTGGCTTATCATCGGCAAAATAGGTCCATGATACTAATCGAAAGCACCGGGCAGCGATAGCCTCATGGACAAAGCCAAGACGCTGTGAGTGCGCGCTTTGGTGTGAAGCATTCGCTACAGCTTCAGCTCAAGCACGAGGTCAATGCGGGCCATGATGAACGCCGTGCAGCAGCAGAGGTGTTTAGGCAATGCTGTTTGTTGCAGAGCCTGTTTTCCGTTAACCGCGCAGCCCTAATTTGTACTGACCAGTTTGCTCAAACATCACCGCTTGCTTGTGTTTGGGGGAGATGAGGATCGGACCATCATCAAAGAATAAAAAGCACTTCCAGTTACGCACAAAGACATCCCAGCGGGTTTCAATGATTTGGTATTTTTCATAACAAAAATACACCGGTGTTTCGTCTGGCCACTGGATAAAGTCGGCCAACATGTCTGGCAAATGATTATCGTCACTGTCCCAAGCACTTTGCCAATGGTCGGTAATGGACCAGGCATCGGCTTTCGCGGCCCAATCACCCTTAGTAAATTGTTCAGCACGGCTACTTTTGTTGCTGATCCACTGAGTCCATACCGTCATAGCACTTTTTTCGGTTAAGGGGCGGATCTGCGCCTTATCCTCGGGCGTCACGGGTAAGTCTTTATGGTTAAAAATCCACTTTCGACGGTAAGTCTCTAAAGGTATATAGGTATGAGCCAAACAGTATCTCCTCGCTGGCATTTGCACCGCATTGTGATATGGCGATTTTAGTTACATTGCGATCATAGTTACAACGCGATCCTAGTGAGAACGTTGTATCGAATAGTTGTATCGAATAGTCACATCGAATAAGCGCATCGAATAGGCGCATTGGAGATGTCTCTCCCATGCGGACCGGCCGATTATACGGGCTTGCGCGGCAATTGTGAAATCAGCCCATTTTCCACGGTTCAACATCTCCCATGTTGTCAACTAACGTCAAAAACGTGTTGAAATGTTTGATAGGGGAGGCTGTATGCTGCTGATTCGTGCTTGGGGTGGTCTATGGGTGATTTGAAATAATAGCGCTGCTATAAACGCACTGAAATAAAAGGCGGAAAAATTAAGCTGGTCTCTCCACAGGGGATAAGTCTAACTAATTCATAAACTTATACAGTCATTGATAAACCTATATGTAGCAATATCTTAGC
>NZ_JBOFMC010000252.1:0-3129 GCF_051658185.1 Shewanella sp. | reverse complement strand
TTGAGCTACCTGCCGAAGGGCCGTTAACGCTCCTCTCATTGTTATGGGAGGGCGTGTTATCCGTAAGATTCAGCGTTTCTAACTCATTACTGCCCCAAAGCCAGATAACGTTGTCGTTAGATGTGCTGATTGAATTGTCATTGTTTCCCCAGTGACACGCCACCCTTTAATTTAATAAGAACCGTCCTTGATGGCTCTACTAAAACATCCTTGTTTTAGAAGGTCACTGGTACAACATTGCCAATCCTAAGTATCCCTCTAACTGTTCGTGCAGCTAAAAAGCTTTTGCCCATTGCAATTTAGCGTTGTCCTCTCTCTATTATAAAAAATACCGATTAAGCATTAGTTTTTTGATGGTTAGAGTGCAAGCTTAGAAACATTTTAAAAGTGTTAATTATTTATCAACGGAAAAAAATTGAATTTAAATTTTTATGGTAGATGCCTGTCACTTTGCGTCATCTACTAACGTTTTTTAGCACCGATTATTTTATACTTATCGCTGATCCAATCGTTGAACAGCTGTGGAATTTCATAAAATGAAACAACGCACCATAATAAAAGCTAATATTTTTAAAGCGCTAGGGCATCCTACTCGATTGTGGATGGTGGAACAACTTGCACAGGGTGAAAAATGTGTTTGTGAGTTTGTTGAAGGTGCCGACGTTGATTTTTCAACAATTTCTAAGCACTTATCCGTTTTGCGCCATGCTGGGATTGTGGATATGGAAAAACGAGGTAAGCAGATTTTTTATCGCCTCACCATGCCCTGCCTCCTGACATCATTACATTGTATTGATGGTTTACTCGAACAACAAATTCAGAAGCAGATCGCATTAATTGATTAGTTTCAGCCTTATCATTTGGTCAAATGGCAAAATAACAAAGTAACCAAATTAGGAGCAATCATGGATATTAAAATTCTCGGTACGGGCTGCACAAAGTGTCAAAAATTGGCTGAGGCTACGAACGCTGCTGCGCAGGCTCTCAACCTTGATTACCAACTAACTAAAGTGACTGATATTGAACAAATTATGTCCTACAACGTGATGTCGACACCGGCGTTGGTGGTCGACGAGCAAATAAAGCTGACGGGACGGCTTGCCAGTGTTGATGAGCTCATGACCTTGCTTAAAGCCCATGCAGCGTAATGTATTAAGGAGTCGACATGAACGCTAAAAAAATTGTCCGCTACCTGCTGCTCACTGTGGTTTGTATTGGCTTAGGGTTGGTTGGGTATCAGCAATTTGACACGATCACCACTGCTAATACAGACAATGCGGATATCGCTGCCAGCGTGTCACCTCAATTAAAAAATGGGCTGAATGTTTATTATTTTCATGGTAATCAGCGCTGTACAACTTGTGTTCGTATGGAAAAATTTACCCAGTCTACTGTGATGAATCAGTTTTTCAAGCAAGTGCGCGATGGTGAAATGCAGTTAAATTTGGTGAATGTCGATTTGCCTGAAAACCAGCATTACATTGATGATTATCAGTTGGTATTTCGTACCGTGGTGATTGCTAACACCCACAACGGTGTAGACACTGATTGGCGACGGTTAGACCGTGTGTGGGAGCTGGCCAATAACGAGCAGGCATTCAGCCAATATTTGACTGAAGAGATTAATGCCATGGTTAATCAAACTAAGGCTAATCAAGCCTTAGTGGCGCCATCAGCCAAGGTGCCCAGTCATGGATGAGTGGGCAGTCATGCTGCTATCGGCTTTTTGGTTTGGTATCTTAACTTCTATCAGTCCGTGCCCATTAGCAACTAATGTGGCAGCTATCTCCTATATAAGTAAAGGGATACAGTCACCATATCGTGTGTTTGGTACTGGGCTTGCCTATACGATTGGGCGCATGCTGAGCTACTTAGTTCTGGGTGTGATCTTAGTGGGCAGTTTGCTCTCAAGCGTCACAGTGTCAGTGTTACTACAAAAATACATGAACCTGTTGCTTGGGCCTATCCTGATCTTAGTGGGCATGTTTTTATTGGAACTATTGACATTGGATCTCCCTGGCAATGGGGCACTAATCGAAAAGATAAAGGCTAAAATTAATCCGCAGGGATATATCGGAGCTTTGCTTCTGGGGGTGTTATTTGCGTTATCATTTTGCCCTACTTCAGCCGCACTTTTCTTTGGTTCGCTGCTGCCACTTGCACTAGAGTCACAATCAAGTATTACCCTACCAGCGATTTATGGGTTAGCCACTGGTCTACCGGTTTTAGTCTTTGCGATCCTATTAGGGATTAGCGCCAATCGCGTTGCGAAAGCTTATAACCACATATTGGCGTTTGAGCACTGGGCCAGAAAAATCACTGGCGTGGTATTTATCATCATTGGTGGCTATTACGCTTGGGTGAATATTTTCAGTCCATATATTGGCAAAAATTAAAGGCTATAACTGTATTGCATGTTTGTAAATCAGGCCTCGAGGTAGAGATTACCCGAGGCCTGAGCTTGTTTTGAAAATCTAACTATTTTTTTACTCTCTGCCCATTGGTATCAATAACCACTTCACCGTCTTCCTTGGTAAAAGCACCTAATTGGGGATTTGGCAAAATATCTAAAACACTTTCTGATGGACGGCACAGGCGCGTGCCTAATGGCGTAACGACGATGGGGCGATTAATTAGGATCGGGTACTCGAGCATAAAATCGATTAATTCACAGTCGCTAAACTTATCTTCGCTTAAGCCTAATGTAGCAAATGGCTCGACATTTTGCCGCAGTAAACTGCGCACCGAAATACCCATCTCCGTAATCAGTTGCCACAGCGTTTGGCGATTTGGCGGCGTTTCAAGATAGAGAATAACGGTCGGCTCAACCCCAGTATTGCGAATAAGGCCTAAGGTGTTGCGTGATGTACCGCAGGCTGGATTGTGATAAATCTTAATACGGCTGTGTTTTTCAAGGTGGTTGTCAGTGTCCATAGCATGTCTCTTATAAATAATCGCTTATGAATTTATCCATTGGCGGATGATTGAGTGCCTATGGGCATAAATTTAGAAGGATAGTCGCAGCGCCAGTGCTGCTAGGGTGACAAATAGCACAGGTAGCGTCATCACTATGCCGACGCGGAAATAATAACCCCAGGTAATATTAATATTTTTCTGCGCCAGTACATG
>NZ_JBOFMC010000251.1:0-13411 GCF_051658185.1 Shewanella sp. | reverse complement strand
TCATTCATTAAAACCATGTGGCCCTGCGTGTGGGTCACCACTGGAAAGGACATTTCATGCCTGTAATTACACTTCCTGATGGTAGCAAGCGCGAGTTTGCACATCCCGTATCGACTCTCGATGTTGCCGCTGATATTGGCCCTGGTCTTGCCAAAGCCTGTATTGCGGGTCGCGTGAATGGCGAATTAAAAGACGCTTGCGATCTGATTAACACCGATGCTGAACTTTCGATTATTACCGCCAAAGACGAAGAAGGCATTGAAATTCTTCGCCATTCTTGTGCGCATTTATTAGGCCATGCAATTAAGCAACTCTGGCCACAAACCAAGATGGCGATTGGTCCAGTTATCGATAATGGCTTTTATTACGATGTTGATCTTGAACACAAATTGACTCAAGAAGATATCGAAGCCCTCGAAAAGCGTATGCTCGAACTGGCTAAAACCAACTACGATGTGGTTAAACGTGTAGTGAGCTGGCAAGAAGCTCGTGATACCTTCGCCGCACGTGGTGAAGAGTATAAAGTGGCGATTCTTGATGACAATATCAGCAAAGATGCGACACCAGCGCTGTATCATCATGAAGAATACACTGATATGTGCCGTGGTCCGCATGTGCCAAATATGCGTTTTTGCCATCATTTCAAATTGATGAGCATCGCCGGCGCTTACTGGCGCGGTAACTCCGAAAATAAAATGTTACAACGTATCTACGGTACTGCTTGGGCAGACAAAAAAGCCCTGAGCACCCATTTAGCTCGCCTCGAAGAAGCCGCTAAACGGGATCACCGTAAAATTGGTAAGCAACTTGATTTATATCATATGCAAGAAGAAGCACCAGGCATGGTGTTTTGGCATAACGATGGTTGGAGTATCTTCCTTGAATTAGAAAGATTTATTCGCCGTAAATTAAATCAATATACCTATCAAGAAGTAAAAGGTCCGTTAATGATGGACCGCGTACTGTGGGAACGCTCAGGCCACTGGGATAAATACTCAGAAGCCATGTTCACGACAAACAGTGAAAATCGCGAATATGCAGTCAAGCCCATGAATTGCCCGGGACATGTGCAAATCTTCAACCAAGGGCTTAAATCTTATCGCGATTTACCACTGCGAATGGCCGAATTTGGTTGCTGTCACCGCAATGAACCATCAGGTTCGCTACATGGGTTAATGCGTGTACGTGGCTTTACCCAAGACGATGCCCATATTTTCTGTACCGATGAGCAAGTTCAAGCGGAAGTGAGTGCCTGTATCCAAATGGTGTACGACACTTATTCAACCTTCGGATTTGAAAATATCGTTGTTAAGCTCTCAACTCGCCCAGAGAAACGTATCGGTGACGATGCCATGTGGGATAGAGCAGAAGAAGCACTCAAGCAAGCATTACGCGCAAATAATATTGAATTTACGATTTTAGACGGAGAAGGCGCCTTCTACGGACCTAAAATTGAATTTACCTTACATGACTGTTTGGACCGAGCGTGGCAATGTGGTACTGTGCAGCTCGACTATGCGTTACCCAGCCGTTTAGGTGCAACTTACGTTGCCGAAGATAATAGCCGTCAAACACCCGTGATGATCCATCGTGCTATTTTAGGCTCGTTGGAACGCTTCATCGGTATTTTGATCGAGGAATACGCGGGTCGTTTCCCGACTTGGTTAGCCCCGATGCAAGTCGTTGTGATGAATATCACCGACAAACAGGCTGATTATGTTGAAAAAGTTGTCAAATTCTTCAAAGAACAAGGTATTCGAGCGTCTTTTGACTTGAGGAATGAGAAAATAGGCTTTAAAATACGTGAACACACCTTAAGGCGTGTCCCTTATTTATTGGTCGTTGGCGATCAAGAAATGGAAAATAAGGAAGTCGCGGTGCGTACTCGCGATGGTATTGATTTAGGTAAGATGCGAATCGAAGATTTCGCCACTAAAATCCATCAGCAAATTTCGCTCCGTAGTCTCAAATTGTTGGAGGAATAGGTCATAAAGATCAAAAAAACAGCAGGGCGTCAGCTGGCCCCTAATAGAATCAATGAAGAAATCACAGGCGTGCCAGAGGTACGTTTAACTGGTATTGATGGTGAAGCTATTGGTGTGGTAAGCATCAGAGATGCTCAGAATTTGGCAGATGAGGCGGGTGTAGACCTAGTTGAAATTAGTCCAAACGCTGAACCTCCAGTATGTCGCATTATGGACTACGGTAAGTTCCTATTTGATAAGGCTAAAGCCCAAAAGGAACAAAAGAAGAAGCAAAAGCAGGTTCAGGTTAAGGAAATAAAATTCCGTCCTGGAACTGACGAAAACGACTATCAGGTAAAACTACGCAACCTGATACGTTTTCTGGAAGACGGGGACAAAGCGAAAATTACGCTGCGTTTCCGAGGTCGCGAAATGGCACACCAAAATCTTGGTATGGATCTATTGAACCGTATTAAGACTGATTTGGATGAATACGCAATTGTTGAATCTTTCCCTAAAATGGAAGGTCGACAAGCTATTATGGTGCTAGCGCCTAAAAAGAAATAAGTAGGGCAACCTTAAAGTAGCAAAGGTCTATGGCCTTTGCTCGCCTTGCTTTTTATTTAACATCCCAATGCGGAGTTTTAGTAATGCCTAAAATGAAAACCGACAGAGGTGTAGCGAAACGTTTTAAGAAAACCGCCAATGGTTTCAAGCGTAAGCAAGCACATTTACGTCACATTTTGACCAAAAAGAGCACTAAGCGTAAGCGTCACTTACGTGCAAAATGTTTAGTTGCTAAGTGTGATGTTCCAGCAATCGCGCGTCAATTACCTTACGCTTAATTTAGGAGATTAGAAAATGCCAAGAGTTAAGCGTGGTGTAACCGCTCGTGCTCGTCACAAGAAAGTTTTAAAATTAGCTAAAGGTTATTATGGCGCTCGTAGCCGTACTTACCGTGTTGCTGTTCAAGCAGTAACTAAAGCTGGTCAATATGCTTACCGTGACCGTCGTCAGAAAAAACGTCAATTCCGTCAACTGTGGATTGCACGTATCAATGCTGCGGCTCGTCAAAATGGTCTGTCTTACAGCCGTTTCATCAACGGTCTGAAAAAGGCGTCTATCGAAATCGATCGTAAGATTTTGGCTGACATCGCTGTATTCGACAAAGTTGTATTCGCAACTTTAGTTGAAAAAGCAAAAGAAGCGTTAAACTAAGAAATTAGTTTGTCGCACTTAAGAAGGGACCATTTGGTCCCTTTTTTTGTGGCTGAATCAGCCACAAAGCAGATAAAAAATAGCAGGCTTAGGTGGTTAACCCGTGCCTGCTAATTTATTTGAGTCGACTAGCATGCTAGATAAGACTTAGAATGGATTATTTCTTCGCGTCTAGGTAACGCTCAGCATCTAATGCAGCCATACAACCCGTACCAGCAGAAGTAATGGCTTGGCGATAGTGTTGGTCCATCACGTCGCCAGCGGCAAACACACCTTCAATGCTGGTTTGAGTAGCGTTACCTTGAAGGCCACTTTGTACCTTCAAATAGCCGTTATTCATCTCTAATTGGCCTTCGAAAATACTGGTATTTGGGCTGTGACCAATGGCAACAAAGACACCAGCAACCGCCAGTTCTGTGATGGAGCCATCTTCAGTACTCTTCATTTTCAGGCCGGTTACCCCCATTGCATCACCCACCACTTCATCCATGGTTTGATTGAGGTGCAGGATAATATTGCCATTAGCGACTTTATCCATTAAGCGATCGATGAGGATCTTTTCTGAGCGGAAGGTATCACGGCGGTGAATTAAGTGTACTTCAGCTGCAATATTACTTAGATACAATGCTTCTTCTACAGCGGTATTACCGCCACCAATCACTGCAACTTTTTGATTACGATAGAAAAAGCCATCACAGGTGGCACAGGCTGATACACCGCGGCCTTTAAATGCTTCTTCAGACTCAAGGCCTAAATAACGGGCTGAAGCGCCTGTGGCAATAATCAGAGCATCACAGGTGTATTCACCGTTATCGCCTTTTAAGCGGAAAGGCCGCTCAGTCAGCGTCACTTCATTGATATGGTCGAAAAGGATTTCGGTATCAAACTTTTCCGCATGCTTTTGCATACGTTCCATTAGTGCTGGACCCGTTAAATCTTCTGCATCTCCTGGCCAGTTTTCAACTTCAGTCGTAGTCGTTAACTGACCGCCTTGCTGCATACCAGTGATCATCACAGGTTTTAAATTGGCGCGCGCAGCATAAACTGCGGCCGTGTATCCTGCGGGACCTGAACCTAGAATCAATAGGTTACTGTGTCTGACTTGGCTCATTTTTCTCTCCGTGCCTTTAGCAAATTGCATGGATTGTAGGGAATTTACCTGTAGGGGTAAAGCGCTGTTTAGTGTTTCTTTTAGATTGGGTTAATCGAGTCATGAGGCGATTTTTCGGTATTGAGGTGAGTGATTTGTGCACCATAAAATCTTAACAACACCTTAAAAATCGGCCCCAACAGGGGTGGGGCCGAGCATATAAAACCTTTCAAGACAAATATCTGCATTTCAAGATAAGAGTCTCTTAAGATAAGTGTCGCGCAGTTTTAGTTAATTTGAGCATGATCTGTATCTGCGCATCGCTAACCGCTAGGCTAACAATGTGATTGGTGCGGTATATTCAAGACCCAGTGCATGGGCAACTTCTTTACACACCACTTTACCGTGTATCACATTTAAACCATTTAACAGGTGTTTATCCTGCAACAGCGCTTCTTTATAACCCAAACTGGCTAACTTAAGAATGTAGGGAAGCGTTGCATTATTTAGTGCGAAAGTTGATGTGCGGGCAACCGCGCCTGGCATATTGGCAACACAATAATGTACAACATCATCAACGATATAAGTGGGATCCTGATGAGTCGTTGCATGAGAGGTTTCCACACAGCCGCCTTGATCGATGGCCACGTCAACAATAGCGCTACCGGGCTTCATTCGAGCGATCATACTGCGAGTCACTAATTTAGGGGCCGCAGCACCAGGAATTAACACCCCACCAATGACTAAATCTGCCTCAAGCACATGGCGCTCAATCGCATCCGCGGTCGAATAAATAGCCTTAACGGCAGAACCAAACTGCACATTTAATCGACGCAGCGCATCAATGCTACGGTCGAGCACCACGACATCAGCACCCATACCCACCGCCATTTGCGCAGCATTGGTGCCTACCATACCGCCACCAATGATAACCACTTTAGCAGGTTCTACGCCTGGCACTCCGCCTAATAACATACCGCGACCACCCGAAGATTTCTCGAGTGCCATTGCCCCAGCTTGTATCGACATTCTGCCAGCCACTTCAGACATCGGGGCGAGTAGGGGGAGCCCACCGCGATCGTCAGTCACGGTTTCATAAGCGATGCAGACTGCACCACTTTTGATTAAATCTTCCGTTTGCGGTAGATCCGGTGCCAAATGGAGATAAGTGAACAATATTTGGTCATGACGCAGCATAGCGCGTTCAACCGCTTGAGGCTCTTTTACTTTTACAATCATCTCTGCTTTGGCAAAAACTTCAGATGCTGTTGCTAAAATTTTGGCACCAGCATTAACATAATCCTGATCAGAGAAACCAATGCCTGCGCCCGCATTAGTTTCAACAAACACTTCGTGACCTTTACTTACTAATTCACGAACACTCGAAGGAACCATGCCGACTCGATATTCGTGGTTTTTAATTTCCTTAGGTACGCCAATAATCATCTTTGAGCCTCAATTACCTGATAACCCATTTAAAAATGGGGTTAATTGTTATTTTATCGTGACCTGAACGTGATTAATTCAGGGATATCTAGTATAGTATCGTCGACGTAGCGTATGCTGCTGAACTTTGGATTTACGTAGAATAAAATGTTGTTTTAGTGATAAAGCAAGGTTAAATAAATGGCATATAATAAAAAGAGTCCTGTTAAAGACTTGGATCGCATCGATCGCAACATTCTGAATGAATTACAAATTGATGGTCGCATTTCAAATGTCGAATTATCAAAGAGAGTGGGGTTAAGTCCTACTCCGTGTTTAGAAAGAGTGAAACGACTCGAAAAGCAAGGATATATCAACGGCTATACTGCGCTGGTTAATCCCCATTTCTTGGGTGCATCCCTTCTCGTATTCGTGGAAATCACCTTAAGCCGTGATACCCCCGAAGTATTTGATAAGTTTAATCGTGCAGTACAACTGCTGGATGATATTCAAGAATGCCATTTAGTCTCTGGCGACTTTGACTACTTATTAAAAACCCGTGTATCTGACATGTCGGCTTATCGCCGTCTGCTTGGAGAAACATTGTTAAAATTACCTTCTGTTTCCGATACACGCACCTATGTCGTTATGGAAGAAGTTAAACACACCAGTCGTGTAGCAATAAATCAATTATTATCAGACATCTAACTTATCTTGATATGATGATTTTTCATAAGGGGCGTCATGCCCCTTATTTATACGCAGCATCACTCAGCTAAATGGCAGCACATTCATTGATCATTGACGTGAAGTTAATGTACTGACTGCTACTGATTTCATTCCTCTTGTTGATGAGCAACACGGCGGCTTAGCTTGACGCTATATTGCATGTTTTATCTCCATTAAGTGCCTATGGAATAACTGCTTATGTTAGTTAAGTGGTGTTATCTATCCTATTGACGTTATTTTTGCCACACATTGGCAATTCTACGTAGAAAAACAGGCTAATGTGATCCACTTTTAGCCGGATTCTGGTATCGTTAGCTAACCTGTTTTCATTTTTTATGGATTACCTCTTTTGTCTCACGGAAATAGTGTACGCACGCTCAGCGGGCTGCAACGTCTGCTTGAAGGTGGACTGATTATTTGTTGCGTTCTTGCTACTTATATTTTACTTGCGTTAACCAGTTTCAGTCCCTCTGATCCCGGTTGGAGCCAGTCAAATTTCCAGGGGGAAATTAATAACTGGACCGGCGCTGTCGGCGCATGGATTGCGGATATTTTACTGTATTTCTTCGGCGTTACGGCCTACATCATGCCGCTAATTGTGGCGGCGACGGGCTGGCTGATGTTTAAACGCGCCCATGATTTACTCGAAATCGATTATTTCTCCGTGGCGCTGCGGATTATTGGTTTTTTATTGTTGATCCTCGGGTTTTCTGCGTTAGCAAGCATGAATGCCAATAATATTTATGAGTTTTCAGCAGGCGGCATTGCTGGTGATGTCATTGGCCAAGCGATGTTGCCTTATTTCAATAAACTAGGTACTACACTGTTATTACTGTGTTTTTTGGGTTCAGGCTTCACATTACTTACAGGAATAAGTTGGCTCACCGTGGTTGAAAAGGTGGGTTTTGTGTCGATCTGGCTATATCAGCAACTTAAGCGTTTGCCGCAACGACTCAAGCGTGAGCATGAAACTGAAGATACTCGAGGTTTTATGTCAGTGGTTGAAAAGTTTAAGCAGCGCCGGGATGCTCAACATGTATTTGAAAAGCCGAGCACGCGTGAACCCAGTCTCGTTTTTGCAAGCACGCCAACATCAACGCACGTCGATGAACTCATGGACGATGCCGTGGAAAGTAAAACCTCTAAATTCGCGTCACTGGCAAAAATTTTGAGTCTAAACAATCAAAAGGTGAAAACAAGCCAACGAGTAGAGCCACAAATTGACCAAGCTGCGATTAGTGAGCATGGACATTTTGAGACGCTTCCATGGGTCGCGAGCACCTCGGCTGAGGAAGAAGAACAGGAACAGCATCACGCCTTTGCTGCGAGCGATGAGGTTGAACCGACTCTGAGTCATGATACTTATGCTGATGATATTGATGATGAAGAGCTAGAAGCCGAGGATGTGCTCAGTTTTAGCGAGGAAGATGTTATCGATGACTTTGATGACGTTATTGATTTTGACACCAAAATGTCGACGGGTGCAGTGACTCAAGCACAGCGGCAGCAACCTCCAAAAGCGAAAATTGTTGATGGCATCGTTATCTTACCCGGACAAGAGGGGAAGGCGGTCCCCGCAAAACCAATGGATCCATTACCGAGTATCAGTTTGCTTGATGTGCCTGATCGTAAAAAGAATCCGATAAGCCCAGAGGAACTTGATCTGATTGCCCGGTTAGTTGAGACAAAACTGGCAGATTTTAACATTGTTGCCAATGTCGTTGGGGTATACCCAGGGCCGGTGATCACTCGTTTTGAATTGGAGTTAGCGCCTGGCGTAAAAGCCTCAAAAATTTCTAACTTATCTAAAGATTTAGCCCGTTCCTTACTGGCAGAAAGTGTGCGGGTAGTGGAAGTTATCCCCGGCAAGGCCTATGTCGGTTTAGAGCTACCTAATAAATTTCGCGAAACGGTATATATGCGTGATGTACTTGATTGTACTGCATTTACTGAGAGCAAATCCAACCTAACCATGGTCCTAGGGCAGGATATTGCCGGCCAACCTGTGGTAGTTGACCTTGGTAAAATGCCGCATTTATTAGTCGCAGGCACCACGGGCTCCGGCAAATCGGTGGGGGTCAACGTGATGATCACCAGCTTACTGTATAAATCAGGCCCAGAAGATGTCCGGTTTATCATGATCGACCCGAAAATGTTGGAGCTATCAGTCTATGAAGGTATTCCGCATTTACTTTGTGAAGTCGTGACCGATATGAAAGAGGCGGCCAATGCCCTGCGTTGGTGCGTTGGGGAGATGGAACGGCGCTATAAATTGATGTCGATGATGGGCGTTCGTAACATTAAGGGCTATAACGCAAAAATTGCTGAAGCCAAAGCGAATGGGGAAGTGATTTTAGATCCAATGTGGAAATCCTCGGACAGCATGGAACCCGAAGCGCCTGCTTTAGACAAATTGCCATCGATTGTCGTCGTTGTGGATGAATTTGCCGATATGATGATGATTGTCGGTAAGAAAGTGGAAGAGTTAATCGCCCGTATTGCCCAAAAAGCCCGTGCGGCGGGGATCCATTTAATCCTTGCAACCCAGCGGCCATCGGTTGACGTTATCACCGGTTTGATTAAAGCGAACATCCCTACGCGGATGGCGTTCCAAGTGTCGTCGCGTATCGATTCTCGGACGATTTTAGATCAGCAAGGGGCTGAAACTCTCTTGGGTATGGGGGATATGCTGTTCTTACCGCCTGGCACTGCGGTACCGAATCGAGTGCATGGGGCATTTATCGATGATCATGAAGTGCACCGTGTGGTGGCCGATTGGTGTGCTCGCGGTAAACCACAGTACATTGATGAAATTCTTAATGGTGTCAGTGAGGGGGAGCAGGTGTTATTGCCTGGGGAGACGGCAGATTCCGATGAGGAATATGATCCACTCTATGATGAGGCCGTTGCATTTGTGACCGAAACTCGCCGTGGCTCGATATCCAGCGTGCAGCGCAAATTTAAAATTGGTTATAACCGTGCGGCGCGGATCATTGAACAAATGGAGATGCAGGGCGTCGTGTCAGCCCAAGGCCATAACGGTAACCGCGAGGTGCTTGCCCCCGCGCCACCAAAACATTATTAATCATCCCCACAATGTGAGACAGACGCTGCAGCGCGGCGTTTGTTTTCGTATTTTACCGGCCATTTTAAGCCGATATTGCAGTAGATAAGGATCGCCATGAAGCAGCATTTGTGTGCTCTGATATTAACGTTACCTTGGTGCTATAGCGCCGCGACGTTTGCCGATGATGCCGAGCAGTTACGAAAGACTCTCATCAGTACATCGTCCCTGAAGGCGGATTTTAAGCAAACTGTTACCGATGTGAATCAAAAGGTTATCCAAACTGGCTCAGGGGTGTTTGCCTTAGCCCATCCGAATCAATTTTATTGGCATTTAACTAAGCCCGATGAGTCGCAGATTGTCGCTGACGGTAAGGATTTGTGGATCTACAATCCCTTCGCTGAAGAAGTGGTGATTATGGATTTTGCTAAAGCCATTGACGCTTCCCCAATCGCCTTGCTTGTTCATCGCGATGATGCCACTTGGTCACAATACTCAGTGGCTAAAAAACAAGACTGTTATGTGATTAAGCCTAAGGCCATTGATCACAGCATCGTGAGCGTGAATGTGTGCTTTAAGCAATCTCAATTAACACAGTTTGCGGTGCTTGATGATAAAGGTAACCTGAGTCAATTTGAATTAAGCCAGCAACAAGCCATCAGTCATGCGGATAAGGCGCTCTTTAAGTTTGCCGTACCCGCAAATGTCGATGTTGACGATCAGCGTCTTAAAGCCGCTAACTAGGTTAGATTGTGAACAGTTTATCCTTTGATTTTGCCCCCGATTTTCGCCCACTGGCCGCCCGTATGCGGCCAAGAACGATAAGCGAATATATCGGCCAAGCCCATTTATTAGGGGAAGGGCAACCGCTACGTCAAGCGTTAGAAGCTGGCAGGGCCCATTCGATGATGCTGTGGGGGCCACCGGGCACCGGGAAAACCACCTTAGCGGAACTCATTGCCCATTATTCTAATGCCCATGTTGAGCGTATTTCGGCGGTCACTTCGGGGGTAAAGGATATTCGCGCCGCCATCGAGCAAGCTAAGGCGATTGCCAGCTCCCGTGGCCAACGCACTTTGCTGTTTGTTGATGAAGTGCATCGCTTTAATAAAAGTCAGCAAGATGCCTTTTTGCCGTTTATTGAGGATGGCACGGTGATTTTTATTGGTGCCACCACTGAAAATCCCTCCTTTGAGATCAACAATGCCTTGCTGTCACGGGCAAGAGTCTATCTTATCAAACGCTTAACTGAGGATGAGATCGGCCACATTGTTACCCAAGCCCTTCAGGATCCCGAACGTGGCCTAGGGCAACGCCAACTGCAGATGCCGGCTGAAGTGTTAAGCAATCTTGCCAAACTCTGTGATGGCGATGCGCGTAAATCACTAAATTTACTCGAATTAATGAGTGATATGCTCAGTGATACTGGCACGTTTACTCTCGAGATGCTCACACAAGTCGCGGGGCATCAAGCCGCGGGATACGACAAAAATGGCGACCAATTTTACGATTTAATTTCAGCCGTCCATAAATCCATTCGCGGCTCGGCGCCCGATGCCGCGCTGTATTGGTATTGCCGCATACTTGAGGGGGGCGGCGATCCTCTTTATGTGGCAAGACGTTTACTCGCCATTGCCTCTGAAGATGTCGGCAATGCCGATCCTACTGCCATGACCATTGCCCTCAATGCCTGGGATTGCTTTGAGCGGGTGGGGCCAGCAGAGGGCGAGCGGGCGATTGCTCAGGCGATCATATATCTGGCGAGTGCGCCCAAAAGTAATGCCGTGTATACCGCTTTTAAGGCCGCCCGCGCCCTTGCACGGGAAACAGGTCATGAAGCAGTGCCAAATCATCTACGCAACGCGCCGACAAAACTGATGGCCGAACTGGGATTTGGGGCAGAGTATCGCTACGCTCACGACGAACCGCATGCCTACGCCAGCGGTGAGAATTATTTCCCTGAATCCTTACATTCGCCGCAGTTTTACTTTCCAACTGAACGCGGATTTGAAAAACGGATCAAAGATAAACTGGCACAGTTAGCGCGGTTAGATCAGGCTAGCGAGACCAAAAGATATGAATAATCTCTTACTGGTAGCGCTAGGTGGTTCTATTGGCGCTGTTTTTCGCTATCTTATTGCAATATTCATGATCCAAGTATTTGGCAGCAGTTTTCCTTTTGGTACACTGTTGGTCAATGTTATCGGTTCATTTTTGATGGGCGTTATCTATGCATTGGGACAAATGAGTCACATCAGTCCCGAGTGTAAAGCCTTGATAGGGGTTGGCCTATTGGGTGCTTTAACAACGTTTTCGACTTTCTCCCAAGAAACTTTGTTGTTAATACAAGCTGGGAATTGGCTGAAGGCGGTTATGAATGTGGTGTTGAATCTAAGCCTATGTTTGTTTATGGTGTATTTAGGTCAACAACTGGTTTTTTCTCGCATTTAACTATTAAGAATATATCTCATGTTAGATCCTAAATTTTTGCGCAACGAATTAGCATTTACCGCAGAGCGATTAGCTAGCCGTGGTTTTATTTTAGATGTCGCTCATTTGACTCAATTAGAAGAAAAGCGTAAGTCGCTGCAAGTCGCGACCGAAGAGTTGCAAGCGACCCGCAACGCCATTTCTAAATCCATTGGACAAGCCAAGGCCCGTGGTGAAGATGTGGACGCCATCATGGCCCAAGTAGGCGATCTCGGTGCGCAATTAGACGCAAAAAAATCTGAATTGGCCGCAGTGCTTGAAGAAGTCAATGCTATCGCGATGTCAATGCCCAACTTGCCTGATGACAGCGCGCCTGTGGGTAAAGATGAAACCGAAAACGTAGAAGTGCGCCGTTGGGGTACGCCCCGCAGTTTTGATTTCCCTGTCAAAGATCATATCGATTTAGGTGAAGCCTTAAACGGTCTTGATTTTAAAAGTGCCGTTAAAATCACAGGTTCGCGTTTTATCGTAATGAAAGGCCAAATCGCTCGCTTAAACCGTGCACTTGGTCAATTCATGCTCGATTTACATACCACTGAGCATGGTTATACCGAAGCTTACGTGCCACTACTGGTCAATGAAGCAAGTTTACTCGGTACTGGGCAGTTACCTAAATTTGGTGAAGACTTATTCCATACCAAGCCTGCTACCGAAGAAGGCCAGGGATTAAGCTTAATCCCTACTGCAGAAGTGCCATTAACCAACATTGTGCGCGATACCATTGTTGAAGAAGATGACTTACCGCTTAAATTGACTGCACACACAGCTTGTTTTCGCAGTGAAGCCGGCTCATACGGTAAAGATACTCGTGGTCTTATTCGTCAGCACCAATTTGATAAAGTTGAATTAGTTCAAATTGTGAAGCCTGAAGACTCTATGGCGGCCTTAGAGGTGTTAACTCAGCACGCCGAAACGGTGCTGCAACGTTTAGGACTGCCGTACCGCACCGTCGTGCTTTGTACTGGCGACATGGGCTTTGGTTCAAGCAAAACCTATGACATTGAAGTGTGGCTACCAGGACAAAATACTTACCGTGAAATCTCTTCATGCTCGAATATGAAGGATTTCCAAGCCCGTCGTATGCAGGCAAGATATCGCGCTAAAGCCGATAATAAACCCGCATTACTGCACACCTTAAATGGTTCTGGTTTAGCCGTTGGCCGTACCTTAGTGGCGATTTTAGAAAATTACCAAAATGCTGATGGCAGTATTACTGTGCCAGAAGCCCTGCGTCCTTACATGGGTGGGTTAACGCAAATCGGTTAAGGCAGTAAGCACAGCAAAGGTCGACCTTATCTGTGCTTTTCAATAAAACGCCTATGGGGCTTTAGCACGCGACGGTTCGCCAGCTTAAAACGCCACCGAGAGCCTAAGATCAACCTGAGTTCAAATTACAGGATGCTTCCACACTCTTGAAAAAGGCATATCGTT
>NZ_JBOFMC010000250.1:0-15814 GCF_051658185.1 Shewanella sp. | reverse complement strand
CATCTTTGGTGACCAATAGCATTCCATCCACGGGGACTTATGTTATCTAAAAATATCGCGCAGAAAATCGTTGATCGTGTGATGACTGCACTCAACTACTCCATCAATGTGATTGATGAAAATGGTATTATTATCGGCTCAGGTGATCCTTCTCGTATCAATGATATTCATGAAGGGGCACAGCTCGCCTTCAATGACTGCCGTATTGTAGAGATTGATAATAATATCGCTAATCAACTGAAAGGGGTAAAACCTGGCATTAATGTACCGATTTTTTTTGGTCAAAAACCAGTGGGAATTGTGGGTATATCAGGCGATCCTGATGACATAAGAGAGCAAATCCCGCTGGTTAAATCGATTGCTGAACTCATCATTGAACAAGCTGAAGCGATGTCTCATGTGCAGTGGGATAGAAGGCATCGTGAAGAATTGGTGTTTCAATTGATCAATGGTGATTTCTTCAAGGAAGAGCAGCTTACTGATATTGCTGAAAGATTCAAATTGGATCTCAAACTGCCTAGAATTGCCACCATCATAAAACTATTCCCTAAGCATGGTCATAAAATCAATTCAGATCATCTTAATCGCTTGGTTTATCTATTGGAAAACCCTGAGCGCGATAATATCGTTGCGATTAAATCCGTCACCCGCAAAGAAGTGGTGGTGCTTAAACCTGTCAAAGTAACCAATGAAACCTGGTCGAAACAAAATGAGCTGGAACGAATTAAAACTCTTTTTAAAAGAATCGAAAACGACCAAAAATATGCAGTGAAAATTTTTTTGGGAGATTACTACCCCAATTTGAATGGCTTGAGCCAATCTTATTTGTCAGCCAAAGCAACCATGGAGGTTAATGAGCGCTTTTCTTCAAACGAGAAAAATGAATTTCATTTTTATAATGACGCTATGCTCCCAATTAGTCTTCACTTTTTGAAACATGTTACTTGGCATGCTGATCGCATTAAACAGCCATACCTACTGCTGGAAAAGCACGATAAGAAGGGGGTTCTGACAGGCACGCTAAAGTCTTTCTATCAGCAAAACTGCAATATTAATGCAACCAGCGATGCGCTGGCTCTTCATCGCAATACCATTCGATATCGACTGGAACGTATCTGCGAGATAACCGACATCAATCTGTTTGATTTTAATGGCTGTGTGCTCATGTATATGTCACTTCTGGCCAATGTTGGGGCTAAATTTTAATTTGTACATATGTACAAAAAAATAGGGAATATTAATGTTCGTTTTGTAACACGTACACAAAGACGCCAAAATCAGATGCCGCTAAATTATTCTCAGAAATTATTCTTGTCGGAGATAATACTATGGTGGAAGTTTCGATGCTTGGCGCACTGGTCGCGCTAGTTGTAGCTATCATTCTGATCTTAAAAAAAGTGCCGCCGGCCTATGGCATGATGCTGGGGGCTTTGGTTGGTGGAATCGTTGGTGGTGTATCATTAACTGAAACTGTGTCTCTCATGATCGGTGGAGCACAGGGTATTGTGACCGCAGTGCTGCGAATACTGGCAGCGGGTGTGCTGGCGGGGGTGCTGATAGAATCTGGTGCCGCCACGTCGATTGCTGAATCCATTGTTAAACGTATCGGTGAAACCCGTGCCTTGTTTGCATTGGCACTTGCAACCATGATTTTGACTGCTGTTGGCGTATTTATTGACGTTGCTGTTATTACTGTAGCGCCTATTGCCCTAGCGATTGCTCACCGTACCGATATCTCCAAAATGGCTATTCTCCTGGCTATGGTTGGTGGTGGTAAAGCTGGTAACGTGATGTCACCTAACCCTAATTCAATTGCGGCGGCTGACGCATTCAACGTACCGCTGACCAGCGTAATGGCGGCCGGTATCATCCCTGGTATTTGCGGAATGCTATTTGCTTACTTCATAGCCAAAAAACTGGTGAACAAAGGCAGCAAAGTAGAAGCTCATGAAGTCGTCACTGTCGATTCTCACTTACTTCCCAGTTTTGGTGCTGCCATTGTTGCCCCGCTCGTTGCTATCGCGTTGTTGTCACTGAGACCTATTGCCGGTATCGCTATCGATCCACTGCTGGCGCTGCCATTAGGTGGTATCGCTGGGGCAATAGCCATGAAGCGGTATAAAGAAATTAACAGCTTTGCTATCTCGGGTCTAGGCCGCATGGCACCTGTAGCTGTCATGTTATTAGGTACTGGCACACTGGCAGGGATCATCGCCAATTCAGGCTTGAAATCTGGTCTTATTGATGCTCTGACCGCATCAGGTCTGCCTTCTTACTTACTGGCTCCTGTATCCGGTGCCATGATGTCACTGGCAACAGCATCGACCACCGCTGGGACTGCTGTTGCATCAAGCGTATTTAGTCAAACGATTCTGGAACTGGGTGTCCCAGCGCTGGCTGGCGCGGCAATGATCCATGCAGGTTCCACAGTATTTGACCATATGCCACATGGCAGCTTCTTCCACGCCACCGGCGGTTCAGTGAATATGCATATGAGTGAGCGACTTAAGCTTATTCCATACGAAACTGCTGTCGGTCTGATGATCGCCTTCGTTTCCACCATGATGTTCGGTGTATTCGGATTTACTCTCTGAGGTCATAACTTATGAAAATTGTAATTGCTCCTGATTCTTACAAAGAAAGTTTAACTGCAATGGAAGTTGCTCAGGCCATTGAAAACGGGTTTAAACAAGTTCTTCCGAATGCTGAATATGTCAAATTACCAATGGCAGATGGCGGAGAAGGGACCGTGCGCTCACTTATCGATGCCACCGGTGGTGAATTGTTCCACTGTAACGTCACGGGTCCGCAGGGTACACAGGTTGATGCATTTTTCGGCGTCACTGGCAGTAGAGATGGCAAACAGACAGCCATTATCGAAATGGCCGCGGCCTCTGGCCTGCACTTAGTGCCAGCAGCCGAACGTAATCCTCTGGTTACCACGACTTATGGAACTGGTGAGCTGATTAAAGCCGCCCTGGATCGAGGTGTATCCCACATCATCATTGGTATTGGCGGTAGTGCCACCAACGATGGCGGTATCGGTATGGCTCAGGCTCTGGGCATTCGCCTGACCGATAGCGAAGGTAACGATCTGGGTTATGGCGGTGGTGCTCTGGCTAAATTGGCTAGCATTGATATTTCAGGGCTTGATCCTCGCCTTGCAGACATCACCATCGAAGTCGCTTGTGATGTTGATAATCCGCTGTGCGGTCCTAAAGGCGCTTCACAGGTATTTGGCCCACAAAAGGGAGCAACTGCAGAAATGGTAGCTCAGCTTGACAGTAACCTAAGCCATTATGCTGACACCATCTTCAAGCAATTGAATGTTGAGGTTAAAGATGTACCGGGAGCCGGTGCTGCTGGTGGTATGGGAGCCGCGTTGATTGGCTTATTGAAAGCGGAATTACGTCCCGGTATTGAGATTGTGATGGATGCGGTAGACCTCAAATCACATTTACAAGATGCGACGTTGGTCATTACCGGTGAAGGCCGTATCGACAGCCAAACCATCCACGGTAAAACCCCTATTGGTGTCGCGCGCTGTGCTAAGCAATTTGGTTTACCAGTGATAGGCATTTCTGGCTGTCTGACACCTGATTGTGGTGTTGTACATGATCACGGCATAGATGCTGTGTTTGCGGTGGTATCCCGCTCGGTCTCACTGGAAGAGGCTCTCAAAGAGGCAGAGTTTAATGTGCAGCTGACGGCCCGTAACGTGGCCGCGGTATATCAATTCCACCGCTAATTTAAGAGCAAAATAGCAACATAATTTGATGCCCTTAGGATTTAGTAGATTTCATTTTTAACTTTTAAGTGAGTACATTCAACATGGCAAACATTATTCATATTATTGGTCGTGAGATTATCGACTCTCGCGGTAACCCAACGGTAGAAGCTGAAGTGCACTTAGAGGGTGGCTTTGTTGGTATGGCGGCAGCGCCATCCGGTGCTTCTACTGGTAGCCGTGAGGCTCTAGAACTGCGTGATGGTGAAAAGACCCGCTATCTGGGCAAGGGCGTACTGAATGCCGTAGCCAATGTAAATGGTCCAATTCGTGCAGCTCTTATGGGGAAAGATGCCACGGATCAGACTGAGTTGGATAGTATTATGATCGCATTGGATGGTACTGAAAACAAAGATAATTTGGGCGCTAATGCCATTCTGGCAGTGTCTCTGGCTTCTGCCAAGGCTGCTGCGGCTGCCAAAGGTATGCCTCTGTATGCTCACATTGCTGAGCTAAATGGCACGCCCGGACAGTACAGCATGCCTGTGCCAATGATGAACATCCTTAATGGCGGAGAACACGCTGATAACAACGTTGATATTCAAGAGTTTATGGTTCAGCCAGTGGGGGCTAAGAGCTTCCGTGAAGCACTACGTATGGGCGCTGAAATCTTCCACAACCTGAAAAAAGTGCTGTCTGCTAAAGGTATGAGTACGTCTGTGGGTGACGAAGGTGGTTTTGCTCCTAACTTGTCTTCCAATGCCGATGCGCTGGCGGTGATTAAAGAGGCCGTAGAAGCCGCCGGCTACCAGCTGGGTAAAGATGTGACGCTGGCGCTCGACTGTGCTGCTTCCGAGTTTTACAAAGACGGTCAGTACAATTTATCTGGTGAAGGCAAGGTATTCAGCTCTAATGAATTTTCTGAATTTCTCAAGTCACTAACCGAGCAGTACCCAATCGTGTCTATCGAAGATGGTTTGGATGAGTCAGATTGGGACGGCTGGGCATACCAGACTGAGATATTGGGCGACAAGATCCAGTTGGTCGGTGACGATCTGTTCGTGACTAACACCAAAATCTTGTCTCGCGGTATCGACAATAAGATTGCCAACGCGATTCTGATTAAGTTTAACCAGATAGGTACACTGACGGAGACACTGGCGGCAATCCGTATGGCTAAAGACGCTGGTTATACTGCGGTTATCTCTCATCGCAGCGGTGAAACAGAAGACGCCACCATTGCTGATTTGGCAGTAGGCACTGCAGTTGGCCAGATCAAGACGGGTTCATTGTGCCGCTCTGACCGTGTGGCTAAGTACAATCAACTACTGCGCATTGAAGAACAATTAGCTGAAAAGGCTCCATACCGAGGACTGAGCGAGATAAAAGGCCAGTAATTAGCCACATGACGGTGACGCGGGCAGACTCACTGTTTGCTTAAATCCCCTAACGTTTTTAGATATGGTGCTCATTTCAGCGCTTCCATGCCAATCATTATTGATATTAACTATTTGGAAATGAATATGTTTAGAAGAACCAAGATTGTTACCACCTTAGGTCCTGCCACTGATAGAGATGACAACCTCAAGCGCATCATTGCTGCCGGCGCAAATGTAGTGCGCCTGAACTTTTCCCATGGTTCAGCAGAAGATCATTTAGCGCGAGCAAATAAAGTGCGCGAAGTGGCAAAGTTACTGAACAAAAATGTCGCGATTTTGGGTGATTTGCAAGGCCCCAAAATCCGCATTTCTACTTTTAAAGATAATCAAAAAATCAAGCTCAATATCGATGACACTTTTATTCTGGATGCCGATATGCCCAAGGGGGAAGGTGATCAGTCCGTTGTGGGTATTGATTATAAAGCGCTGCCAAATGACGTTATTGTCGGTGATATCTTGATGTTGGACGACGGCAGAGTACAGCTTGAAGTCACCGCAATAAATGGTGCCAAAATTTACACCAAAGTCACTGTGGCTGGCGTGCTGTCTAATAATAAAGGTATCAACAAGAAAGGTGGTGGTCTATCTGCCGCGGCACTCACTGACAAAGACAAGCAGGACATTATCACTGCAGCCAAAATTGGCGTGGATTACCTCGCCGTGTCTTTTCCTCGTTCAGGAGAGGATATCGAATACGCTCGCCAATTGGCTACAGAAGCAGGCTGTAATGCGCTGATTGTCGCCAAAGTTGAACGTGCAGAAACCGTACAAAATGAAGCCGCCATGGATGATATTATCCGTGCCAGTGATGTGATCATGGTTGCTCGCGGTGATCTGGGCGTTGAAATTGGTGATGCCGCGCTAGTTGGCGTGCAAAAGAGCCTGATCCGTCGTAGTCGTCAACTGAACAAAGTGGTTATCACCGCTACCCAAATGATGGAGTCGATGATCTCCAGCCCAATGCCAACTCGCGCTGAAGTTATGGACGTTGCTAATGCGGTTCTGGATGGAACGGATGCCGTGATGTTGTCTGCTGAAACTGCTGCAGGTGATTTTCCTGAAGAAACCGTTAAAGCCATGGCTGGTGTATGTCTCGGTGCCGAAGCGCACCCAAGCATTCAATTGTCTGGCCATCGACTGAATATTCGTTCTAATTCTCTAGAAGAAACCATTGCCCTGTCAGCCATGTATGCTGCTAACCATTTGGAAGGGATCAAAGCAATTGTGGCACTGACTGAATCAGGCCGTACGGCACAGCTGATGTCTCGTATTAACTCTAACTTGCCGATCTTTGCTCTATCTCGTCATCAGGACATTCTGAATAAGATGGCGCTTTATCGCGGTGTTATGCCTATTGCCTTTGATACCAAACGTTGTGTGGCTGAAGATATTGCGGTCAGCGCTTTGGATATGCTGCGAGAAACTGGCCAATTGCAATCAGGCGATCTGGTTTTACTGACCCATGGTGACACAATGGATATCGTTGGCAGCACCAACACACTGAAAGCAATGGTTGTTGCTTAACCTCACGAGTAGTTGACTTCATCCACCCTCTAACGAGGGTGGATCCCTACAGCTAGAAGACCATGCTCGACCGCAAGAATGTTCTTGGTGAGCTTGGCGCTTCGCACAAATTGCCTTATATCCCCGCTCTCTTGGGGGAGGGTTGACGGCGAAATGGCTAAACGAAATCCTCTGTCAATCAATAGTATTACCAGAGCGATTTCAACAAATTAACAATAGTTGACCTTCATACAACGATATTATCCTATGAGTCCAACAAGCCAAAGGCGTTAAATTTGTTTGGAACTGCATTAACGAATTAAGCTCGGATTCGATTAAAAAATGTGGACGGTTTTTATCTGCATTCGATATTCATCCTTACACTAAAAACGCTAGGATTTCACCGCCAGACATTGCAATGTATCGCCAAAGAATATGTCATCCTCAGAGTTCAATTTAAAAAATCGCGGCTTAACTGGCGCAAGTCAGGCGGTGCAAAACGCTCATGAGATTGGATACTCATTAATACAGGGGCGGCGAAGTAGAAAAACGGCAAGTGCTTTTCAGCGGTCACTATTACAGCGTGTGGGATAGTGACAGCATGATGACAATGCGGCTGTTTTTGTTGGTCACGTCAATACCCTCCGCATGGCAAAAAACAAATGGCGAAATCCCTATTAGATGCAGATAGGGGAATGCTCAAAACCAATGCAAATGCGCTCATGCAGGCGTTGTTTTTGAAGAAGTCAACAAATCGCACACAACCCAAACCGGTTCGTGCTGCGGGAAAATTCTCGTGAGCAGCCTGAAAGGTTGAACAGGTTTGCGAATAAGAGAATGGTCTTGTAGCCATTATGGCGCTACGCGTGTCCGAGGTGTTAATGCCGCCAAGAATATGCTCGCAGCGGGGCATCGCCGCCTAGCTGCTGGGATCCACCTCTTTTAGGGAAGGAGATGTTAATTCGAGATTAAAGGAACTTGTGTTGCAAACATCTATATAAATATTTGCAAATCTTTACCTGTTCTAGACACTTCCTTCGTCTACTACCCTTGGCTAACTCTATATAATGACTGGACTATTTTATCTGCTGGCAAGATACACGCTTGCACCTATTAGCATTGATGAACACGACAATTAAAATGACAAAATCCTCCAAGCGTAAACTTCTATTGGTATTAAGCGGTTTAGCCCTTCTCGGGGCCGGCGCTTATTTTCTGCAGCATAAACCCGAGGCGGCGCCTAGTTATGTGACAGAGCCTGTCAGGCGAGGCGATATTGAAAACTCGGTGCTGGCCAATGGCATGTTACAGGCTTCTAAATTGGTGAGTGTCGGTGCCCAAGTCTCGGGACAAATTCTGAGTTTGCCTGTCGCACTTGGCGAAGAAGTGAAAAAGGGCGATCTTATCGCGCAAATCGACAGCCTAGCTCAGCAAAATAATCTGCAAAATGCGCTCGCTTCCCTTAAAAACATTAATGCCCAGTACCGTGCTAAGCAGGCGCAGATACGTCAGGCAAAACTTGAATATACCCGTCAGCAGCAAATGCTCGCCGATAAAGCCAGCTCCCGCGCTGATTTTGAAGCAGCCGAGGCTACGCTCACGGTTTATCAAGCCGAGCTTGAGCAGTTAGAAGCGCAAAAACAACAGGCTGAGATTAATGTCGACAGCGCCAGAATCGATTTAGGTTATACCAAAATCACTGCACCTATCGATGGCACTGTTGTTTATTCTGCGGTTGTCGTGGGCCAAACCGTTAATGCCAATCAAACGACGCCGACTATAGTGGAAATGGCTCAGCTTGATACCATGACGGTCAAGGCACAGATCTCGGAGGCCGATATTGTCAATGTGCATCCAGGGCAGGAGGTGTACTTTACTATCCTAGGTCGTCCCAACCATCCGTACCGCGGCATATTAAGAGCGATTGAACCCGGTCCCACCTCCATGGATGGTGACGATAGCAACATGAGTTCGAGCGATTCGGATGCCATTTATTACCATGGCCTGTTCGATGTTGAAAACCCTGACCGCATTTTACGCATTGGGATGACGGCGCAGATCTCGATTGTGCTCGCTAAGGCAGATGATGCGCTGTTAGTCCCATCCCAAGTATTGCGAGCCAAGCCGCAGGATAAAGCGGCATCGGCAAGTGAGCGCAAGTCCCGTGGGCCGCAATTTCAAGTGCCAGTGCTGGTGGATAACCAAGTGCAATATGTGGATGTGACTGTCGGTATTAATAACAAAATTAATGCCGAAATCCTGTCTGGCCTGAACGAAGGCGACCAAGTGGTGCTCGGAATGCCCGCCGACGGTTCGACTATGAAGTTCCGTGGCCCGCCGATGAGGTTTTAAGCGTGAATAAGCCATTACTTGAAGTGTCAGCATGCTACCGCAGCTTTCAGGCGGGAGAGCAACAACTGACTGTACTCAAAGATATTAATCTTTCAATCGCCCGAGGTGAGATGGTGGCGATCGTCGGGGCCTCAGGTTCGGGTAAGTCGACTCTGATGAATATCTTGGGCTGTTTGGATAAACCCTCAAAGGGCGCGTACTTTATCGATGGCCAAGATACCTCGCAGATGGATGCGGATGAACTGGCAAAGCTGAGGCGTGAGCATTTTGGCTTTATTTTCCAGCGGTATCATTTGCTTGGCGATCTTAATGCCGTAGGTAATGTCGAAGTGCCCGCCGTGTATGCGGGTAAAGATCGCTTACAACGTCGGGAGCGGGCGGAAAGTTTGTTATCACGCTTAGGCTTAGGTGAGCGTCTCGATCATAAACCGAATCAGCTCAGTGGCGGCCAGCAGCAAAGGGTCAGTGTGGCGCGGGCGCTGATGAATGGCGGTGATGTGATCCTTGCCGATGAACCGACGGGCGCTCTAGACAGTCACAGCGGTGAAGAAATGATGCGGCTGTTACAGGAGCTGCACCGCGAAGGCCAGACCATCATTATCGTGACCCACGATATGCATGTGGCGCAGCATGCGGACCGTATTATTGAGATTAAGGACGGGGTGATTATCAGTGATGAGCCTAATCCCGACTCAAACATAGCGGCTGCGCCAAAGGCTGGAGTGATCCCGGCAAAGACTAAGGCACGCGCCCGAGTGGCGGCGTGGGACAGATATGCTGAAGCCTTAAAAATGGCGCTGCTGGCGATGTCGACCCATAGGATGCGTACCTTTTTAACTATGCTGGGGATTATAATCGGTATTGCTTCAGTCGTGTCGGTGGTGGCGCTTGGTGAAGGCTCGCAGCAGGAAATCTTGAAGAGTATTAGTTCTATGGGCACCAATACCATCGATATTCGTCCTGGTTCTGGCTTTGGCGATAGGCGTTCGGCAAGTGTGCGCACTTTAACCGCTAGCGATGCCAATGCGCTAAAAAATTTACCTTATGTGGATAGTGTTACCCCAAGTATTAGCTCGAGTGCGACGGTGCGTTTGGGCAATAAAGCTGTTACGGCATCGGTCAACGGTGTGGGGCCCGAGTTCTTCCGTGTTCGAGGTTACGAGTTGGCTCAAGGACAATTTTGGGACGATGACAGTGTTGATGCACTGGCACAGGATGCGGTGATCGATGATAACACTCGTAAACAGCTGTTCCCTGATAGCACCGGGGTTATGGGCTCTGCCATCGGCCAAGTGATCTTCTTAGGGGATTTACCCGTGCGGATTATCGGCGTGACCAAACCTAAGGAAAGTGCCTTTGGTAACAGCGATGCCCTCAATGTGTGGGTGCCTTACACCACGGTTTCTGGCCGGATGGTGGGCAAGAAATACCTCGATGGCATTACCGTCAGGCTTGATGAATCCGTACCCAGTAACGCGGCGGAGCAGGGGATTATTACACTGCTGAAGATGCGCCACGGCACTCAGGATTTCTTCACCATTAACACCGATACCATCCGGCAGAATATCGAGAAAACCACCGCGACCATGACGCTATTAATCTCGGCGATTGCGGTGATTTCCCTTGTGGTGGGCGGCATTGGGGTAATGAATATTATGTTGGTATCAGTGACTGAACGCACCCGCGAGATTGGCGTGCGCATGGCGGTCGGTGCGCGTCAAAGTGATATTCTGCGGCAGTTTTTAATTGAGGCCGTGTTGGTTTGTCTCTGTGGCGGCGCGCTTGGGGTGGCCTTGGCCTATTTGATTGGCGTGGTGTTTGCTCAAGCTGGCGGCAGTTTCCAGATGATTTATTCGACAACTTCGATTGTCACCGCCTTTGCCTGTTCGACCCTAATTGGGGTGTTGTTTGGTTTCCTTCCTGCCCGTAACGCGGCCCGCTTAGACCCTGTTGATGCACTAGCAAGAGAGTAAATTCATGAATAATCGCGTTGTACCGCATCATAATAATTTAACATTACACCTAGCGTTGGGATTAAAAGCGAGTGTGATAGCCGTCAGCATTGCGCTGCTCTCGGGCTGTGGTGCGTTGATGCGTTCTGATTTTGAGCCGCCAGCCTTGCAGGTGCCAGAGCAGTGGCAGCATGCCGCGGTCGATAGCCAAGTTAGTCTCGATCCTTGGTGGCAGAAATTCAATCAACCAGAATTGAATCAACTGATTAGCCAAGTGCTTAGCAGCAATCATGATCTGACTATTGCAACCTTAACCTTGCAAAAGGCACGTTTACAGGCAGGATTAGCGCGGGATGATCTGTATCCACAGCTCAGCTCTAATAATGCGGCGTCGGTGAATAAACCGCTGGAGGAGGGCAGTTCGAGCAAGGCGTACAAGGCAAACCTATCGGTTAGCTATGAGGTGGATCTTTGGGGCAAAGTGTCGGCCAATATTGATCAAGCCCAGTGGACTGCACTGGCGAGTCTTGAGGATCGAGAGAGTACCGCCCAGAGTTTAGTTGCTACCACGGCCTCGCTCTATTGGCAGATAGGTTATTTGCATCAGCGTATTGCACTGAGCAATAAAAGCATTGAACACAGTCGCCAAACGCTGGCATTAACCCAGCGCCAATATGTCTCAGGCGCGGTAACAGAGCTCAATGTACTGGAGTCTCAGCGCAGTTTAGCGGGACAAGAGGCCGCCCACAGCCAGTTGGAGCAACAACTGGTCGAAGCCAAGAATGCCCTCGCAATTTTATTAAATCGAGCGCCAGGGCAAGTTGCCGTGGAGATTAGCCAATTGCCAGCAGTCGAGGTGCCCGAGATTGGTGTTGGCGTTCCCTCGGAGTTAGTGGGTCGACGCCCCGATGTGAAGGCGGCGTTGTATCAATTGCGTTCGGCATTGGCCAGTAAAGATGCGACCTACGCAAGTTACTTCCCAAGTTTGAGTTTGACCGGTAGCGTGGGTGAGTCGACCTCTGAGTTAAAAGAGTTACTGCGTAATCCTGTTGGTAGCTTAGGCGCTGGTTTAGTGCTGCCATTTTTGCAATGGAATCAAATGCAAATCAATAATGATATTGCCGATATTGACTTCCAAACGGCGATTGTGAATTACCGCAAAGCGCTTTATAGCGCTTTTAAAGATGTCGATAACGCAATATCGGCCAAGCAGCAGTTTGCCTATCAGGGTGAGAGACTTGCGCAGCAGTTTAGCGCCGCCGCACAGGCTGAAGCTATCTATGAGAGCCAGTATCGCCACGGCGCTATTGGGATTCAAAATTGGATTGATGCCCAGGAGAATCGCCGCAGTGCCGAGGCTGCACTGCTAGAAAATCGCTATAATCAATTGATTTCCCAAGCGACACTTTATCAAGCCTTAGGGGGGAGCGATATCGCCCCGCCATTGGCGGATAATTGACATCCTCTCCGTCCGTTGCTCGCTGCTTCTTATCGTTGCTTGATACAATCGAGCAACGGCTAACGAAATAAGAAAGCTCGCCCGACAGGGCGGTGATAAATCACTTTAAGATCATTAGCAGTGCCGCTATTTGTTCAACGGCGGCTTTGGCCTGCTCACCCTTTGCAAAAACGCGCACGGTTACTCCTTGGTATAATCCTAAGGTTTGCAGCTTAAAGAGGCTTTTTGCGCTGGCCTGTTTTCCATTGCATTCCACTACAATATCGCATGGATAGGCCTTGGCGGCTTTGACGAGCAGCGCAGCAGGGCGAGTATGAATGCCATGCTTGGCGGTAATAGTCACGGATTGTTCGTACATCTTGCTTAACTCATTCTGCTGGGATTAAGGGTGTCAGGGACTCAGGACGGCGTTTACGATTTTGCGTGCGGCCACCTAGGATGCTCCAAGTTGGCCGCAGTGTCTTAGCTTAAACTTTAAATTGGCCTAGGGTGTGTGGGAGATCTTGGCTCGTGGCTTGTAAAGACTGGGCTGCCAGATGATTGCTTTCATTGGCGCTCACAGACACCTCGGTTAACTCGGTGATATTGCAAATATTCCGGTTTATTTCTTCGGTCACCAAGGACTGCTCCTCGGTGGCGCTCGCCAGTTGGATGTTCATATCACTAATATGCGCAATGAGCTGTAATATTGCGGCCATGGCATTGCCTGCTTCCCTTGCTTGAGCTTGCAGTTCATCGGATTGCTGTTGGGTTTGGCTGTTACTTTTCATCACTGAGCTCACGCCCAATTGGATCTCACTGATGATTTTTTGGATCTCATTGGTTGAGTCCTGAGTGCGGTTGGCTAAGGCGCGCACCTCATCGGCGACCACCGCAAAGCCTCTGCCGTGGCTGCCTGCCCGAGCGGCCTCAATGGCGGCGTTGAGTGCCAGCAGGTTGGTTTGCTCCGCAATGCTGCGGATCACCTCTAAAATCCGGCCAATATGCTCCGAGGCGCTGCCCAGTTTTTGGGTGATATGTTCAGCCTCGCGTAGCTCTAACACCAGTTTTTCGCTGTGTTGCACCGTGTTATCGATCACCACTTGGCTTAGCTGGGCCTGCGCTTTGACGCTATTGGCGGCATCGGCGGCCTGTTGGGTATGGGTAGCCATTTCTTGAGTGGTTGAAAGCATCTGATTCACGGCAGTGGCGACACTGCTGGTTTCGCGGTGCACCTCTTCGGCGTTGTGGTTGGAGGTATCGACGGCATGGATCAATTGTTTCGCGGCATCATCCAAGGCGTGCCCTAAGGGTTGAAGGTGCTGCACCATATCCCCCATTTTTTGGACAAACACGTTAAAGGCCTGCGCCAGATGGGCGATCTCATCCTTGCCCTGCGCCTTGAGGCGCTGGCTTAAATCCCCGTCACCTTGGGCGATATTTTCCAATGCGTTGATAGCCGCGTTAAGCGGAGCGGTAATCGAGTGATTAAGGATCAGGAAAAAACCAAAAATCGGCAAAGAAATTAACAGCATGATAATTAGATAGTTAATCGCCACATCTTCAAGGCTATGGCTAACATCACTTAAATAGGCACCCGTAATCACCGTCCACCCCCATTGAGGGTAGTAGCGGGCCTCGGTCAGTTTTTGTTCTGGCTCACGGGTCACAGGATCGATAACCGGATGCTCTAAGGTGGTTTTGCCAAACTTACGGGCGAGGGGCAACATAGTGGCAAAAGGCGTACTGCCGTCTGCTAAGCGATAGGTGAGGGCTGAAGTGCCAATCAGCGCGGCGTTATCGCCATGGGCGAGGAACTGATTGCTATCATCGATAATAATAAAGTATCCCTGATTGCCATAACGGGTTTGTTGAATTAATGCGCTAGCGGCTTGTTGCGCTTGATTAGCATTTTGGGTGAGGGCTTGCTGACGAAAGACGTCAATCACACTTAAGATGGAGTTTAATTGACCATCGATCTGCAACCATTTTTGGGTGACTAAATTATCGTATTGTTCTTTTATCGAGAAGCTGGCAAAACAGACGGTCCCAATGGCCGCCAGCATTAACATCATCATTAATCTTTGCAAAATAGTGAATTGACGCAAAAAAGTGATCATCGATGCTCCTTAGCTGCTCACATTTAAGAGCGTCAATATACCCGGCCATGTTGGTTAATTGAATTGGTCACGTTAAAAATGATGCAAAATATTGAACTTAAATCGAGTTTTTGGCAAAAATGTCGTTTGTGTGAGGGTTTAGCTAATGTTAACGCCTTGGCGATCTCGGCCTGTCTTGAGTCTGAGCTGGGCAAGTCTGATAGTACAATGGTCGATAAAAATAAGTGATTAAAGATCAAAAATTTAAAGCATGTTTGCGGAGTTTTCATATTATATTGTGCTAATCAATTGTTTTAATTTTGATTTTTTGGACATTTACGCGCAAGATTACTCCATAATCCGGTTTGAGAAACCCCTATGACTACCAATATGATTGTGACATCCGATGATATCTTATTAAAATTATGCCACTCCGTGGCCCATGTTTTATCGAGTACAAGCGCCAGCAATGTGAGCCATGCCGGTATGGTGCAAAGCATTACCCGCACTCGTCTAAAACCCGATCTGGGTTGTTTTTCGATTTTTGATGGCGGGTTTTCGGGATTAGTGGTGATCAATTTTTCTGCCGAGGCGGCGATTGAAATCTATCGCCGTTACATGCTCAATATGGGGATGCCTGAGGCTGAGTTAGCTTTTACGCATACCTCCGACGAAGTCGGTAATGTGATGGGGGAGCTCATGAATCAAATTCTGGGGGACTTTATTCGTAAAGTGTCGAAGGAATTACAAACCTCCATTAGCCAAAGTCAGCCGAAAATGTTAACTATTAACAAAGAGCTGACCATTTCTATCGACGCGAATCTTGATGAGCCGATGGCGAAGCGAGTCTCTTTCAAGACCGAAAATAATCATATTTTTTATCTCGAATTTGCCATGGATAAAACCGAATTTATTAAGTTAGATCAATTTGAATATGATGAAGAATTCGATCCCGATAGCCTGCTTGAGCAACATGGACAAGGGCAGAGCGCCACAGCAAAGCATCACAGTGTCAACCCTGTTTCCCCTTGGCAAAAAGTGGTGCACAAATCGACGGATATCAACAGCAGTAATAGCACATCAGATCATGTCGATGCCGAGGACTTGCTGGATCAATTGGGGATTTAGTGGGGGAGCATTCCCCCAGCGTTAACTTATCAAACAAAGGGCATTATTTTGATAAAGCCATCAGTTTGATAAAACCATCGGGATAACCATGAGAAAGCCGTGAGACGTGTGTCCAACAGTATGGGGTAAGTTTCGTTTGCCGGTGTCAGCCGACGGCGGGGATTTGCGAGCCTAGA